>CAZVRL010000007.1:0-38470 GCA_964630285.1 uncultured Candidatus Peribacteria bacterium | reverse complement strand
TGAATATGCACGGAAGCCTCACCTTCTTTGTGTACTGATTATGTAAAGGAGCAATATCAACTCAGGCATTACTGCCCGAAGTGACGAGGCGTAATATAGAGAAAAAATACCCAGTGTCAAAACTTTTTTAAAAAATGTACTTTTGCGCATCAAATAAATAAAAAACGACATGTTGACTTGCCAAATCTGAGTGAGAAAATCAGTATTTGTGAGTTTTTTGTGAGTTTTTTGGAAAGAAAGGAAGAAAGCAAAAAGGCAAACGAGTACAAAATGTGTTCTGGCGCGCAATAGTTGCACAAAGGGACAGGATGTTTTACAATGATGCATATATATTATCTAGTGTCCCCTTATGCCCGAAGAAAAAATACCAAAGAAACCAGCTGAAAATGCCGATCAAAAAAAGAAAAAAAGCCCAGAAACACGGGAGAAAACAAATGAAGCTGCTGCAAAAAAGCTCAAAAAAGCCTCATCACAACCAGCACCAGAAGTGCCAAAGAATGATGAAAAACCAAAATGGACCATCAAACCTGTATGAGTCACATGAGGTGGTGATGACAAATTAAGTATCGTGAGTGTCGGCCCAACACTCACCAGTCCTGATGGACAGACAAGCATAACAGCTGGATACACCAATACTACCGAACAACCGGATCCAAATATGAATCCAAGGAATCGAGACGGCGTCGGTATCTCTGTATCTACAACACCGCAAGCAGTCGTACAAGGAGTAAAGAAACTCGGTAGTGGCATAAAAAATCTATTTAAAAAGAAAAAATAATTTCCACCCGAAAAAAATAGCGCTATAATATACCATATGTCTCTCAACACTTGAAATGATAGCCTAGACGGTCTGAATCTCTCTGGTAAGGTCGCAGAACAGAGTGAGCAACAGCGCGAAGAAGCCTCAGCGGCCCTCGCAGGCATAGCTCGTACACAAAAAGATGAGAAAAAAGCTCAGAAATATGATGTCTGGCTCTCTGAACTCGTGAAAAAACTCCTCCAAAGCTCGGTCTACGATCACGTCATCAACCAGCTCGTCCCACTCCTGAACGCCAGATGTCCATCACATCTCCTGCTCGGATATCTCCTCCCTCTCTCAGATGAATACATGTCTATCGTACGTGATGGTCTCCAGATGGCAGCAGTGAATGTACCTCCAAGAATCTCCGTCTCCGAAAGAAAGACATACAGTGAGCCTCTCGCCCCAGAACTCGCACGTCATCTCAATATCTGGATGGAGACGCTGAAGTGATGTATCACGATAGACCCTTCTCAGACATCAACGAAAAAAATCAACGACATGATGAATACAGTCCATGAAGATGGTCTCACAAAACTCTCAGCACACGTCATCGCACACTTCCTCTATGATCGTGGTATAGATATCCAGCCCGCTGATGCGGCTCGTGTCGCACGAGGTATTACCAAAAAGATGATACTCCTCATTCAGTGAATCCAGATTGATGAATTCTTCGTCACCACTCCCCCTGTTGAGTTATAAGGAGGAATCTCTGGGACGAACGAATCGGATAATACCAGCAATCAATATCCCCATGCTCACTATCATGAATTCTTCTCGAGAACGAGAGAGATCGAGCGTCACGAGAGACCACTGCTGACTCCCAAAAAAGGTAATAACACCCTCGAGGTAGGTCACGGCAAACCATGGAATATATCCCAATATAGTAGCTAGTGCAGGAGAAAAAGCACTGACACAGAGTGTCGCAATACCACTATACATAAGGAGAGGTATCGCTGGTGCAGCCAGGAGATTGGCAAGAGGTCATACGAGAGAAAAAGTCCCAAAATAAAAGAGTGTCAGAGGCAGTGTCCCGATGGTCGCCGCTACCGTCAGAGCCAGAGCTTCATCAAAAAAAGGTCACATACCACGAAACAATCTCGTGAGAGAGTTACTAAAGACAACAATACAGATAACAGAGAAAAATGAGAGCTGTAATCCTATATCATAGGCAATCGAGAGAGGATTGATGAGGGCCAGAATCGTCGCAACAAAGAGAGGCAGCATCATTGCTCCTATTCTGTATCACCACAAACTCGCACTATATCCCAGTATTCCCATCAAGGCGGCTCGCCATACCGGAGCCTCGCCACCTACCAAGAAAACAAATGAGAGGATAACACCCGTCACGATCACGATGCGTATCCACGGCAGAAATGCACGGAGAAAGAGTGAGAGAAAGATAATCAGCATCATCACGTTTGATCCACTGACCACCATGATATGCATAAGACCAGATGCTTTGAGCTCTTCACGAAATGTCGTATCAAAATTATTCTTCTGTCCGAGAATGATACCCGAGAGGATATCATATCCCCGTGGAGGAAAAATCAGAGAGAGCTGCGCATCAAACCACTGCTTCATGCGGACAAATATGCTGTATTTCTCTGGTGGAGTTTTATCCACCTGAAATGTACGAAACTCAGCAACCATGCCACGATACCAGAGTTGTTTCTCCGCTTTGTAATCCTCTGTATCCCGTGGGAAAGCAAATTTACCCAGCGCATGAAATCTATCACCTGAGGTCAGTGAGAGATTCGGTGGAAGTATCAGAGAAACATCAAATGGTGTGACAGCCTTCTCCGCTATTTCCGATACCGTCACGCGGTATCGATGAGCAAATTCCGATGTGCTCACGAGCTCGTGTGCTACTCCAGAAATGGATTGTGTGTAGGCGCCCCAAGCCACCATCTCACCGATTCGTTCACGCTCACTTCCGAAATAGGTCAGAGAAAGAAACGCCAGAAGATATCCGACAAATAAGCATATAATACCGAGCCACGCTGAACGTCGGTGCTGAAAAGCAAGCACTATGAGAACAACCGTGAGAACCAGAAAGAGACCAGCCCGAAACCATATATCACCGATGACTATACCGGAGAGGAAGAGTAAGAGTGGTACGAGATATGATTTCATGGTTCTCGAAAAAAAGAAAACCGAGCCTTATTTTAGAGTCATGCGAGATATGCACCGACACCATACGCGATAAACGCAGCAATGGCTCCAAGCGCGAGTGTCTGGACACCAGAAGCGATTGCTGAAGTTTTTGATAGATATCCCTTGAGTATACCTATCCCTGCAAAGGCTACACCGGTCATCAAACACGAGAGCTGAAATGTCCCGATATCAAATACATACGGAACCAGTGGTATAAATCAGACAATCACAAACGCCACCAGTGTCCAGAGCGCAATAGAGAGAGGAGTTTTTTTACCCATTTTCTCGCTCTTAGCAGCCAAGTAGGCACTGATAGACATCGATGCTCCGTCCGCAAAGAGATTTGCGAGGCCGAGAATAATAATCGTCTTATTTGAGAGATCCCCCCCTGTCGCACCAGCTACAACCGCAAACGTCGTCACTGTTCCATCAACGGCTCAGTACACCATCTGTGGCAAATAATGGCGAAAAAGATCAAAGGGTGAAGTTTTTTGCTTGTGAAAAAGAGAAGTAAACATAAATCTACAATTACAAAAGTATCTACTATAAATTATAGAGATTTCTCTACAAAACAGAAAAAGGTTTTTAGGGGACAAACTGTCTAAGGTCCATGAATACAGAAGAGTCAGATGAAAACTGTCCGAGTTTTTGTCCCCTAAATTCTTTTGGTACTTTTGGAAACAAAAGTACAAATACACTGTGGTGAATGCGCTTGTTTTTCTCCTCTATCAACTATACTTGAGCCATGAAACGTGAGCTAATAATCATCGACTGATTCAATCTGATTTTCCGAGTATTCTACGCGGTACCCCCCTTTCACACGCGTGATGGGAAACCCGTAAATGCCATCTTCGGCTACACAAAAGCACTCATGCAGATCATGAAAATGGAGGCAGAATATATCATCATGACTTTTGATAGTGGAGGCGGGACATTTCGACATGAAGCAGATGCGACCTACAAAGCACAGCGTGACGGCATGCCCGATGATCTCGCATCTCAGATGGATGCGATTTTTGAAGTCACGGACCTCCTCGGAATACCCCGCGTCGCTGTGCCAGGATACGAAGCGGATGATATCATCGGTACGCTCGCAGTGAAACACCGTGATGATATGGAGCGTGTCCTCATCGTCTCTTCTGACAAAGACCTCTTCCAATTTATCGGTCGACATGTCTACGTCTATGACGCGATGAAAGACCGACTCTACGACGAGGAAGAAGCAGTCAAAAAATTTGAAGTGCATCCAGGACAGATAGTAGACTATCTCGCTCTCATCGGTGATACAGCAGACAATATCCCTGGTGTCAAAGGCATCGGGCCAAAGACAGCCGTCACCCTCCTCGAAAAGTACGACACCCTCGACAATATCATCGCCAATGTCGGTGAGCTCTCACCAAAACTCCAGGCCATGATCGGTGATGGAGTAGCTGCGAAACACAGCCAATTTCTCGCGCAGATAAAGACCGATGTCCCCTTTGATATCGATGCGATGAACTTCAAGAGAGAAACATCAGATATCCTCTATACGCCTGCTCTCATCGAATTTCTAAAAAAATACGAATTCCGATCGCTTCTCCCGGGTGATATCATCCATACCGCGCCTGTCTACACCCTCGATACTCCTGCTGTCGAAGCACGCGGGAAAATCATAGAAGAACTCCTGGAGAAAATCCAAAAAAACACTCCCTACTCTCTGGCTCTCAGTGGTCATCCGATGATGACAGAACTCGCGATAGCTCTGAGTGAAGAAGAAGTCTACAAGATAGATCTGAGCGACACGAATGCACGGAAACTCGTACAAAGTATCTTTGATGAACCACGCGAGATGACGACCTATAACTGGAAGGAAAACGCTCGAGCGATGCTCTGGTGGCTGACATATAACTAAAGTTTGTTTTTTCAAAACAGGGACTATGATGATATAGAAAACACTATTTTTCAATTTTTTCTATGTGTGGAATAGTCGCTGTCTACTGACTCGAGTGAAGTCACGCTCATATGACCGACAAAATGGTCTCGCTCTTAAACGCGAGCCGCAACAGAGGACAGGATGGTTATGGAGTAGCGATCTATGAAGAAAACAAACTATCGAGACATGTATCAAATTCTATAGAATGAATCAGCGAGGCTCTCAAAAATTATAGGTCCAAAATCCTCGCACTCTTGTGACATGCCAGATATACAACGAGTGGTGATGGTAAGTGAGGCGAGACTGCCCTCCAACCATTTGAAATCAAAGAAGACGAGCTCACGGCAGAAGCAGGCATATCGTTTGCATTCAATGGCAATATCGTGAACGCAGAGGAGCTCGCAGCAGAACTGCGAGCCGAAGGATTCGTACTCAAACACCATCCCATCCTGGATACGGAAGTGCTCAAATTGCTCATGCTCCGAGAAGTAAGAAAATGACACACAAATATAAGCACTATTCTCGAATACATCCATAACAGAATTGATGGTTGTTGTAATATCATACTCCTCGATAAAAATGGAAACATGGCCGTCGCAAAAGATAAGTGGTGATTCCGCCCTCTGGTCTATGGTGTCAAAGATGGACTCCTCTTTGTGGCCAGCGAGAGCACGGCGCTCCTCCGTATCGGATGTGAAAATGTGAACTTCATCTCGAGTGGAGAAATCATGCAGGTCGATGGTGCGACAAAAAAAATTGAGAAGACAAAAATGAATATCCTCGAACCAGTAGAAAAACAGAGGTGCTTTTTTGAGGCCGTCTATTTCGCCGATCCGAAAACCAATCTCTGGGGAGAAGCAGCTTCAGGATACAGATATCGATTCGGACAAATCCTCGGAGAAGAAGACAATGATCGGTTTGATCCCGCAGATACTATCATCGTCGATATCCCTTCTAGTTCTGAAGATGCGGCAAAATGATACGCAGATAGTGCGGGCATTATCAGGCTCCAAGCGATCACAAAACATCCCGACGCAACACGAACATTTATAACAGAAGGTGAAAACAGGAAACTCAAAGTAAAAGAAAAATACATCTTCAATCCTAACCTGAAGCAATTTCTCAAGTGAAAGAAAGTCGTGCTCATGGATGACAGTATCGTGCGAGGGACCACACTCACTCACCTCGTCCAAGCATTCAAGGATTTCTATGAACCAGCAGAAATCCATATCCGCATCCCTTCTCCTCCTGTCGTAGCACCCTGTTTCTATGGTATCAATATGGCAGATATAAAAGAACTCATCGCTGCCAATAGCTTCCACGATATAAAAAATCCCACCGAAGAAGAGCTCCGAGCACTCGCTCATAACTTCTGAGCTACCAGTCTCCGCTACCTCTCACCCCTCAAGCTCGTGAACGCCCTGCGTATGCACATCAATTCTGTCTGTCTCGCCTGTGTCACAGGAGACTATCCCACAGCCTGTGGACAAAAAACATACGATCAGAAAAAAGCATCTGCAACAGCAGTATAAAAAGAGGAGCTTGCAAAAAGACAAAATTTATTACACTCACTCTCACGTTGGGAATTCGCCAAGTGGTAAGGCTCCGGACTCTGAATCCGGCATCGGGGGTTCGAATCCCTCATTCCCAACCATATTAAATTCGAACCCGTGTTCGAATTACTCGATATGCCGATAGGCATATCTCCCATTCCCAACCAAAAAATCAAACCCCTCCTTTTAGGAGGGTTTTTATTTTTTAATTGAGGACATGTAGTGGGATTCGAATAGAGGGCGAGCTTTGCTCGAAGATATGCCCGCAGGCATATCTGTCCCGAGCCGTCTCCGGCAGTGAGCACAGCGAACGAGAGGAACGAATCCCCCACTCCCAACCATTACGTATACTAATGTCGCATAGTGACTCTACTTCCTGGGGTCACTGTTTTGTTTAAATTCAGCCATAAATCTTGTGCGGGACTGATAATTATATGTTAGGAGGAGCGTTAGCCCTGTGGAGAAGAGGCACTAAGGGAACTTCTTAAAGTGCTTCATGAATCATTACCGCATCGTCTATATCAACACCTAATTCTTCCGACAAAGATTGTACTTCTTCTGCTACCTCAGGGTCGAGATCGTAGTTTCTTGCAATTTCATTAATTTCTTCGTCGTAATCCGTCATATAATTATGAGTTAAGAGCGTTTATATATTCCTACTTCTTTCATTTATCATCATCTGCTGTCTCTTCAAACATCGCTTTCATCGTAGGATTACCTCGAGTTAGTTTTTTAACTGTTAAATCTTCTGCTTTGCTGTTTGCCAGACGCAAATTATCTTCAGATCGCAAAAGATTCTCTTTTGTCTTTTGAAGTTGCTCAATTGATTTATCAATACTATCAATCGCAGTTTTAAACTTTTCGGATGCCAATCTGAAATTTCTACCAAATGATTCGCGAAAATCATTTAACTGGCTCTCAAAATTGGTAACATCGACGTTCTGTGCTCGCATTAATGTAAGCTCCGTTTTGTACTTCAAAGAGGTCATCGAAGCGTTTCTAAGAAGGGTTATTATGGGGATAAAAAATTGAGGACGCACAACGTACATTTTCGGGTATTTGTAAGATACATCTATAATACCAGAATTATATAATTCACTGTCGGCTTCAAGGAGGGTTACAAGTACAGCATACTCACACTTCTTTTCTACCCTATCTTTATTCAATTCTTGTAGAAAATCTTCATTTTTCTTTTTAGTAGTAGTTTCGTCGCCTTCGTTTTTCATTTCAAACATTATGGAGATTATTTCGTTTCCATCGGCATCTGATTCTCTGTAAATATAATCTCATTTACTACCAGTCTTACTATCGTTATCTTTTTCAAAATATGCATTTGGGAAAGCTGTTGCACGGAGCCTATTAAACTCAGTTTCACAATGTTGTTCAAGCGTTTCGCCGACCATTTTAGTCGAAAGTTTAGCCTTCATATCTTTGTAATAAGCAATCATTTCGTCTTTTGATCTGAGCTCAGTCTCGTACTTATCTTTGAGTGATGATATGGATAGTTGCTTTTCGGTGTCTTTGCTTTTGAGCTCAAAGGCAATTTTATCTCGTTCTTTCTCAACAGCATTCACTGCTTCTCGCATGGCTAACTTTTGTACAGTTTCAGCATTGTCGAGTCGCGATTTCATGTCTTGCAAGACTCGATCCTTTTCTGCTAAATCATTTTGTAGTGAATTCTTGAGAGTCGCTTCAGCAAGTTGGACAGCTTGATTTTTATCCTTTTCGGCAGCAACTAGTCGCTTCTGTAATTCATGTTCGAATTCATGATCACGAATTTGCTTTATTATGTCTGCAAAACCTGCTTCATCGATTTTAAAAGCTTTCTTACAGTGAGGGCAGATGATATCTTGCATAATTTTAATGAAAATAAGAATATTATTAAGTGTCCACAGTTCCAATCTCCTTGTCCGTCAAACCGTACAAATCTAAGACTTCCTTATCTAGTTCAATCTGAATTTCTTGTAATTTTTCATCTGCTATCTTATCAGATATTTGGTGATCGAACTGTTGAATTTTTACTTCATAAGCCCTGTCAAAAATATTTTCAAAATTGATAAGTTGTTTATCATTAGGGATAATTATGGGAATTTGACGTGCATCATTTATCTGGAAGGTTTGGGTGCCATTCACAAAAGCAAAATCATAATTACTAATAAAGGTAGAATTCAGAAGAGCTACAAGGTATTTATCTGTACATTTTGGAGAAAAAGAAAACATGCTCATACTCTTTATGTCATGAATACTCTGTTCCTTTAATCGTGTTTTAATTAACACTGTATGAATATCACTCCAACAAAAACCCGCTCGAAAATAGAATTGATGTCCTTGATATCTTGCGTTAGAATCATGTTTTAATAGATTTACATTTTCCTCTCTCCAATCAATATAATATGGCGTTCGTAAGTACCAACGATTGCCATCTTTATCGCCTTTATCATACGGAACGAAAGTCCGATATTCACGTATTCAATTCTTTTTTTCTTCTGAGGTCATTTCAGAAATATTTTTTATCTCATCTTTTGATACAATCCTAAACAAGTACCCTTGTCCGAAAACGTCACGCCCATATTTCTCTTTAAAAAGATCAAAAAGTTTTCGAATATCTGATTCGCCTAATGAATCAAAATATTCAGCAATAATTTCGGGGTTATTACCAAACTCTGTAATTTTTTTACTATTTATGACCTCAAGAAATTTTTTCTTCCGAGTTTCTGCTATTCTCTCAGCCTCCTTTGTATGCTCAACAACTCAAACATATTTCCCATTATTTCCTGTTGCAAGCCCCTGGCCACCGTCTGTAAGTAATCATAAAAGTGATATATCTCAAGGTTTTATACTTTCACGGTATTCCTCAAGTTCTGATCAATATTTAGCGATATTCTTACTTGTATTTATTTTACTCCACCATTCATTCATCAGTTTAGAAACTATGCCATTATATTGATGATATATCTTGAGATTAGCTTCAGATGGACAAAAAATAACTTTGTTAACAGCCTTTTCATATATTACTTTTTCAACAGTTGATCCAATAGGCCTACTGTAATCTTTGCTTGCTTTGAAAAAATTTATTTTATTGTGCTGATGTTTGGTTTTCTGTACGAGTATTGCTGAAGTATCCACCATAGCTGTATCAAATGGATTCTCTGTATCATAAATATAAATAATATTATTATCGAGTAATAATTCTCTTACATTTTTTTTGCTTTGTATAGTCCAGTAGGTTTTACTGGTAATATATGTTACCGCTCAATTTTCTCTACAAAGTTTAAATCCTTGAAAGAAAAAATGTGAATAAAGATCATCAGCGAATCAAAATTCTTTTTCTAGCCAAATTTTCTGATCTTCGGTAGTACCTTTTGTGCCTACATATGGGGGATTTCCAATAACCACATCAAAACCTCCTTTTTCTTTAAAAACCTCAGAAAACTCTAGTTTCCAGAGAAAGAAAGGGGCAATATTTGCTTCTCTAAGTCGACGAATTTCGGAGATTTTTTCTTCTTTATTTTGCTCTCGGAGAGTCGCTTCTATAAGTCAGAATTTGAGTCAATCTATCTCTTGTTTGAGTGCATTTTTTTCCGTTCTCCCAGAAGTTTCAATAAATCTTTTGAGTTTGACTTGCAGAAGTGTATAGAGCTTATTCGATTCAGAATCTTCGAGCGAAAATATATTTGATTGTTCAGCTTTTTTTGGTTTCTCAGTTGACAGGAGCTTGCTATCGTAGAGTTTGATTCACTCATACTCCTCTATTAGAGAGTTCCCTTGCATGATACGGTAGTTCAAGTTTGGAAGTGGGTGAGGAACTGTCTCATCGACAATCAAAGAAAGCCAGAGACGGAGCTGGCAAATCTCCACAGCACCTGGTTCTAAATCGACTCCATAGATATTTTCTTGAATTGCGTGGAGCTTGAGCTGATAGGTAGTTATTTTTGCTCCTGCATGCACTGCAAGGATTTGACGAGCACGAACTATTTCATTTATCATTCCAAGAGGGAATGCACCTGATCCAACAGCAGGATCAGCAATTCGGATATCCGATAACGCCTGATCGAGTTCTTTTGCCTTTTCTCTTATAGATGCAGGTGTTTTATACACATAATCTCCTCTATATTCTCTTCATTTTTCTTTGCTTTCTTCTATTTTCCTTTTTGTTGTTTTATCATTTTCTAGTGTCACTTCACTTTCTCGAATAAAAAATTCTATATCTTCACGGGCAATTGATATATCGACATTTGAGAGGTATTCTATCAGCGATTCCTGACACATGTAGTGAACGATTGGACGAGGTGTATAAAAAGCTCATTTTGATTTTCTATCGCGGATTTCGAGGAGATTCTCAAATATTTTTCCGAGCATTTCTGGATCGACAGCCACTTCTTTTTCGAGTGGTTCATCCTCAGATACAGTGAAGTTATACCGATCAAAAACATCAAAAATACCATCTCCTATATCCCCATTTTTTGTTTTATGATTATTGGAAAAAACTTCATCATTGATAGTCAGGTCTGTCTTTTCCCATTCATAGCCCTTCATAGGCTCAAAAAGACCACCATTCAAAAATGGTACACGAGTATTATTGAGTCTCGTATAAATGGCTAATTCTCATCTATCCGTAGCCAATGCTTCATAAAAAAGAGGTTCGAGAACATCATTGAAAAAATTCTTCCCATATTTTTCCCTTCTTTCAAAAAGCTTGCGAAGAAAATCTTTTGGTCACTCTCACCATTTTTTATCTGATGCAACGCCAAACCATCATTTTTTTTGAAGGAAATAGAGGAATGCTATTTGACCCAATGTCTTCTTTGCAAAGTTGGCAGTATCAAGACCTATAGATTCAAAGTGAGCACGATCACGATCATTTAGCTCAATAACACGATCAATTTCATCCTTGAATCGAAAGAAACATTCTTTGTATTGTTCAAAAAATTCGTCTGTGACACTTTCGACATCAAAAGCATTTTCTATTTCAGCGAATATTGCTCCGTGTGACTCTTCCATTACAAGTGGCAAAAAACGGGATTGAGCAGTATGGGACTTTTCATTTTTTCCTACGAGAAATGACCATCGTTTTGCAGGTGTTAGATTCTCCTGTGTTTTGATTTTTCCCTCTTTCACTTCGAGCGAATACTCCATCTTCACGAGAGAAAACCTCCAATCATGTCCCTCAGGTCAGACAAAAGCTACCAATGCCCCATCTTGTCTTCCATAATTATTACCTCATTTCAGAAAATCAGCTACAAAGTTTCTCTGCATTGTGCGAGCGTGCTGTAGTGATGTGTCGGATCGAAGTTGGACTTCGAGTATAGCAATTCTTTTACTAGATGAGTCTTCGTAAATACCTTTTACCACGTAAGAACTTATCGAATCTCGAAATGCCTCCCGAACATAAGCCTCTCAGACCTTATTATTAATTATTTGATACGGTGTCGTGAGTATATTAGCAATGAGTCGGTCAAAATTAATTGAATTATAAGTATTTTCCAAACAGTCTTGGATAATCCTTTTCGCTTCATCTTGCTTCATAATTAATTACTTGAGGAGGTAGAGAGACAATATCACTTCTTTAGGTCAACCTCCGAGCGAAGACGAGATATTTGTCTGGTTAGAGAGGAATCGAGGAGAAATATTGGATTTCAAAAGTCAGAGCATCTTTAGGGGATTCATCACAACATCTGGGGTTTCTGTGATAGATTGCTTTAGTGTAGAGAGAATATTTTTTGGAATCCCTCCATGATCGATCTCTTGAATAATTCTTTCAATGTATGCCTCATCTTCTTCTGTGTAGACATTACTTTTTCGTATTCATGGCGAAGTAAGTATTTTGATTAAAAATTCACTATTGCTCGCTCATCTCCTGACAGATGTTTCTTCGGCAGGGATTGCAAGAAGAGACTCAAAAAAAGTCTCGTTTTGCTCTTTGAGTGTATAAAACTCAGCTCCTGCTTTTACTCTTGGTTCATCTGGAAAACACTCCATGATTTGAGCTGATTCCATAAAATCTATCTCTCGTCCAATACTTCCATCAGCAATACAAAATTTCTCAATACGTCATTTTCTAAAATAAGTGAGCACCTGAGAAGCATCGATATTTTCTTTACGAGTTATAGACCTTGAGCGTTTTGGAAGACGCTTAATTTTTTCAAAAAGAGTTGGATTTTCATCACGAATTAACCTTATGATAGAGAGATATTTTAGCTCGCTTTCGACATTATCTTCTCCTGTCACCATATCAACAGAGAGTATTCTCTCAAACAATGTATGACTTTCAATTTCCTCACTATCCGTTAAGAGTTTCGAATCAGTTCAAAGAAGGGATATAAAAGCTTCAATTTTTGCCTCAGCTGCTTCTCTGAGCTTCAACTGATCATTTCCTTTCTCCGTAGGGAAACAAGTATAAGTATGTATAGTCTTATGTGGTGTATCCACACGGTTAATACGACCTACACGTTGCATAATTCGTGTCGGATTCCACGGAATGTCATAGTTAATAACCACATTACCCCTATGGAGATTGACTCATTCAGAAAGAACATCAGTTGTGACTAGAACACTGTAATCATCCTTTTTGTTACGGGCATTGTTATCAAAATTATCAAGCACTGTACTTCTGTCCACGCCAGAACTTCCGCTAAATACAATAACCTTATTATCGTACATTTCAGCAAGTTCTCTTCAGAGGTATGAGGCAGTTTCTTCAGATTCAGTAAAAATGAGAATTTTTCATTGCTGAAGAGCTTTTTCTGATTGAAGATATTCCTTGAATGATTCAATTTTTGGATCTCGATCTACTGTACTCCAGAGAGAATGGATTTCCCTGAGAACGCGGAGGTCTGATTCGAGATCTGTTTGAAGAGATGGATCAAAGTCATCTCTTTTATATTCATCAGCTTTTCACTCAGCAACGAGTGTATCCACATAGTCTATATTGCCATCCTCAAGAGCCTCGATAATTCTCTTTGTATGTTTAGCACTCACGTAGACTTTACCTGCTAGATAGAGCTCTAAAAATCTCTCGTACGATTCGATGAATCGATCCAGTGTTTTACGAAATGCAAAGATACTACTCTCTAATCGTTTGACAAGAAGCATACGCATAAAGCTCATCATATTTCGTTGCCCCTGTTTACTCATCACTTCTTGCTGTTCACTTTTCCACATTTCACTCTTTAATTTTAGAAGCGGAGCATAACGTGCATATTTGAATTCAGTGAGAGCGAGCTGTATTGTCTTATCAAAGACTTCTGATTCATGCGTATCAAAGGTGTAGAATATTGGTCTTGGATCAGCAACAGTAGGAAATTTTATATCTTTATCATAATATTTCGAGATATCACTTCTTGTTCGACGAACCATAATGTATTTGAGAACTTTTTCACGTATCTGATGGGCATTTTCTTTGATAACACGTTTAAATTCCTCTTTATCTTTTTTTCTATCTAGACCCTTTAATTTCTTATCTAATCATACAAAAAAAGCTTCAAGATTTTTTATATTTGGGATAGTAGAATTTTTAGGTCTTTGAAAAAGTTTTATCTGAGCTAAAATATCAGATGGGTTATTGTTATATGGGGTTGCACTGATGAGAATGACTTTCTTATCACGACATATTTCTGCTATTTTTGCATATGTTTCATTATCTTCATTGCGGAATCAATGTGCCTCATCTATCAACACTGTGTCAAATGACTCCAGATCATGGCGATCCAGTATTTTCTCAAGAGAACCCCGTGATTCGCAATGGAAGTCTTTTGCTCGAAATCAAAAATCCCGAAATGCATTATCCCAACTTCCAGGATTGTCTTCACCAAGAAGTTTTGGAGGAGCTATAACTATGGTTCTTTTCCCTACTATTTGTGCGAGCATGGTGCCCATATATGTCTTTCCAAGACCAACCACATCCGATATGAATACTCAGCCATATTCTTCAATGATTTTTTTAGCATTAATTACCGCCTCTTTTTGATATTCAAACTCTTTGAATCCATCAGGGCGACTACGCAGATCGAGTTCATCGGTCTGGTTAATTTCTTCTTTGAAATACTCATAGAGAAACTTCAAATAAAGTTCATACGGAGTAATGGTCTGATTCATCCAGGTTTTCTTTTCAATCGTTTCTATATATTTCTCACTCACATCTACCCCCGATAGCCAAAGCTCTTCAAACTTTGCTTTTGCATAGTCATAATCAGAACGATTTTTTAATTCAACATTAAATTCAAGATTATCACGAAGCCCAGAAGCGGTAAAGTTACTCGACCCTGTGATGACACGACCAACATCTCTATCGTCCTCATGAAATGTCATAACATACAATTTTGCATGAATTTTTTCTGTAGGATATGCTCGTATTTCCAGTTTCCCTGAACGAAGCCATTCAATAAATATATTGATACCTTTTTCTACTTTTTCTACTTCTTTCACATTTTCTATTTCTTGTGTCACTTTATCTGAATATTGATTCTTAAGTTCTGTATGAGAAAGGATCAGTGATTGTTGTATTGTATCGTACACTTCTCTACTGGTACTAATACCAATGAGAATGCGAATCTTTTCGCTCGACTCAATCTCTGGATAAATTTGCCAGAATCAACTTGTATAAAAGTATCCAACCAATACATCAAAATACTGTGTATCTTTAATGAGCGTTCGGAATCTATCCGAAAGTGTATTACCTGATTCGTTCGTGAGAAATGTAAGATCGGAATGAGATGCCATAAATTTTTTCCATTATATCCATTCTACCTTTTTCTCAACGCCGATTTACAAGTCCTTCCCCTGTGCCTGCCATTCCTTTATTGTCTCACTCGGTGCGAGGAGCATCCAGACATTGAGGACGAGATTATCACGGACGAGATAGAGCGCGAGGAGTTCAAAGAATATGACGAGGAGGATACTCTGCCAGACCCGGCAGAAATACGCAAAGACAAACCCTATCGCCATCATCACAATATCACTCGCGGAGTTGAGGATACTATCGCCGAAATATCCCTGTGCAATGGTCGATTCTCGATAACGATTGATGATGATGGGAGAATTTTCGAGGATTTCCCAACCAGCTTCGAGGAGGAGTGCGATAAAAAACCTCCACTTCATCGGGATTTTTTTCGCAAAGGTGAGAAACCAATAAAAGAGGACACCATGTATCACGTGTGAGAGCGAATAGATATCCGCGACACGCTGAGAGTTTTCACTTCCCCAGATATTCCCATCCCACCATCCAAATTTTCCATCAGGTCACAGGACAGAACGACCAGACGTATATTCGATGGCGATGAGTAGTGCTGTTATTCCGAGGAGACTCGCGAGGGGGAAGAGATATTTTTTCATAGAGAAGAATTAACGAGTAAGTTCTGAGAGAAGATTTTCCAAATCAAGTGCCTCTGTCACCATCACGATTTTCCCATCGATGTATGTCCATTCTTCACGTGGCCTATCACAGTAGAGCTCAACGCCGATACTATCTGGATCACGGAGATAGAGCGCTTCGGAGACGCCGTGGTCACTCGCGCCATCGAGAGGATAGTTTGCATCGATGAGTCGCTGTAATACCTTTGCGAGTTCGAGTCGTGATGGAAAAAGAATTGCAAAATGATAGAGACCACTCGTGCGAGGAGGTGGTGGCGGAACTCACTCCCCTTTCCAAGTATTCAGTCCGATATGGTGATGGTATCAACCTGCCGAGAGAAACACGGCAGAGTCACCATACGTCGTCGTGACTTCGAAACCTAGTATATCGCGATAAAACACGAGTGAACGATCGATGTCAGCGACGGTGAGATGCACATGTCCGATAGATGTTTGTGGATGGAGAGTCATAGATGTAAGTATACAGGATATCCTTATTCTTCCAGTTTCCAATTAAGAGTGGATGAAAAACGGAAAAAGGTTTTTAGGGGAGCAACTGTTTGAGCGGGATGAAAACAGATTAAAATGATGAAAATAGTATATAGCGAGTTTTGGCTCCCCTGAATTCTTTTGGTACTTTTGGAAACAAAAGTACGAAGCATTATAAATAAAAATACCTCTCGAGATGAGAGGTATATTTTTAAAAAAAATCAGAAGAATTATTTCTTCTTTGCAGCCTTCTTGACAGCTTTTTTAGGAGCAGCCTTCTTGACAGCTTTCTTAGCTGGAGCTTTCTTGACTACTTTTTTAGGAGCAGCCTTTTTTGCAACAACTTTTTTCTTTGGAGCAGCTTTTTTAGGAGCAGCTTTTTTCTTTGCAACTGGCATAGAAAAAGTGATTAAAAAAATAAAAAACGAACGTGAAAAAATTGTATATATATATGCATTTTTAGCATTAGTTATTACCTTTCCAAAAATTATTTTCATGCAACAAAATATCACTACAAACAATAATACGATTATTCAAAAAATATTTTTCACAAAAAAATAAAATTTTTAATCGCTTGTATATAAGCAAAACTCAACCAAAAAAAATTTCTTCAAAAAATAAAATGAAGAAAAATAATATTTCAAAAAAATAATAAAATAAAATCATACATGAGATTATGGCTTATATATCATGAAATCGACAAGTAGAAAAAATATTTTTTGTAAGAATTTTTCGAGAAAAAAATTTATAAAAAAATATACATCATGAGATAATAGCATATATATGCTGAAAACGAGGTAGAGTATTTTTTATTTTTCACACACAGAAAAAAATAAAAAAAATATCACAACAAAAAAATACCTCTCGTGATGAGAGGTATTTAAAAATATATTTATTTTTTAAAACGAACAGCTACCTCCAGTAAATCCACTTGGTTTGATGAGAAGCGCAGGGAGATTTATTGTTGTCATTGCCTGGTAGTTCACCTGTGTTGTACACTGAGAGTTACCATCAGAGAGCATGACGCGGAGACGTTCGAGGTCGTAGGTAGCAGCCTGTGTTGGAGTGGCTGTAGTGATGAGCTGTGTTGCGTTCGTTGAGTTTGTATCGAAGTACTTACCAATGTTTCATGTGATAGGATCAAAGTCTGTTCCTGATGCTTGAGGAGTGATAGATCCACCACGTGTGTTGTACGAGTAGAGTCGTCCATTGATAGTGAGACGGTTGGTGAGATCTGAAGCATTGCTGATCCAGTTCTTGGTGGTAGTGACTCCACTTGCTGTCGTACCATTCATGAGAGTACCTCCGTCTGCGATGATGATAGCATCAATACGTGTGACACTCGGATTGATGTAGATGTTTCCTCCTTGTCCTGCGTTGTTCTTTCGAGCGATGAGGAGAAGTGTCTTGCCTGATCCTGTGTACTCTATGTTACTATTAATCTGGATATTACCTCCATCAACGATGACATTCTTTGTGCCAGTACCTGTTGGAGGAGTGACAGTGAGAGTGTTGTTGGTGTTCGCTGAGAAAGTGTAGTAGTAGTATCCATTGGTATTTGGTGTGGTCGTGTTCTTGATGGTAGAGAGTTTGGTTGTCCAGTTATCAAGAGTGACTTCACCTGCTGGTCGAGGATTGAGTTGGTTGGTGACAAGAGTCGTGATGTTGTTTGAGAGGATGCCTCGGAAACAACTCGCATTGGTAGGACTCTCAGAGAAAGAGTATCCGTACTTCTCATTGTCTGAGAGAGTAGCAGAAGCAAACTTTGTTTTGAGGAGAGGAGCGTAGTGTGATGTGAGAGTAGATGGTGAGAGAGTAGGAACAGTTGGCATAGCAGTACTTGCGAAACATCCCATCAGATTGTTTGGGTAGTAACCACGATTGATGTTACCAGCATTGTCCTGGATACAGTAAGCGACGATGTTGTTCGCGACGTCAAATGAGTTCAATGTGAGAGTCTGTGTGCCAGGAGCTGCTGGGACTTCTTTGTACTTGTAGTAGTTGGTGTTCTTGACCGGGAGTGGAGAACAGTCAGCACCGAATTCGAGAGCAGCGAGGTTGGTTTTTGGTCAGATGCGGTAGAGGATGGCGTTATTTGCACCGCCCTTGAGGATACCTGTTCCTACAGGGATATTATCGCTAAATTTCCATATACCAGAATCCCCTGCAGTATTATCGACGAAGCTGAGTGTCACAGAATCTGCGGTCTTGCTCGCTGTCAATCTCGGAGGAGTAGAGTCGATACCAAAATCCGGTTGGAATGATTGAGTACTCTTGTTGTTGGCTGAGTCCTGTACTTTGACAGCAGGTGGAGTAGTGGTAGCGTTGTTCATGTTGGCGATGACACGAGAGTAGGTCATGACATCAGGTCAGATGTTAGTGTTGCTACTTGGGATACCGAGAGACCATTGATCGATTTCTAATTGTTCTGCTGCAGTAGGAGTAGCATTGTTTGTTGTGAGTGTCTGAGAACAAGCACAGCCTGAACCATCTGTTTCTCCGGCTGTGGTTGGTTCACCAGTAGCACTGGTAGCTGCTTTGTCAGTACAAGTGATGACAGCAGTGATTGGTTGTTTCTGCCAGTACTCGTATTGATCTGGTGAGAGAGTGACACCGTTTGAGTAGTTGGTGTAGTAGGCAATGGTTCCGGTTGGTTTACCAGTGTCTTTTCTGAGGGTGTAGGCTGTTGTCTGGAAACTGTAGTTGGTGGTGTTGTTTGTGGTTGTTGCATCACCAGCAAAGATAGTCACAGGAGTACCACCTGTTGGAAGTTGGATGCTACAGGTTTTGACTGGGCCGAGAGCTCCTGGAGGAGTTTCGATCTTACAGGTGAAGTAGATGTCTTGTTCGACATTGTTCACTTTGATCTTTGCATTACGATTGTAGGTTTCGACTCCATTGATGTTGGTGGTGTTGGTGTTGTCTTGGTACATCCACTGGAGACATTCAGTGTAGTCTGGGCTTGATGGATTACAGCCGACATCATAGCTGATACTGTCTTGATTGGTACACGTGACTTCTTCTGATGGGACAACGATGAATGACTGTGGAGTTGCACAGGCACCACCGACACAGGCACGAGCCTGACAGCTGGAGTTAGTTGAGTAACCATCTCCTACTTTCGCTGCACAGGTGATGTCAGCACCAGTGTTGAAATTGTAGCTCTGAGTCTGAGTAGAGACAGGGCCGATGGCGAGACCAGCGAAGAGGTCTGTGATATTTCTGTCGTAGGCGAGGAATGATGGATCACTGGTAGCGACTTGGAGACGGTATGCTTTGGTGTCAGCTGTATTGGTGACTACTTCACGACTACCACAACGGAATGATGCATCAAAGGCAGAAGCAGAGGTGAGTTCGTCTGAGAGAGTTGATCCACGATACGGGTAGATACGGCTACAACCATTCGCTGTATCATTGGCAGTCATAGTCTTGGTACACGTACCAGCAGTCATGCCGTAGTCTGGGAGAGTAGCGTTGGTGTTTGCGGCTGATCCGTAGAGACAAGTTACCTTGTAAGTACCGGTGTAGAAAGTAGTTGGGTGTTTGACAGAGGTACCAACAGTGAAGAGAGGTGAGATGTAGGTGTCTGATGCAGTACCTCCTGTCTTCTCGATCTTGTATCGGAAATACAAGTCAGTACCGTTGATGGCATCACACTGGATGAATGGGACATCGAGTTCTTTTTTGATTTCTGATGGAGCGGATGTTTTACAAGTGTTTGTCTGACCACATTCATTTTGAGAAGTGACACAGGTGTTAGCTGATTCACAGTAGAAAGGAGTGGCTGCTGGGCAGTACCATTCACATTTGGCGTTACTCGTACACTGGGTCGCATCAGCACGATGGACACGTGGTTGATCTTCGTGACCTGCGATGACTGTATCATTTTCACAGTAGAGAGCCGTGGTTGGAGCAGCACCAGTACAGACAAGAGGGATACATTTATCGATATTCCCCGTGGTCGTACATGCATACGAACTTGGCGGAGCAATAGTGAGGATAGGAGCAACAGTACAACCTACTGCACCCGTCAGAGTGACACCCGTGACAACACCAGCAGCAGAAATAGTCGCTGTGGCGAGAGGTCGTGTCGTACAGACTCATCCTGTTACAGTGACCAGCGGAGCAGTCGTATATCCTGCACCTCCGCCATTCGTTGGGATAGCAGCCGTCGTACCTGTGTCATTGGAAATAGCATAAGCAGTCGTACCGCCGAAACTGAGAGTGACAGCAGTTACTTTTTTCGTAGCAGGATCGATAGTCGCAGTTCCAACAGGTGTCTGAGTACACGTTCCACCAGTCACCGTCACAGCAGGATTTGAAGTATAACCAGAACCACCATTTGTCACAGTGATATCAAATCCTGTACCAGCGAGCGCCACAGTTGCTGTAGCACCTTCTCCATTGACTGTACCAGTTGGCTCAGCAACAGTCAGTGTGGTATTTACGGGACAAGTAATATTTGGCACCAGAGCAGGAGGAGCACTCACGGTAATTGTAGGGATACCGAGACATGCCTGGGGAACTTGGAGATCATCGATAGTAGCGAGTTCTCCTCTATTATTGAGATGCGGTACAGGAGTTGGGATAGTACAGCCTGCTCCAGTTAATCCACCAATAGTAACAGTAGGAGCAGTTTGATACCCAGCTCCCCCATTCACCACAGCGAAAATCAGCATTTTATGACTGGCAGTTGCGAGAAAATCACTGAAGTTGACTTGCACAGTTGGTGCGAGGACCTGAAGGCTTGCGCTCGTCACCTTTCCGCCAGTCACAACTGTTTTGATATTTGGTGTATAGGGACTACAGGTTCCATTATTTGGGATATTGATAGTAACAGCTGGAGCTGTAGCATACCCAGACCCCTGAGTCGCAACAGTTACACCGAAATTTGTAGTAATATTTGTAGGATTGAGGACAGCATTGACGCCAGTCATAGAGCCCGTTGGACCAGCGATGGTCACAGTGGGAGCAACAGTACAGCTTCCGGCTGCACTCGTGGTAGTAGTTGCAGTTGTGCCACATGTATCGCTTACCTTACGATAACCATCATTACAGGTATATTCACAGAGATTAGGACTATCTGAAATAGCGACATTGTCAGCAAAAACTAAGGCTTTAGAATAATTTTGATCAAGAGGGAAAATAGGAGGATTGACCTCTGGCGCATTTTGGTAGGGCTGTTCTTGTGCAGAGATAAATGAAGCGTTTGTGAGATCGACGCCTGAATTTTCGAGACAGCTAAATGTCGGAGCACAGGTTTTTGTTTCCCATTCTGGATTATCTTCATTCCAATCAGCCACCACGCATCCCTGGGGGTACCTATGTGCGACTGTTTCTCCGTCTCCTCTGAGGAGGATATTTTCGGTACCACGACCGATGATAACACCATAGCAAGTACCGTTGGTAACCTGCTGAACAAAATCTTTTTTGAGTATACAGGCCTGCTGTTCATAGCCCATATCGACATTGGCAAATACACCGAAACCATATATCAGAGATAATGCTGCGATAATGCTGGCAGAAATATAAATACGAGGAGACATAAGAAAAAAATTATATGATTATCGAGTACCAACACGAATGGTATAAAAAGGAGCCTCTATATTGTAGGGCGATTCAGGATTAGCTGTTGCAAAACGCATACCTACATTATCCCAAAAACCGGTCGTTCTATCCAGGACCCACCATGGTGGTATGATGCGGAAATTCCCATTATCAAAAAGCCACTTATTGTCGATAGGGTATTTTGAAGAATCTTTCTGGGATTCAGCATACGCCATTTGATAGAGTTTATCAAATCGTGGCGTCTTCATAAAATCATCACGCTCTCGAAGTGTCGTCGCGATATACATAGGGTTCGTACTGAGAACATCGAGACGACTACCATCATCAGCTATAAATACGATATACGGCATACCATAAGTAATAAAAAGAGATGAGGCAAATCACTCGATAGAGTCAAAAGAATCTGCGTCCAGAAGAGATGCGCCAGAAGCACGATTAAATTCAAACACCATAGCTTTGAGTTTTCACTTGTAAGGAGTCGTGCCATTCACAATACTCCCAAATGGTATGATGTATTTCGTATAGTCGGTGGTGATCGTGAAACTATTGGTATTTTTTTGTGATCCCTTTCCGAGAATAGTATTTTGAACTGTATCTATCTCGTAGGTGACAAGAGGATTGATGAGAGTGAAATTTCTCTCAAATTTTTGAGTAGCATACGACTTACGGATATTGTCATCGATTTCTATTTTTTTGACATCAATCATAGTCGAGTCAGTCGAAGCACGGAGTCGGAGAACGGTAGGAGATTGAGTTTGAAAAGCGAGATCATATTTTCACTGATTATCTGTCGTCGCAAAATGTTTTGTCCCGAGAACTTCCACAGTAACGCCTGAACGAGGTTTACCATTTGAGTCAGTCACAGTCCCAGTGATAGCAGCTTCTACGAGAGAGGCAGCACACGTCTCAGCATGGAGCTTGCAGAGCTCAGCCTCTAGTGTCGACTTCATCGAGAAATTTCCTTCCAATCATGTGAGGTAGATATAGGCACGGAGGAGATTCAGTGAACGATCTCCCGCATTATAGGCCTGTATCAGTTTTTCTTTTTCTGTGATATATTTTGTTTCCTCTCCTGGATCTGTAAATCCATCGAGACGAAAATTGGAGATATAATCGACATCGAGCTGGAGCGATTGATCAAACGCTGAAATCTGAGCTACCTCAGGATTGAGAGCAACAAACTCTGTTTCTTTTTCGCCAAAAAACTGACACGAAGAAAGCGTAAAAAGAACCAGCACACTTGAGAGAATTTTTTGATTCATAGATAAAAAACAAATTAATACGTCAATATTAACCAAAAAAAGAGAAATGGATGAGGAAAAGAGAGGAAATATATTGACAAAAACCTATTACAAATCGAATAGGTTTTTAATAGGAAAATATTCTCTTTTTATTTTGAATTGAGACTCAAAAAGTTTGTCTTATAAAAATGCTGTTTCTTGTGCGTATAGAGTGCGTCTTGTCGGACGAGCTTGAGATACTCTTCTGGGAAAATAAAATATTTCAGCGCTTCTTCGAGATAGATAGTGTTTTGACTTCCCTTGGCAAAGAGGAGGTATTTGTCAGCATCATTCATGATAATACTCTTGATGTACTCACCTGCTACTCGTGAATCGAGGGTAAAAAAAGTACGCTCTCTCCACTCTTCACTCACCATAGGCTGAATGATTTCCATACACACAGCTCCGACAAAAATATAGTAATCAACTGGGAGTTTTTTGAGATCCTGCCAGAGCTCCTCATGACGCAGGCTCTCGAGAGCACCGAGTTCACGCATATCACCGATGAGGGCAATAGTTTTTCTACCATCCTTCTGAGCCAGACGTACGAGCATCTCCACACCAGCTAGGATAGGCTCAAATCATCCATTATACGTTCCGTCAATAATGAGGCTCTCATTGATTCATTTGAGGACATTTCCTCGTGCATGAGGAAGATGAATATGGCGAAGGTAGGAGATGATGTCGAGAGGCACTATACCCGCTTCACGAGCAACAAGAAAAGAGCCGACGAGTATCCCCGCATGGTGTTCTCCGAGAATTGGCGAGACTATATGGTATTGCTGTCCTTGAAAAGAAAAATCTACTTCCAAACCATCCGGATGTTCCGCTATATTTCAAAGAACGAGATCACTCATATCAGGATTTTTGCCATACCATGTCTGGCATGCAAAATCCGCCTGGTGCTGATCGTCAGCATTTCCAATGGCATATGTTTTTTTATGTTTTCGATGGAGGAGTTTTTGCTTTTCTTCGTAGTACAATTCTGCTGTTCCAAATCACTCAATATGTGAAGGAGAGAGTTTCGTAAAGAGAGCAATATCTGGTTCAGCAATATCTATCTGTATATCCATCTCTCCTCTATGATCAACACCGTATTCAAGGACGAGCATATGAGGATAGCGTGGATTCATAATCGTCCAACACGCCGAGAGAAACATACGCACCCAGGCAAGGAAATTTTTGTCACCGCTTCGTATACGAAGAACAGCAAAAGCAAATCCCCATTCACCATTGTAGTTTCCTTCTGGAGTCCAGACATCACGACCGGCACGGCGTAAAATCTCCACGATCACATGACGCGCTGTCGTCTTTCAAAATGATCCCGTAATACCAATGACAAACGGTTTATGACGAAGAATACAAATCCGAGCGAGGAGACAGAATATTTTTTGAATCAGTTTTTTCATGAAAAAATTATAGAGAATTCATGGAATTATCCAGTTCGTGATTGAAAATTATAGATTGGAGATTGACTAGACTCCCCACTGACACACGGGCCAGTAGTGATTATTATTTTGTTGTGTATCAACACGACATTCACACGGAACATCATACGTGTCTGGATCAGTGAGATGATTTATTTTACAACTGAGATAGGAGAGAATATTACTCGAGATGACACTTGCTGTCGCGCCTGGTTCATCAAGGGCTTTTTCAACAATATAGGTAAAGATATGCGGGAGTCATTTATTATAGGTGACATAGTGTTGTGTCGCAACATACCAATCACCAACCGTCATATCAAACTCCCCTGTTTTACTATCTATCTGAGATTTTGGCTCTTTGAGCATCTCGAGTTGTGAAGGGAGATAATACTCATAGTTTTCAAAAAAAGTTTCCTGAGCTTTGCCAGTCGCGAGGTACTGCATAAATTTTATAACAGGATCATTTGATGGTTTTTCTTTGTTACGATTGATGCCATATTTTGTCATAGCAAAATACATATAACGAGCCATGTTGATTTGTTTTTTTGCATCTTCTTCGACCTGTGGAATAGTCGTCCAGCGAATATTTTTTTCAAAGACATTTTCATAGGCTTTATCCTTTTTTGCACGCTTGATAGCAAGGAGAATATCTCGCTCTGTTGCAGGATATCCTACGAGTGTTGCTACTTTGCCACGAGCGAAGAGGTCAACATTGGTCAGAGTCGCCGTATAGGCATCTCGAAATTGTGAGAGGTTATTTGGTTCGAGACGATATTCGAGAAGTTTTTCGAGAGTGGATCGAGATTCTACAGAATCGAGAGTCTCATACGAATTGAGTTGTTCGCCCTTGTACTGCATAGTAAGAAATGGGAGCATGTCAGAACTGATAGGCGTAGCACGACCATAACCGAGCGAAATTGCTGGGACTTTATTTTCTTTTGCATCATCAGAAAGTTGCTCCATGATTTTATCCCAAAACTGTGGTGTCGTCGGAAGAAGCTCACGATTATAATAAATACCGAGCGGCTCAAAACCAACTGGTACACCGCGAAGACCACGGACAATTTGATTCGCTCCGTCGACTTTTTGTTTTTCTTCAAACACGAGTTCATCGACAAAGAGAGGATGAAAACGATTTTCGAAGTCATCAAGAGCAATGATATTTTCACCGAGCGAAACTATATAGGGGTCGAGGAAGAGATGGCCCCCATGATTTGGAACGAGAACAACATCGGGAGCAACTCCGGCTTGCACAGCTCGTGGGAAGATATCCAGGAAGTCTTCATAGGAGGCAAAATCACGAACTTTGAGCTTCATATCACTGCGGTCAACATAATCATTGTATCCCTTATTGAGAGCCTCAAAAAGCGTTGCTGGCATATTCACTGTCCAGATCACGACTTCTTTTGTTTCTGGTTTAAATCATTTTCCTGTATCAGACTTCCCTACTCCTGAGAGCATGAGAACGCCGATGAGGACAACGAGAAAACAAGCAGCGATAATGGCTACGAAAACCATTTTTCGTTTATTGGGAGTTGGAAGTGGTATGGTATCTGCCATGAAATATATGAATTATTTAATGTCTGACATAGACTCTATACGTTCTTGTACAAGCTTTAATGCATGATTTCTTGTCTGTTCTATAAGTGCCTTCGCTCTTTCTTCAAATGGAAGATTTTCTGAATCATGCGAATCATCAAGACATCGAACTAATGATCTTCGAGTAGAAATAAGATTCTTTTTCACCTCAGATAAATCTACAGGATGACCTTCCGCATCAAGAAAATTATTTCCTTCTTGTTGAGCAATATTTATAAGCAAATCTATGGCTCATTTCTCAATTTCCTGATAATCTAATTGTGTTTTCATAGTAAAAAGTAAATAATACGCATTTATGTTACTACAGTACAGCTGAAAAATCAAATCTAAATCACCTTTTTACCAAGAAATGGAATGAGCACTTCAGGAACTCTCACACTCCCATCTTCATTTTGATAATTTTCGAGGATAGCAACCAGGGCTCGTCCGCATGCAAATGCGGTTGCGTCATTGGTGTGAATGAGCTCAAGATCGCCACTTTCACGGCGGACGCGTGTTTGAAGTCTCCTCGCCTGGTAATCAGTCATATAGTCGGCTGTATGAGTCTCACGGTATTTTCCTTGTCCTGGGAGCCATGCTTCGATATCTGAACCCTTGGCATTTGGTTTTCCGATATCAAAGGTACATTTTTGAAGTTTTCGGTATGGGATCTGGAGCTGTTGCATGAGATATTCCTGGATACCAGAGAAGAGGAGGTGTTCTTCGTGTGATGTTTCCGCACAAGAGAAACTCTCCATCTCGAGTTTATCAAATTGGTGCATACGGATGATACCTTCCATATCTTTGCCGTATGTCCCTGCTTCACCACGGAAAGACGTCGCATAACCGATATAGCGCACCGGCATATCTTTTTCAAGAAAAATCTCGTTGGCATGCATAGAGCCAAGCACATGCTCAGCACTTCCCTGGAGCCAGAGGTCTTGCCCCTCGATTTTGTAGCGGTCTTCACGAGGCTCGAGACGATCCATCGCATCATATGGTTCTGTACGAATCATATATGGAGGAAGAACCGGGGTAAACGGTTTTGAAGAGACCTTGAGACCGAGATCAGCAATGATTTTTTTGAGAGTTTCTTCGCTCGTGAGGGTATTCATGACAAATTGAATCAGGGCAAATTGGAGCATGACAAGATCACCCATAAGGTAAGCAAATCGTGACCCCGCGACATTGGCAGCGCGTTCTTTGTCTATCCAGCCATGGATTGCCGCAATCTGGGCGTGATCACGAGGCTTGAAACTAAATTCTGGAATCTTTCACCATTCTCGGACGACGACATTTTCTTCTTCTGTATGCCCCACTGGTGTATCATCAGTTGGAATATTTGGGATCTGTTTGAGGAGTGAAGAATGTTCTAACTCGATTTCTTCGTATGTTTTCTCAAGAGTTTGGAGATCTTCTTTGAGTTTTTTTGCCTGTTCGAGAACTGCAGGGTCAGGCTTTCCTTTGCCCATTGATGCCGAGAGTTCATTACGCTTTGCACGAAGAGTTTCCACCTCTTGTTGCATGGTTTTTTTCTTTTCATCGAGCACGAGAAATGCATCAAAATCAATCTTTGTTGATTTGTTTTTTATCGCTGCGCGAACGATATCAGAATTTTCACGGATAAACTGGAGAGAGAGCATAAACAATAACGAGTTATCAATAACGAATTACGAGAATTATATTCGTAAATAAAAAATCCTCCATTTTTCTTTTTTAATTTTTCTTTTTTAACTGATAACGATACCCACCGGGCAGTGATCCGAACCTATAACATCAGGATGGATTGTCGCATCAGTAATGCGCGAGGTGATTCATCGAGATGCGAGAAAATAATCGATTCTCCAGCCAGAGTTATTGGCACGGGCATTTCAGAAATTGGACCACCAGGTATACGCCCCAGTGAGTTCAGGATTTTTCTCACGAAAGATATCAACGAGACCGATACCCATAAACGCATCAAATCCTCTGCGTTCTTCGAGTGTAAAACCATGTTCCCCTTCATTTTGTTTTGGATTTTTGAGGTCTATAGGCTGGTGTGCGACATTGAGATCACCACAAAATATCACTGGCTTATGAACCTGTAATTTATCGAGAAACACACACATTGCCCTGTCCCATTCTTGTCGGTATTCGAGACGAGAGAGGTCATCTTTGGAATTGGGGATATAGGAATTCACGTAATAGAAGTCCTCAAATTCGAGAGCCAGCGTACGACCTTCATTATCAGCTTCTGTGCCGATACGATTCATCACAGCCAAAGGTGCAATTTTCGTAAAAACAGCCGTGCCAGAATACCCAGGACGCTCTGCAGAATTAAAGATGCACTGATACCCGAGCGACTGGATAATATCGGTTTCTGCGATGATTTGTTCTGGTTTCGCTTTGATTTCCTGGAGGCCAATAATATCAGGACCCAGTTTTTGGAGAATCTCAGGGAATCATTTTTTCATGACGGCACGGATTCAGTTCACGTTCCAGGAAAAAAGGCGCATAAATTAAAAAATTAAAAGTTGAATATGAAAACAGAAACGAGAGTCCGAGAGAAAATACTGTCTGAGCGTCATGAAAAATAGAGAATAAGTTGCTGGACTGAAGAGCGAGTTTATTTTCTTTCGGCAGTTTTGAATACTTTTGCTGTCAAAAGTATTAAACTGATACAGGAATCAGTATACAGACTGGATACTCGGGTCAAGCCCGAGTATGACGAACGGTGCTATGAATGAAGAAATATATCTTTCCAAGTGACGAGAATGCTCGCGAGGATGAGAATAATAAACCCGAGCGAATGAATCATCTGTTCGATACGGGGAGAGATTTTAAATCTCGGATTGACGACGTGAATAGCCTGATTCACAATGACAAGAAGACAACGTCCGCCATCAAGAGCTGGAAATGGGAGGAGATTGAACACACCAAGACTCAAAGAAATCATAGCGGTAAGAATGATAACACTACGGATTTGGACACCATAATCTGCCAGTCCAACAAAGACTCGACCAATGGCCACTGGACCACCTATACCTGCGGTGGCTTCTTGTTTTTGTTCACGAGACGCCGTGTCAGAAAAACTCGTACGGATAATCGCTCCAAAAGTACGGAACGAAAATCCAATCTGGTGATATACTTCTTTCATGCCATAAAAGAGAGATGGAAAAAGAGCGTATTTATAATTCTGGAGGAGAATGTGCGGAGCTATATAGGAACCAATTTTACCTTCCACTGGTATAATAGAAATATCCATTTCCTGACCAGCACGGACAATACGGAAAAGCAGAGGTGCAGGAAGAGAGAGACGAGATTGGATTTCATCTGTGCTCGTGAGAGGTTGATTATTGATCGCTATGAGCACATCACCCCGCTGTAATCCAGCCTGTGCAGCGATAGAGCCAGGAAGTGGGTCCAATACGATACCAGGAGCACGGGTAATGACACCAGATGTTTCTGCTTCTTCGAGTGTATCAAATATGGGAATAAGCTTTGTACCAGTGCCAACATGAGAAAGAAGCGAATTGGGAGCTAGCTCTCGAATATGGACGGTGAGTGGTTCTGTTCCGCGATAAAAAAGAAGACCAAAGAGACACCCTGCTAAAATAAAATTCATCGTGACACCCGCCAGTAAAATAGCGACCTGTTTCCACCATGGTACTTGAGGGAGTGCGTCTTTTTCACGACTCTCTGGATCATCGAAATTTTCTCATTTGAGACGGACAAATCCTCCGAGAGGAAACCAATTGAGCGTCCACTCTGTTCATTTTTTATCTCGGAAAATTCGGAGTAATCTCGGTGGGATACCGAGTCCAAATTCATGCACTTTGACGCCACTCCATCGAGCGACGAGAAAGTGCCCGAGTTCATGAAGAAAGACTACTACAAAGAAGACAAAGAGTGCCAGGAGTATACCGATAAAAATGGTCATAAAATGCTATAAAGAAGTAGGGACACTGTGAAGTAAATCTATATCAATAACTCTCGATCCTGGAACAAGATCAAAGAGGTCTCGATCATGTGTCGCAAAAACGATGGTTGTACCTGTGGCATGGATTTTTTTGAGGAAATCTAGAATCATAATTACATTTTTCTGATCGAGATTACCCGTTGGCTCATCAGCAAAAATAGTATCAGGTTCGTGAATAAGTGCTCTCGCAATAGCCACTCTCTGACTCTCTCCACCAGAGAGATGTTCAGGGTATTCATCTTTTTTATGAAACATGCCCACTTCTGTCAGGAGCTCTCTCGTGCGACGAGTAATCGTATTTTTACCGTATCGACAAATCTCCAGCGCGTAGGATATATTCTCGCCAACAGTCTTTGATGGAATGAGTTTATAGTCCTGAAAAATCATACCACAGGTACGACGATAGGCGCGGATATTTTTCGAAGAAAGACGATACACATCACGACCACGATGATCGATAAAAGAACCTGCGAGGGGTTTCAGAAGTCCTGCCATAGTCTCGAGAAGAGTCGATTTTCCACTTCCACTGGCACCACAGAGAAAGACCCACTCTCCTTGTTTGATTTCGAAATTGAGTCCACCAAGTATAGGTCGTCGTTTATGTCAGAGAAGAGCGTGAAAAAAACGCATAATTATTGGCACGTAAAGCTAGAAAATATCGGTCGGTATCGATCGTAGCTCTCGGCTGGTGTATCATTTTCGAGACCGAGTGTCATGAGATACACAGTTTTATCACAGATACGAGCCGTCTGCATAAAGAGATGTTCTTCTGTTATTTCATTATATTTTGCACGGAAGATAACGAGGCGACTTTTCTCTCCGTCACCAAATGTAAACTGTTCATCTGTATCGATAGCGAGCGAGAGATACTCGCGAGAAGCCCAGAGCATACTCTGAGAGACATATTCACTTGCCGTCGCATCAGCAGTGAGTGTTTCTGAGAGGATGATGAGATTATTCATAAAACCTCGTTTGTTCACCAGTGAACGCATAGCGAGCTCTATTTTACCAGCAACGGGTGCCACAATAGTAGCATTGTCGACCTTTTCCCACGAAGCAGGGACACGAAGTGTATAGCCTGTGCCCGTATGTTTGATGAGTCATGAACTATCCACCTCATCTACCGTTTCTGTCGTATCACTCCCGAAACAACCAACCAAAAGGAAAGTAATTAAAAAGAGAGACAAGAAGTGGAAAAGTGCACGCATAATGTTACCAGAGAGGAATATAGAGAGCGATGATAACCGCTGCAAAAAATACTATTGCGAGAGTGCGCAGGAGAGCAATGAGAAAAATCTGCCGCATCCATGTCACACTCCCAAACCAGATAGTCAGTGAAAAAAGACCAGCCATAACAGCAAAGAGAGCATCGCGAATACGAGCCAACCAGACAAATTCAGAGAAACCAAACATGATAACACGATTACTCACTATCCAGGCAAATACGAGGAAAATAGCAAACATCAGGAGTGTATAGCGGATAGCGAGATGGAGACGTATTTTTTCTTGGCTTTCTATACGGAGCATTTCCTGATAGACATGATCTGCGCGCAGATACTGTGTGAGCTTGGGATCTTCTTCTTTTGGGATAACTTTTTGTGGTTCTGCTGGAGGAGTATCTGGAGTTTCGACTTTCTCAGCCGGTACTGGTGCATCGATATTTTTCTCAAGTGGAACTACCGGAGCAGTTGGGACAACAGGAGCGGCTACATCCTGCTTTTTCTCAGCAGGTGACACATCAGAAACGGCTTCTATTGGAGGAGAAATAACAGTATTTTCAGGAATGACTGGTACAGTTTGTGGGGCTTCAACAAGAGGCATCGGTACCTCTGGGAGAACTGCAACAGGAGAAATCTCTGGCATCTCTACTTCTGGAAGAGAGACAGAAGTATCCAGAATTGATTCTGTCTTTTCAGACACAGGAATATCTCAGAAGAGGCTATGTGCTCACGATGAAGAAGGTGTTGCTTCCGGAGATGAAGGAACTGATGTTGGTGTTTCCAGTGCACCCAAAACATTTTCTTTTTTATCAGGAAGAGGAGGTGTGGTCGGTGCAGGTCAAGATGCAGGCGGAGTTGCCTGCATATCTCCAAATAATGATGATAGTTGATTCTCTCACGCCATAACTTGCTTTAGAGTGTAAAATATATACGATACGCCTGTCGTTTTACTCAGTATATAGACCTATGATACCAACGCAAGACCAAGTCCGACACGTCGCAAAACTCGCACGTCTCCATCTCACAGATGAGGAAGTAAATATGTACCAAAATCAGCTTGCTGGTATTTTTGGCTATATCGAAAAACTCCAGGAAGTAGATATCTCCAGTATATCTCAGGCAAAACACGCTTCTCGTGATCAGATGATCATGAGAAAAGATGAAGTGAGTATGCCTGATGATGCTGAGAAGCTCCTTGCCGTGACCCATCAAGAAGTCATCGGTGGACACATCGCCATCCCTGCTATTATGAAGAAAAAATAATATGAATATCGAACAACTCAAGCCTGAAATCCACGCTGGAATCGCAGCTCTGACAAGTCTCAAACAACTCATCGAGTACCGTAATAGTCTCGTGGGGAAAAAAGGAAGTCTCACGCAGATGCTTGGAAATGTCGCTTCACTCTCTCCAGAGGAAAAAAAGACACTTGGGAAATCACTCAATGAACTCCGTACAGAAGTCGAGGCAGAACTCGCACGAAAAGAAAAAGAAATCCGAGAAAATGAATTGAAAACTGCAGAAAATCGTTTTATCGATATGACTGTGCCAGCCAAAACTCACGGACGCACACAACATCCTATCAAAATCATACAATCCGATATCATCGATATCGTGACACGTATGGGTTTTTCTGTCTGGAGATCACCAACTGTCACCACAGAGTTTAATAATTTTGACGCTCTCAATATCCCTTCTTGGCACCCAGCACGAGATATGCAGGATACATTCTGGCTCACAGATAAAAGAGTCCTCGCAACACAGACATCGTGCATGCAAAATCACCTCATGAAGACACAATCAAAACCACTCCGTGCTATGGTGCTCGGTTCTGTCTATCGCAATGAAAAAATAGATGCAACTCACGATATCATGTTCGAACAAGTCGAGTGAATCGTCGTGGACAAAAATATCACTATTGCACACCTAAAAGGTACTATCACAACTATTCTCACGGAATTATTCGGGTACGAACCAAAATTTCGTATGCGTCCGGGGTACTTCCCTTTTGTCGAACCAGGCATGGAAGTCGACCTCTGGTGGGAACGTGATGGAAAAGGTCGTTGGCTCGAATTTATGGGCTGTGGACTCGTCCACCCAAATGTCCTGAAACAAGCAGATATAAACCCCGAAGAATATTCAGGTTTTGCCTTTGGTTTTGGACTCACGCGTCTCGCTATGATACGCTACGGTATCAACGATATCCGCCTCTTTCACGAAAATAAAATCGAATTCCTGGAGCAGTTTACTGTTTAGATAAATCCAAAATTGACTGAAAAAAATCCAAAATAGCTTTGTCTATTCTTTGGATGTAGTTTTTTTTATCTTCAAATGAAAGTTCGTCATATTTTCTTAAGTCCTGTGGGATATTATTTAGTAGACTCCCTGCTAATTCTGGAATTTTGGATTTGATTGTATTAAAAGCATAATACACATAAGAAATAGTATTTTTTCGTAGCTTAGATATTTTACCACAATAAAGGCTTACTTCAGGATGTTGCTCATAAAATTCACGTCGTTGTGTATGATCAGGGAATTGATCATCAATTGACCACATTTGAGTCACAAAATTTCATAAAACATCTAGATCATCACAGAGATTCTCGTTTCATTGAAATGGTTCTCTACTTCGAAGCTCTTGAGCTTGTCTCTCTACTATCTGAGCATCGTGAGAAGGATAAAATTTCCATACTTTTCCTGCCTCAGATCACGCTGCATCGTTGAGCATAACTTCTCTAGACATACCATCTTCAGAGATACGTATCGAAGAAAAACACGAAGGCCATCGAACTCAATCCGGATTCATAGGCAAAGACGGTGCAATATTTTTTGGTAATTCAATATGTTGTTCAGGGTGCTTATTAGGTGTTGTATCCATAAAAAAAAATATTAAATTTTGGCAATCTCTCAAATTTTGCACTAATTTTTAGTGTTTGTCAAATATATACATTCACATATATAGACTATTGTCAGTACCATAAAAGAAGGAGAAGCTTGAGAAACAAGAGAAAAATGACTAGACTGAACACATGTTCAAAAAACACAAATGTCCCTACTGTGGCAATAATCCTGTTCCCCACTATCTCAATTGGTATTTTGATAGTCTCAATATCCTTTTTGAAAAGATACAAATAGGCATCCTCGCAAATCCTCTTTCTCGTTGGGCAAGCCAATGGGAAGATGATATTTCACTGTTTCTCATCGGCCTCGGGAGACTCCTCGGTATGATACATCTCGGACAAAAACCAGGTAAAACAACGCTCTCACGGGCAAAAGTCCTCTGGGAAGAAGCTGAAAAACGAGGTCTCGAGATGCGAGAAGTACGCGTCATCGATAGAGCTGTCGATACCTATATAGTTCGCAAACCCATTCCCTGAACTCGCAAAAAGAAAATCATCATTTTCTCTGGGCTCCCCCGTCCTGCACAATCAAACAATGAAGCCGCTCTCGCCACTATGGACGACAAGGGGATTTTCAAAAAAACATGTAAAAAGAACGGTATTCCTGTACCGGATGGAGGTGTAGCGAGGACATTTGAGGAAGCAAAAGCCATATTTGATCGCATAGAAAAGCCTGTTATTGTGAAGCCACGTCTCGGAAGTCGTGGGCGACACGTCGTCACCTATGTGCGAAACTATGAGGATCTCCGTCATGCATTTAAAATCGCACGTCAACTCTGTCTCTGGGTTATCGTCGAAGAGCAAATCATCTGACCTGTCTATCGTGGAACAGTGATAAATTATCAAATAGAAGGGATTCTATCAGGAATACAACCTCAAGTCGTCGGAAATGGGATGAATACACTCTCAGAATTAATTGAAGAAAAGAACAAAAATCGTATGAAGGGCATTGCAGAATTTGTACCAGATGAGAAAATGAACTGGTTCCTCACCCGTCAGCTCTCTTTTGATGGTCGAATAACAGTATCGGATAAAGAACTCACGAAACCCTGGAAGCTCACGTTCAAAGATACCTGGGACAAAACCCTCATCAATACCTACGTGCCAAAAAAAGATGAAGTTGTCTATCTCAGTGAGAAAATAGGAGTGAGCTATGGAGGAGCGTCTGCGGAAGAATTTGATATTGCTCATCCTGATAATAAGGCACTGTTCGAGAAAGCAGCGAAAGTGTTTGGCGATGTGATTATCGGTTTTGACTTTATGATTCCTGACATGACACGTTCGTGGAAAGAACAACGTTGTGGCTTCCTAGAAGCAAATAGTGTCCCTTTTATCAACCTCCACCACACCCCTCTCGTCGGCAAACCGAGAAATATCGCCGCAAAAGTGTGGGACATGATAGAATTTTAGAAAAAATGACTCGACACAGGAGGAATAAGAAATATATTGACTCTCTCTGTCTTTTTTCTATACTCACACTGATTTTTTGTACCTAACTCACTCATTTTTATGGCAAATTTCATCAAAGAATCTCTCGCAGAACTCGAACACGTGGTATGGCCTACGCATATTGAAACAAAGAAATTTTTTCAAGCTGTCGTCGGTATTATTGTCGCTATGACGATATTTACGTATATATTGACTCTCGCTTTCAGTAATGGCCTCTTCGCTCTCCGAGGATGGATTCATGAACCAAAAGCTGCTGACCTCTCAGGATCTCCTGTTATCCAAGCACAACCTCTCGAAGTCACCACTGAATCAGGTGAAAAAATCCAGGTACAGCCAGTAGAAGTCAAATAAGCCATCATTTTCTAATCCCCTCCCATGTCAAAACTCTTCGCTCCAAAGCCAGAATGGTACGTCATCCGAGTTATCTCTGGTACAGAAGATAATGTACGTACATCTCTGATGCAGAGACGTGAGATGTTTAATCTTGAGAAATTTATCCTCGATTGTTTCGTTCCTCTCCACGATGTTGTCACTCTCAAAAAAGGTGGAGGATCTGTCAAAAATAAGAAAAATGTCTTTCCTGGATACATCCTCGTCAAGATGGTCGTCACAAACGAATCATGGTACGTCGTGAGAAATACTCCAAATGTCACAGGCTTCCTCGGTGCTGGTACAACTCCTGTTCCAGTCACAGAAGCAGAACTCGCACGTATACAGGGAATGGTCGATGAAAAAAACGCTGAATACAAGACTCCAGTAAAAATTGGTGATTACGCAACTATCCTTGCTGGTTCTTTCCAGGGAAGCGAAGGTAAAGTCATCGAACTCAATGAAAAGAAGGGCACTCTCAAACTCACTATCAATCTCCTCGGTCGTGACACACCAGTAGAGCTCGAATTTGCACAGATAAAGATCAAGCACTAATTTTGGATTTGCAATTTTGCAAGTATCAATAGAGTAGTGCCAGTCGCCGGGGTAGCTCAGTGGTAGAGCAGAGGCCTGAAAAGCCTTGTGTCGGTAGTTCGATTCTACTCCTCGGCACCATACAATATCAAACCTTACATAACCTGTGAGGTTTTTTTATACAGTAGTTCGATTGACTCGAAGTGAGAATAACTCACTTCCCCCCTACTGCACCAAGAAAATATAAACCTTCATAGGATTTCCTACGGAGGTTTTTTATAAATATCAGCAATTCTCAATTGGTTCACAGTGAAATGGTGCGTCTCGCATCAACATAACATAAGACCTCTCATTTCTGAGAGGTCTTACATATTTTTACTCAAATTAGAAGCTACAATTCCCTCCTTGATAACTTGCAGGTCTCGTGAGGAGAGCTGGTAAACTCGCTACTGTAAACGCCTGGTAGTTGACCTGTGTCGTACACTGAGAGTTACCATCAGAGAGCATGACGCGGAGACGTTCGAGGTCGTAGGTAGCAGCCTGTGTTGGAGAGGCTGTAGTGATGAGTTGCGTAGCATTGGTAGAGTTTGTATCGAAGTACTTACCAATGTTTCATGCGATAGGATCAAAGTCTGTTCCTGATGCTTGAGGAGTGATAGATCCACCACGAGTGTTGTACGAGTAGAGTCGTCCATTGATCGTGAGACGGTTCGTGAGATCAGATGGATGAGTAATCCAGTTCTTTGTTGTTGTGACTCCACTTGTTGTCGTACCATTCATGAGAGTTCCTCCGTCTGCGATGATGATAGCATCAATACGTGTGACAGTAGGATTGATGTAGATGTTACCTCCTTGTCCTGCGTTGTTCTTTCTCGCTATGAGGAGAAGAGTCTTGCCTGATCCTGTGTACTCTATGTTACTATTAATCTGGATATTCCCTCCATCAACGATGACATTCTTTGTACCAGTACCTGTTGGAGGAGTGACCGTGACAGTGTTGTTCGTGTTCGCTGAGAAAGTGTAGTAGTAGTATCCATTGGTATTTGGTGTTGTCGTGTTCTTGATGGTGGAGAGTTGTGTTGTCCAGTTCGTGAGAGTGACTTCACCTGCTGGTCGAGGATTGAGTTGGTTGGTGACGAGAGTGGTGATGTTGTTTGAGAGGATGCCTCGGAAACAACTCGCATTAGTAGGATTCTCAGAGAAAGAGTAGCCATACTTCTCATTGTTTGTGAGAGTGGTTGATGCGAATTTTGTCTTGAGGAGAGGAGCGTAGTGTGATGTGAGAGTAGATGGTGAGAGAGTTGGAATTGTTGGCATAGCAGTACTTGCGAAACATCCCATCAGGTTGTTTGGGTAGTAACCACGATTGATGTTACCAGCATTGTCCTGGATACAGTAAGCGACGATGTTGTTCGCGACGTCAAATGAGTTCAATGTGAGAGTCTGTGTGCCAGGAGCTGCTGGGACTTCTTTGTACTTGTAGTAGTTGGTGTTCTTGACCGGGAGTGGAGAACAGTCAGCACCGAATTCGAGAGCAGCGAGGTTGGTTTTTGGTCAGATGCGGTAGAGGATGGCGTTGTCGCCCGCAGTCGCACCACGTGAAACACCAGCAGGAAGAGTCTCATTGAAAGCACTGAGTGGTTTCCAAAATCCAGAGGCTCCTACATGATTGTCTGTAAATGCAAGAGTGACAGAATTACCTGTTTTTGTAGCAACGAGTTTTGGTGCCGTCGAATCAATCCCAAAATCCGGTTGGAATGATTGAGTACTCTTGTTGCTCGCTGAGTCCTGTACTTTGACAGCAGGTGGAGTAGTGGTAGCGTTGTTCATGTTCGCGATGACACGAGAGTAGGTCATGACATCAGGTCAGATGTTGGTGTTGCTACTTGGGATACCGAGAGACCATTGATCGATTTCTAATTGTTCTGCTG
>CAZVRL010000006.1:0-38776 GCA_964630285.1 uncultured Candidatus Peribacteria bacterium | reverse complement strand
TTTCTCAGTTTGGTGTGATGTTGATGGAGTTATTCATCCAAATTAGGCAAAAAAAAGATAAGCAGTAAAAAGTTGCTTATCAATAACAATAATGAATCCAAAAAACTAATTTTTTGGATTTTCTGGCTTGACGAAGCTGTGAGGTCCAAAAGTTGAACCGAGAGCTTCAGTCACTTTACTCGCTGAATTACGTAGAGTGTCTCATACGTTGCGAGTTCTGATGACCACTTCACCTGCCTTGGGAGTGTATTCTACTCATTCGGCGAGATATACTGCGTTCATAAAGAAACGGGTTAAAAAATAAAGTGCGCAAAAGATAGCGAGATTTTTTTTATGTCAAGAGCCTCTTTATTAGGGATTTTTGAGAGGACGTATTTTATGAGACTCTATAATATTTGTACTCAGGAGAATATCCTTTTTGTGAAGCTTTTTCCTGTATTTACAAAACATAAAAAAATCTTTTGACAATTGCTTCCTTCTTTTTATACTTCCGACGTTTTCCTCTTGTAACCAGGAGTGAATCATTTCCTAGTTTGGCCCTTATACTTCATCTTCCCAGATGTCCGTAAGCGCCTAAGTTTTCTTTTATATGTCTGGACTCGTTGCACAAAAACTCTCAATGACACAGATCGCTCGCGGTGACGCTCTCGTTGCTGTGACCCTTCTCCGTGTCCCACAGTTGTCTGTTGCTCAGATCAAAACATCTGACAAGGACGGCTATTCAGCTCTCGTTCTCGATGCAAAAAATGCAAAAGGCAAAACAGTAAAGCGTAAGGAAGTTCCCTACGATGCTGCTCTTGCTATGAACGTCGGCGACGCTCTCAATGTCACAACACTCGAAGGTGTCGCTTCAGTGAAGCTCACTTCAGTGTCAAAAGGTAAAGGTTTCACAGGTGCTATGAAACGATGGAACTTCAAAGGAGGTCCTGGAGGTCATGGTTCAAAATTTCACCGAGCACTCGGTTCTATCGGATGCCGCAAACCACGTCGTACTAAACCAGGTAAGAAAATGCACGGTCGTCACGGTAATAAAACTGTCACTCTTCAATCTGTTCCAGTAGAACTCATCGATCCAGAAAATAACATCGTTGCTGTTCGTGGTCCAGTACCAGGAGCGATGAATACATTTGTTTATCTCGTCTTCTAGTTTTCTATGTCTACTATTTCTACACCTACTCCAGACACACTCGACGTATCACTCTTTGGTATCGTTCCTCATCTTGATGTCCTCAGTCGTCTCATGCTCCTCCAGAGCCACAATGGACGTTTCCCAATCGCTCACACACTCAGCCGTAGCGCTCGCCGTGGTTCTACACGTAAGATCACAAAACAAAAAGGTTCAGGTGCTTCTCGTAAGGGTAGTAACCGTTCTCCTTCTCGTAAAGGTGGTGGTGTCGCATTTGGTCCTCGCAGCAATGCAAATTTCCAAATCAGCATGAACGCTCAGGAACGTCGTCTCGGTCTCGCATCTGCTCTCACGCTCAAAGCTCAGGAAGGCAAGATCCGTACAATTGATAAAATCGATACAAAAACTGCTGTCATGGCAAAAACATTTGCTGACATCACAAAAGATGGTACAGCGCTCGTATTTGTTTCTGCAGCTGAATCAAAGAAAATCCTCGGTCTCTCAAATCTCCACGGTACACACGTCGATGTCGTGACTCATGCAAGCCCTGCTGAGATTCTCAAGTATGACTACTGTGTATTTACCAAGGATGCGCTTCAGACTCTTTCTTCTCACTTCAACGCATAATTCTATGAATATCTACAACGTTATCCTCTGACCAGTTGAATCACACAAATCTCGTATGCTCGAGACTGGTAATGTCTACACATTCCGTGTAGCAAATGATGCAACAAAGACTGACATCAAAAAAGCATTTTCTGAACTCTATGATCGTTCTGTATCATCTGTTCAGATTGCAAAAAACTATTCAAAAGTTCGAAATGGTCGCAAGGGTCAGATTCGTCGTCGTGCTGCTTTCAAAAAAGCATACGTCACTCTCGACAAACCTATCACTCAGCTTGCTAAACTTCATACTAAAGACTAATTATGGCTATTAAACTCTACAAACCTACTACAAACGGCCGACGAGGAATGTCTGGAAACGCTTTTGCTGAACTCACAACAGACAAACCATTCAAAAAACTCACAACAGCTCACAAGAGTACTGGTGGTCGTAACTCTCTTGGTCGTACGACATCACGATTCCGTGGTGGTGGACACAAGCGTCGTCTCCGTATCGTTGACTTCCGATTTGCAAAAATGGATGTTCCAGCAGTTGTTCAGACTATCGAATATGATCCACACCGATCAGCATTTATCGCTCTCGTAAAAGATGCAGATGGAGAACACCGTTATGTTGTTGCTCACTCAACTATGAATGTTGGTGACACTATCATTACTTCAGCAAATGCAAAACCTGTCGCTGGTAACCGTCTCAAAATCGGTAACATCCCTGCAGGTCTCTTTGTTCACAATGTAGAGCTCATCATCGGCAAAGGTGCTCAAGCAGTTCGTTCTGCTGGTGCCGGTGCTCAGATTGTTTCTCAAGAAGGTGACTATACGCAAATCAAACTCAATTCAGGTGAAGTACGATACATTCACAAAGAATGTTTCGCAACTGTCGGTGTCGTCAGCAATATCGATCACAATCAAATCGTTGTTGGTAAGGCTGGTCGTAGTCGTTGGAAAGGTCGTCGTCCGCACAACCTCGGTACATCGATGAACCCTGTAGACCACCCACACGGAGGATGAGAAGGTCATACATCTATCGGTCGTCAACCTACGACTCCATGGGGTAAACCAGCTCTCGGTGTGAAGACTCGTAAAAACAAACGTACAAACCGATGGATCGCAACTGATAAGCGAGGTTCTATTGTCTCTTCTAATTCTTCAGCTTCATAACTATGTCACGTAGTCTCAAAAAATGATTGTTTGTCCCAGAGCACCTCATGAAAAAGGTTTCAGCTCTCAACACAACTGGTAAAAAAAGTGTTATCAAGACATGGGCTCGTGCCTCTGTGATTCACCCTGATTTTGTTGGTCACACATTCGGTGTTCATAATGGAAAAGAACATACACCAGTGTTTGTCACAGAAGACATGGTAGGTCACCGTCTCGGCGAATTTGCACCGACACGTAAATTTATCAAACATGCTGGTAAGGCTGTTGCTGCTGCTTAATTTCCAAAACTATGAAAGCTACTCTCAAAAACGCCCGCATCTCTCCAAAAAAACTCCGTGTTGTTGCTAACCTCGTACGAGGAAAATCAGTCAACGATGGTCTCGCGATGCTCCGACTTTTCCCAAAGAAAGGAAGTGAAATCCTCTACAAAGTACTCTTCAGTGCTGCTGCAAATGCAACACACAATGATGGAGCTTCAAAAGATGATCTCATGATTCATACACTCTCAATTGCTCAGGGTCCTACATACAAGCGTGCACGTCCAGTTGGTCGTGGTCGCAGTCACCGTATCCTCAAGCATACGAGTCATGTATTTCTCGAACTCTCTCACAAATAATATCTAAAACTTCTCTCTTATGTGACACAAAGTCAGCCCCATCTCTTGGCGTATCGGAGTTACCCGCTCTTGGGCATCTACTGGATACTATGATAAAGCAGAATACACAGCCGCTATCCAACAGGATGTTATCATCCGTGATCTCGTTCGAAAATTTTTCAAAGGTCTCCCAGTTGGTCATGTAACTATTACACATAGTGACACTGGTCTCCGTGTTATCATCTATACTTCTCGTACAGCTCTTATCCTCGGTAAGAACGGTGAGAATCTCACAAAACTCCAAAAGAAGCTTTTTGCCCTCTACGGAAAGAAAGTAAACGTCGATGTGAAAGAAATCAAAAACCCTGATGTTCATGCTACTCTCGTTGGTGACAGCATCGGTCGTCAGATTGAGCGTCGTCTCCCATACCGCCGTGTTATCAAACAAGCTATCGCGAAGGCTATGGAAAAGGGTGCAAAAGGAATCAAGGTTCGTATCTCTGGTCGTATCGGAGGTGCTGAAATCGCTCGTCACGAAGTATACAAAGAAGGAAATATCCCAACTCAAACTATCAAGGCATCGATTGATTACTCTGTAGAGCACGCTCTCACTATGTACGGAATCATCGGTCTCAAGATATGGATTTACAAGGGTGACGTTACTAACAACTAATCACGAATAATTTAATTTAGGTCTTATGCAACAACCAGCACGAACAAAATATCGAAAAGCTATGCGCGGAACCCAGAAGGGGAATGCGACTGTAGGCTTTATGCTCGCTCACGGATCATTTGGTCTCAAGGCGATGTCATCAGGTTTTCTCACTGCTCGTGAACTCGAAGCAGCTCGAAAAACTATCGCTCATACTCTCCAACGTGGAGGTAAAGTATGGTGCCGTGTTTTCCCACACAAGCCATTTACAAAGAAAGCTCTCGAAGTTCCAATGGGTTGAGGAAAGGGTGGCGTAGAATACTACCATGCTTCTGTCCCAGCTGGAACAATGATTTTTGAAATCGACGGTGTCTCTGATGCTCTCGCTCGCGAGGCATTCACACTCGCTGGTGCGAAACTCTCACTCAAGACCACTATCATCGATAGTACTTCACTTCTTGCCCTTGCTGCTTAATACTTCTCTCGACTATGCCTACTAAAAAAACTACAAAGCCTGCAAAAAAAGTTGCAGCTCCGAAAAAAGCTCAAGGTGGTGACCTCAAAAATCTCCGTGCTGAACTTTTCTCACTCAAGATGAAACACTCTCTCCGCGAACTCAAGGAAGTACACAAACTCCGCGAAGCACGCAAGGCAGTAGCTCGTCATCTCACTCAACTTAATAAGTCAAAATAATATGCGAAGAACTAAAACAGGTGTTGTTACATCAACAAAAATGCAGAAAACTGTTACTATCAAAGTAACAGAATACCTCAAGCATCCAAAATACGGAAAGGACGTTCCAGTTTCAAAAAAGTTTCACGCTCATACAGAAACTCCTCTCGAGGAAGGTATGACTGTTACAATCGAAGAAACAACTCCTCGATCAAAAACAGTTTGCTGGAAAGTTATCTAAACAAAAGCCACTCTAATTTTTACTTACTATGATACAAAAAGAAACAAGACTCGTCGTCGCTGATAACACAGGTGCTAAAGAAGTACTCTGTTTCAACATCCCAAAAGGAACACGTCATCGCTATGCTCGTGTCGGCGATATCATCGTCTGCTCTGTCAAAGAAGCAGCTCCAGATGGTCAAGTCAAAGCACATACTGTCGTTCGCGCTGTTGTTATTCGTACAAAACGTCCAGTAAAACGTGCTGATGGATCAACTGTTCGCTCAGATGACAATGCATGTGTTATCGTCAATGACAAAGGTGAACCTCAGGGAACTCGTGTTTTCGGACCAGTGTTCCGAGAGCTCCGAGGCGACAAACGTTTCAAATCTATTATCAGTAAGGCTCCTGAAGTTATCTAATCGAAATTAATACTTATCACTATGAAAATCCATACTTGAGACATCGTTCGTATCATCGCCGGGAAAAACCGTTTCCGCGTTGAGAAGAATAAAGATGGTGTTGAAAAACGAACACCAATTGAGGCAAAAGTTCTCCGAGCGTTTCCAAAAGAACAGAAGGTGATTGTCGAAGGTGTAAACATCGTCACAAAACACGTCAAGAAACAGGGAACAACTCCAGGACAAAAAGTACAATTCGAGAAGGCAATCCACGTATCAAACGTTATGCTCATCTGTCCAACAACAAAAAAACCAACTCGCGTTCGTATCGAACAGGGCAAAAAGACAACTCGTATTTCTAAAAAGTCAGGTAAAGCTATCGATTAATTTCTCTCCCTCTTATGTCTCTCCGCAAACACTATACATCAGCCGTCATCCCAAAACTCCAAAAGGAGTTGAAGAAAAACGTGAACGCACTTCCTCGTCTCGACAAGGTCGTTGTGAATATGGGTATTGGTTCTCTCGTGACTGGTGGTCAAAAAGACTACTCACTCTTTGAGAAGCACCTCACACTCATCACTGGTCAAAAACCAGTGCTCTCAAAATCACGTGTGGCTATCTCAAACTTTAAACTTCGAGAAGGTCTCCCTGTAGGTCTCACAGTGACTCTCCGTGGTCAGCGTATGTTTGACTTCCTCGAGAAGCTCATCAACGTTGTCCTCCCACGTGTCCGTGATTTCCAGGGTCTTCGTCCAAAGAGCATTGATCAGGGTGGAAACTTCAATCTCGGTCTCAAAGAACAAACACTCTTCCCAGAAATCGTCCAAGACGATGTCATCAAAACTCACGGTATGCAGATAACAGTTGTCACAAAATCACAATCTCCTGAGGACTCGCTTCTCCTCCTCCAAAATATTGGTTTCCCATTTCATAAATAATTTCTATGACCCGCAAAGCACTCATCGCAAAATGCAATCGACGCAAGCTCCGCGCAGCACGTCAGAAGGCTAATGGACAAAAGGTAACATTCTCTACACGTATCTACTCACAATGTGTTGTGACAGGTCGTCGTCGAGGCGTCATCGGTCGATTCGGTCTCTCTCGTATTGAGGCTCGTGAACGTATCAACAAAGGTGAAATCCTCGGAGTTCGTAAATCTAGCTGGTAATTTAATTCTTCTTATGTCTACTGATTCTATATCTGATCTTTTCGTCTCACTCTCGAACGCTCTCGTTCGCGGACATGAGTCACTTGTTGTCCCATATTCTACTCTCAAGGAGAGAATATTGGTTATCTTCAAGAAAAATAAGTATATCGTTGATTTTGCCATCGAAGGAGATGTCAAAAAAACAATTACTATAACCCTCGATAGTTCTAAAAGCCGCAAGGTTCCTACATTCCGTCGTGTCAGTACTCCTGGCCACCGCGTCTATGTTGGCTCTACGGCCATCAAGAAATCTCGAAATGGTTCTGGTATCTATATTATTTCAACTCCAAAAGGCGTGATCACTGGCTACGAAGCTCGTGCTCTCAATGTCGGTGGGGAGGTTATCGGAGAAGTTTATTAATTTTCTATATGTCACGACTCGCTAAAAAACCTATTACATTTCCTGCTGGTGTTACCGTAACCCTCGAAGGTTCGACACTCGTCTTTCAAGGACCAAAAGGAAAACTCGACTACACGCTTTCTCCTTTTGTAAATGCAAAACTCGAAGGGAATACACTTCTCCTCAGTTCTACTGCAACTGAAAGAAAAGATTTTGCACAATGGGGTCTCTCTTGGGCTCTCGTTCAGAGCAAACTCAAGGGTGTCTCAGGAGAATTTAAAAAATCTCTCGAAATCCAGGGTGTAGGATACCGTTCAGAAGTAACAGGTACAAAAATCACTCTCGCAGTTGGTTTCTCACACAAAGTAACTCTCGATATCCCAGCTGGTGTCACTCTTGTTCAGGATGCTCAGAATGCAAACATTCTCCACATCTCTGGTATTGATGCTCAACAGGTTGGTGAATTTGCTGGAAAGATTCGCGCTGTCAAAACTCCTGAACCATACAAAGGAAAAGGAATTCGATATGTAGGCGAATACGTCCGTCGCAAGGCAGGTAAAACAGGTGCTAAAGCTTAATATTTTCTACTATGACTCCCACTTCTCAAGAAAAACGAATTACACGACACAAACGAATACGATCTCGTATCAGTGGTACTGCTACGTGTCCTCGACTCGCAGTATATCGTTCAAATGCGTACATCTACGCACAACTTATTGATGATGTAGCTGGTAAGACGCTTGCGTCTTCTCATGATACAGAAATCAAAAAGGGAACAAAGCTCGAACACGCTCAAAAAGTCGGTGCTGAAATCGCTAAAAAAGCAGAAGCTGCTGGTATCAAGACTGTTGTTTTTGATCGAGGTGGATTTATTTATACTGGTCGTGTTGCAGCTCTCGCAGATGCAGCTCGAGCAGGTGGCCTCATATTTTAATCATTTTATTTATGTCAGAAGAGACACTTACAACTCCAATTATTCCAGAAGCTTCAGGAACTCCTGATACTACTCCACTATCAGCACCTCGCGGTGGTGATCGAGGCGGACGTGATGGTAATCGCGGTGGTGATCGAGGCGGACGTCGCGACAATCGTCGTGATGGTAAGTCTGGATTTGAACCAGTAAAAAAAGAATTCGAAGAAGTACTCCTCGAAGTCGGCCGTGTTACAAAAGTAACCAGTGGTGGTCGTCAGCTTCGTTTCCGAGCAGCGGTTGTTATTGGTGATAGAAAAGGTCGTGTTGGTTTTGGTCTCGGCAAAGCTGCTGAAGTCTCAGTTGCTGTTGAAAAAGCTGTGAACTCTGCAAAACGACATCTCATCAAAGTCCCTCTTGAAAATGGAACAGTTCCATACCAAGTGAATACAAAGTTCAAATCAGTGAAAATCATGATCCATCCTGCAAAAGAAGGTACTGGTATCATTGCTGGTGGTTCTGCACGTCGCATTCTCGAACTCGCTGGTTGCCAGAATATCCTCTCAAAACGTCATGGTGGTCGTAATGTTATTACAACAGCGTACGCAACTATGGAGGCTCTCAAGATGTATAAAGCAAAATAATATATACAAAACGTAAAAAATAGATAAAATCAATTTCACTTATTAAACTCTCACTGTATGCTTACTCATTCTACACTTCGTCCTCGTGCTACATCTCGCACGACGTCAAAACGACTCGGTCGTGGATCTTCATCTGGAAAAGGTGGGTTCTGTGGTCGTGGTTGTAAAGGACAAAAGGCTCGAACAGGAAAGAAGATTCATCCTCTCTTCGAAGGTGGACAGACTCCTCTTCACATGCGTCTCCCAAAACTTCGTGGTGGTGCATTCTCTGCAAAAACTCCTTTCGCAGTCCTCCAACTCAGTGACGTACAACAACTCGCTGATGCAGGTATCAAAGAAATCACAATAGAAACTCTCATTGAGAATGGATACGTTCGTGGTCAGAAACCACGAGTGAAACTCCTCTCAGGTGGTGAACTCACTACGTCTGTTACTCTCTCAGTACATGCTGCGAGTGAGACAGCAAAAAAAGTTCTCGAAAAAGCAGGAGGAACACTTAATCTCGTTGCATAATTATATTCATTGATATGAAGAATTCCTGGAAACAAATCCTCCGTTCTACAACACTCCGAAAAAAGATTGCTCTGACGCTCGGTCTCGTAGTTGTCTATAAGCTGCTCTCTGTTATACCAGTTCCAGGTGTTTCAACAGAATCTCTCGCGAGCATGAGAAGCGTATTTTCTGCTCAACCAGGTCTCGCTTTCTTTAGTTCTCTCATGGGTGGTAGTCTTGAGCGATTTTCGATTATTCTTATGGGGCTTTCCCCCTACATCAATGCGTCGATCATCCTCCAGCTCCTCACAGTTGTCGTACCAAAGCTCGAAGAAATCAAAAAAGAAGGCGCTCAAGGTCAGAAGAAAATCAATACATACACTCGTATTCTCACAGTTCCTCTCGCGTTTATCCAGAGTTACGGAATGATTCTCCTCTTGAATAGTCTCGTCCAGGGAACACCTATCGTCGACACATCTGACTGGGGAAATCTTCTCTCGATGATGACGATTATCACTGCTGGTACAGTCTTCCTCATGTGGCTCGGTGAACAAATCAATGAATCTGGTATCGGTAACGGTATCTCCATGATCATCTTCGCTGGTGTTCTCGCAGACGTCCCAAGCCGTATAGCGACACAGCTCTCAACTGTTGTTTGGTCTGGATCAATCGGTACTATTGTAACTCAAACACTTCCATTTATTGGGCTTCTCGTTGCTACTCTTGCGGTTATCTATGTTATCATCCGATTCACAGAAGGATACCGACGTATTCCTCTTGTCTACACTCGTACAGGTCGTGATGAACGTTCATATTTTCCTATCCGTGTCAGCCAGGCTGGTATGGTTCCGATTATCTTTGCGATGTCTCTCGTGACTTTCCCATACATCATCGGTCAGGCTATCTCTATCCGTAGTGCTGGTATGCCAGAATTTGTGAGAAGTGCTGCGAATCTCATGGTACAGATTTTCAATCCAAACGCTCCAACATGGTGGTTTGTCCTTATTTTTATAGCGCTCGTTCTCGGTTTCTCATACTTCTACCTCTCTATCACATTTGATACAAAAGAAGTGGCTGAAGGTATTCAAAAACGTGGTGGTTATATCCCTGGTATCCGCCCAGGTCGTCAGACAGCTGACTATCTCCGCAATGTCTCAAATCATCTCAATTTCTTTGGAGGTTCATTTATCGCTTTTGTTGCTGTATTTCCATACGTTGCGACACTCGTGAATAATATGCTCAAGGCAAATAATATCCCCGCTCTCAATGTCGCTCAGATAGATTTCCTTATTTCTGGATCAGGTCTTATTATCGTCGTTGGTGTTATTCTCGAACTCCTCCGCCGATTCAAGGCTGAATCTCAGGCATACGATTATCGCCGATTCTTCTAATACTTATCTTTACTTATTTTCATTATGGACGCAAAACTCATCGCACATATCCAAAACCTCGCCGCTGGTAAAAAAGACTTCCCAGAAGTTCGTACTGGTATGCAAGTAGAAGTATCTCAACGTATCACTGAAGGTGATAAATCTCGTGTACAAAAATTCGAGGGTGTTGTTATCAAAACTGGTGGTAAAACTCACGGAGAAAAAACATACACTGTACGTCGTGTTGCATCTGGTCTTGGTATTGAGAAAACTTTCCCAGTTTCTTGCCCAACTGTCGAAGGTGTAAAAATCATCCGTCAGTACAAGGTGAATCGCAAAAATATCCGCTACGTACGTGGTCTCGAAGGAAAATCAGCACGTCTCAAAGAAGTCAAAGCAAAGAATGCTCCTGTTGCAAAGAAGGCAAAAAAAGCAACAAAAGCAGAGGCTGCTGAATAATTATATTTCTCATAAAAAACTCTCCAGAAATGGAGAGTTTTTTCTTGTCTTCAACTATTTTTCTCTATCATACAGAGTATGAAAATACTTATTACAGGTTGAGCGGGCTTTATCGGTTCTCACATTGTGGATGCATTTGTACAGAGAGGAGATGAAGTGTGTATTGTTGATAATCTGAGCACGGGCCAGAGAGACAACATAGCTCAGCACGATAACAATACGAGCGTGCATTTTTTTGAAACAGATATTTGCGATACCATTCGTATGCAGGAGATCTTTAAAACCGTTCACCCAGATGCTGTTTTTCATCTCGCAGCTCAGGTCAATGTGCGTCATTCGATTCAAGACCCACACAACTGTGCCCAGATAAATATTTTGGGGACGCTTAGTATCCTCGCTGCTATGAAAGAGGTATGATGTTCTCGTATGATTTTTGCTTCTACGGGGGGAGTGATGTTTTCTACTGATAGGCCACCATATAGTGAATCTGATACGCCGAGTCCTAATACCCCCTATGGTATATCAAAATTCTCAGCAGAGCAATTCATCGATTTTTATAGTCGACAGTACGGTATCAAATCGACCATACTCCGATATGCAAATGTCTATGGCCCACGCCAGGACCCACGCGGAGAAGCAGGAATTATCTGTATTTTTCTCGATAAGATTGAAGAGAATTCTGCACCGACTATTTTTGGTGATGGTGAGCAGACGCGTGACTTTATCCATGTAGACGATGTTGTTCGGGCGAATCTCCATGTGCTCAATCAGGATATTCTCTGAGCGTATCATGTTGGTACAGGCATTGAAACTTCTGTAAATACTCTCTGGAAGAATATCAGTAGTGCAAAGAAAACACAGCTCACTCCTACATACGGCCCTGCTATAGCCGAACCGCGACATGTATGTCTGAATATCCAGAAGCTTCTCTCAACTGGCTGGTCTCCACAGTATGATATAGATTGAGGCATTACTTCACTTCTCCATGTATCATAATCTCAATACTCTCACGATTTTCCCAGAAAAGCTCGAACACAATTTTCGAGTACTTTCTGAGCTTCAATCTGACATGCAGGTTGTGCCAGTCGTGAAGAGTAATGCGTACGGGCATGGTATCAAAATGCTCGCGCCATTACTGAATAGATACGTTGTACCATTTGTCTGTGTCGATTCTCTCTATGAAGCCTATGAGCTCGAAAAACACGGCTATAAAAAGGATATCCTCATCATGGGCTATGTCGACCCGAGAGATATTGCGCGTCGTCGAAATTTTATCTACGCCACTTCCACGCTTGAGTACGCACAGGCACTTCTCAGGACATACTCCAAAGCTCGACTCCACCTCTTCCTCGATACGGGGATGCATCGAGAGGGGATTCAATCTCTCGATACTGTATATGCTCGGGAAATACTTCAGAAAATCGCATCACATATTGAGGGGGTTATGTCGCACCTTTCAACACCAGATGACACTCAAAACTCTCATGCTCAAATAAAACAATTTCATAACGCTCTTGAGTATTTAGAAACACTTGGGATTTCTCCTCAGTACAGACATATTTGTGCATCAGGGTGATTGATCCATGCAGATACATACGGTCTCTCTATTGGGAATCTCGCACGGACGGGAATTGCTCTCTACGGGTATGGTTATGAACACTTATTGCCGGCACTTCGTTGCACGACGAAGCTTATCCAAATAAAAGAGATACAAGCAGGCGATAGGGTCGGATATGATGGCACGTATACTGCGACAAAATCCATGAAAATAGGCGTATTGCCCATGGGTTATCATGATGGTATGGATAGGAGATTATCTGGTGTCGGTATGGTCTGAGTGAACGATGCAGTGTGTCCGGTAATTGGGCGTGTTTCTATGAATCTGACAACGATTGATATCTCAGATGTTGATGCACAGGAAGGGCAGGAAATCGTCTTTATCAGTGAAGAGAAAAATTCTCCTCTCTCCCTTGAGAGCCAGGCAGAACGAGCGAATATGATACCATATGATGTGCTTGTACACTTAAACAAAGAAATGTTTCGTACTCTCTCATGGGGTACAAAATAGAGCATTATCTTGTCAATACTTTTGATGTACCTTTGCTTTTAAAATAGCCTAAATATTCATATATTGGAGGCAATTAAATAATTTCTCCAATGAGTAAAAGTTTTTCTTCAGCGTTATCGGTAGTTTGAGGTATTTTATTGTGTTTTCTTTTTATACAGAATACTGTTTTTGGCCAAGCGGTAAACTCTGAATGGACTGATGTCCCATTATCTGGAACAGATGCATTTAGTATTGATGCTGAATACAGATATAAAGTAAGTTCGCAGTGAGATTTTTGGTTCTACCCAAAAGAAGTTTCTGCACGGAGTCTGGTTTCAAATGAGAGTTATTATGGTCAGATTTTTTATGTCAGTGCTGATGCCAAGAGTTCTTATCAGTATAATGGTAACTTTCTCGATACAGTTGTTCAGATTCAAAAGAGAACATTGCTTCCATGGACAGATGTATCTCTTACTGGTACAGATCCATTTGATCTCACGAATGAATACAGATTTAAAATGACAGTACCTGGTCGACCTGGAGTACCCGCGTGAGATTTTTGGTATTATGCAAAACAGGTAGGAGCGCAATCTCTTGTTATGGATAATGGTTATGGTGAGATTACGTTCGTGAGTGCTGCAAACAAAACTGCCTATCTTTCTCAAGGAACACCAACAGGTATAACTATTTCTCAGATGCAGAGAAGAGCTTTGATTTGGAATGATGTCCCTCTAAACACCACAGAGGTGTATGATGTATCCTGTGATTATCGATTCAAAATGAATTATCCATCATCTCCTCAATGGCGACCTGGAGTACCGGCGTGAGATTTTTGGCATTACCCAGAGCGATCATCGGCACAGAGTCTCATAGCAAATGCTAATGGTGGATATCAAACATTTTCTGTATTTGCGAATAATAAAGCTGCTTTTGATTTTAATGGGGTCTATAATAATGCCGTTTTACAAATGCAGAAAAGATGTTTCGTACCACCACCTACACTTTGTTCCGAAGGTCAGTATTTTTGTTCATCAGAGAATATTTGTAAGCCTGCAGGTCAGTCGTGTGGTGCTGCTATCTGTTATAATAATACACCAGTAAGCTGGACTCAGTTCAGTAATCCAAGCCCGACAAATATCAACAGCCCAAGCGCAGCTTCTCTGGGTAGTGCATCAGGGAGTATTCAATTGGGTACTAAAAATATTCAGGTAAGCTATGCGGGGGATGTTCGCTCGGTAGGAATTGCAGATAATTGGTCGTGGGTGTGGACAAATAATACTGCTCCTTTCTTGAGCACGCTTGTATCAAATATACCTGATCATGCACATTTACTCTGAGTCTTCGGATGATCTCAAGCCATGAATACCCTGACTTTTTCTGAACCCGTCACAAATCCGATTTTATTATTTTATAGTATTGGTGGTGGGGGAGCGAGTGTCACATATGAGTTTGATCGTCCATTTACTATAGTCAGTTGAAGTACTGGGATGGCATGAATGGGTGATTTTGTGAATCCTTCTGGAAATATTTTGAGAGGTGCAGAGGGGTATGGAGTGATTCAATTTCAGGGGACTTTTAGTAATCTGAGTTTCAAAGTTCCGACCGCTGAATATTGGTCTGCATTTACTGTGGGTCTCAAAGAAGCAGTTGCATGTTCTGCTTCTGCAACTTGTAATAATAATAACACCTGTGAAGCAGGGGAGTCATGTAACTGTGCTGATTGTACCAATGGATGAGATGACGATGCAGATAAGTGTGGCCTCTCAAGTGGTTTGCAGATGGTGTGTACAAAGGATAAAGATAATACAACTACAGTAGGAGCTTTTAGTTCTGTTACTGCACAAGAAAATTTTAATACTGTTAATAATAAGCTTGCGACCGTGCTGTCACAATCAGGAGACGCGAATATAGCTGACGGAGAATTTGACACAGCAGCAACTGAGCTCAAATTGACTCAATATGACTGGAAGGATACTGCTGGAAATTTTATTTACTTCTCCTCCTTTACTTCAGGAGAAGCTTGGACGAAAGTAAAAGAGCTTCTCTTTATTCCAGCATGAGCACAGGTGCTCTGGTCGACATCATCCATCAAATATGAAAATGATAGCCTCGGAAATAATGAGCGGTATCTCTATTCCTACGTTATTCAGCAGACATCAGGTGTTCAGAAACAGATATTTTTTGCAACAGAATATCTCCCAGTTACTAGTGGTTGGAGAAAGATATATTTTATTAGTAAAGACTACCCACTTTCTCCAACAGCAACGGGTACAGAAGTATGTCAGAATTTTACAAATCCTACACTTTTTTGAAAACCACTTGCACTTTGATCACCATCAGTGGGTTCTTCATGAATTGCACCATTTTGTCTCGAACACTGATTCCGCGGAACCTCGACCGTAGTGAACACGAGTTATATCACGGGGTGGCTTACACTTTGGAAAGCAGATAATACAGGCTGGAAACCAAATGAAAATGGTGACAAAATAGATGAGATTCGATGTTGTGGTATCCCATCAAATGCTACGAGCAATACTGTCCCGGTAGGAGCATGTTGTCCAGCAGGGAAGGAGTGGAGTTCGAGCGCTGGACAATGCGTCACAGAAGCAGTCGATAAGTGTCTCGAAGGTCAGTATTACTGTCATGCAGAACTGAAATGTAAGCCAGCAAATGAAACATGTGATACTGTCACCTGTAACAATAACAATACCTGTGATACCAATGAATCATGTGATTGTGCTGATTGTAATGAAAAAGCGGATCACTGCGGTGTCAGCACAAACGATGGACAGCTTATTTGTACAACTGATGGAACCCCGCGGTGCTACACCGATAAATTCCCATATTGTCTCTCAGGATGTCTCGACGGATACAAGATGGATGCGAGTGGGCAGTGTGTTAATAATTTAACCGTACCTGATTCATCATCACGCGCTATTTCTTTCAACAAATACTACAAAGCATCACATACAGGTGGTGCTCCTGATGTCGAAACAGAAAATATATGAGCTCATGATTTCTGTTTCTTAAATCGATTTGGAGAACCTTATATTTCCGATAGCACCGCTGGATACTGTGAAGTGAAAAAAAATACTGCATGAACATGGGATGTTACTGTTCAGGCAAAAAACAATGAAGTAGAGTGTAATGTTATGTGTGTGACAGATACTCCTACTACACCTCCACCTGCCAATTTAATAACCTTTAATAAATACTACAAAGCATCACATACAGGTGGCGCTCCTGATGTCGAAACGGAATCAATTGGTCAGCATGATTTCTGTTTTTTGAACCGATATGGTCATCCGTATGTTTCTGATAGTACTGCATGATATTGTGAAGTAAAAAAAGAAACTTCAGGTATCTGGACTGTGACTGCTCAAGCGAAAAACAATGAAGTAGAGTGCAATGTTATGTGTGTGACAGATACTCCTACTACACCTCCACTTGCCAATTTAATAACCTTTAATAAATACTACAAAGCATCACATACAGGTGGCGCTCCTGATGTCGAAACAGAAAATATATGAGCTCATGATTTTTGCTATCTCAATAGATTCGGAGAACCTTATATTTCCGATAGCACCGCTGGATACTGTGAAGTGAAAAAAAATACTGCATGAACATGGGATGTTACTGTTCAGGCAAAAAATAATGAAGTAGAGTGTAATGTGTCATGTGTAACAGTTGCATCCGGGGCTACAATAGTTAGTTGAGATATTTCTCAGCAGTGAGCCTGCTGTCCTCCATGATCTGCCTGGAATTCACTTGAGAATCGTTGTGTTCCGACAACCTGTTGAGAAGGTCAGTTCTACTGTGCAGCTCAGAAAAAATGTCTCGCCGGTGGTACAACCTGTGATATAACTGTCTGTAATAATGATGGTGTGTGTAGTGGGGAAGAGAGCTGTCAGTGTACTGACTGTGTGAACGGTGGCGGAGATGACAAAGATAAATGTAGTATCATCGGTGGTGTACAGGCGATGTGTAGTGATGATAATCTAGGAGATGGTAAACCAGGCGCATGTTGTATTCCTCCAAAGAAATGGAATTCTACGACGAACTCATGTGTCGAGTGTAGCAATACTCAGGCACCATCTGAGCTCAAGGCAGGAGTCGACGAGCCATACATTACTTGTACTGGAAATGGTGACACAACAAAGACACACTTCAGATACCGCATCACAAAACAATGAGTCACAGAAACTCCATTTATCTCTGACATGTACACTGTAGGCACCCAAGTCCTTCATCCGACAATGACCCTTGGTGACTACATAGTTGAGTGTTTCTACGGCAATGCGACCGGTGTTGATACGTCAACAACTGCTGCACTTCATTCATGTGTGAAAACTATGAGTGTGAAGTCAGATGCTCAGGGATGTAGCCGTGTCTACCCATACAAGGGAAGTACGCTCTCTGATGAGATGACTTCTACATTTGCCTTTGATGCTTCATTCCGATGTGGTAGTCGTAAACCAGTTGCTGGCACTATCACCAATCCGTACATGTTCCGTGTGGGGGCACAACCCATCTCATACCTCTCATTTGATTCTCTTATTTCTGAACTCTTCAATGGTCTCACCATAGGTCCTGTTTCGAATCAGACACAAAGCTATAATTTTGATACCGGAACAACGGATGTCACCTGTGCAACAAAAGTAGGTGGATGATACAGTACCAATACCGCTTGTCGTGTTCGTGCGTGTGCTGGTGGTGACTGTAATGTGCCACAAACATTCTCCGTGATTCATTCCGACGATCTCACCTGTACGACTGAGGATACGAGCACGTATAATATAGGCTGTAATCCCGCAGCACCAGATAGTGTCAGAAATGCCTGTATTAACTGGTTCCGAGAAACAGTAAAAAAAGGAAGCGAAGAAGTACCTAGCGGTGTCAAATTTAATGTAACTTTTATTTTCAATAACACCACTACGCCAAATATAGAATGTATCAAATATAATGCAGGACAGATGCCAGGAGGTCTCAATCTCTCTGACAATGTTGTCTGTAGTGCAAAACTCAACAATGGTGAACGATATCAGATATATGCCGCAGATACCAACGGCCGTATCGATGCTCTCCAAACAACAGCCAAAACAGTCGAGCGTGACCGTGAAAATCCAACAATGGCAGAAATAAAATACTATACAGATGATACTCTCACAACAGAAGTTCCAACAACGAACTGGTACAACAAGCCTATTATCGCTCTCGCAGTCTGTAGTGATACGCCTCTCAATGAGGCAACTTCATGTGCCTGTGCGAAGACAGTTGATCCGACGACAACTGATGCTGCATTCTGGTCTGCCGGTGTCCCAAATAGTCTCATAGGAGCTGACCTCATGCGATATACTCGTACGATTACCGAGAGTACCGTAGGTACACAAAAAGTACTCGTCATGGATACAGCAGGGAACAAATCATGAGAAAAGAATGTTGCTGTCTCACTCGATACACAAGCGCCAATTGTAGTACCTGTCGAATCAGGCACGGGGACGACAAAAACTATTACTCTCACTGCGACTGATGCTGGTTCAAAAATCTGGAAAACAACTACAGCTCCATCATGATCACCAGCAGCAACAAATACCAACGGTATCATCTATCGTGTCGGTCTAAAAGCAGATATGCAGACACTCGCTTTCGATGCAGAGTGTAATACGACATCATCATTTGCTACAGTCGCTGAGACAAAAGTAGCATGATTCCCATCACAAGCTCTTGCGACTGTTTCACTCAATACAGCGACACACGTCGTCGCGTACTGTGTCCGAGACAATGCTGGCAATACCACTCGTGGTATCTACCCAGTGACGACCAACGCATGTTTCTCTTCGAGCAATATGGCAACCATTCCGAAACTGGATACCTACAAAGACCTCCTCAAAACTCGTCTCTCAGGAGCTGGTAATGATAATCAGAAATACGGCTATTCATTCTCAGAAAATACGACCGATGCCAACTGTTTCCGAGGCATCCTCGCAAACAATGTGACAACATTGATGGCCAATCAGCTCAAGGCAAAAACCAGTACAACTCTCAGCAACTGGGATACAGACAGATCTCAGCTGAGCACAAGTACGACCCTCAGCAACGGATACTATTACTACGTCTACCCAACATCAAATACTCTCGATATCGTCACCCCTCCGACATCATCTGGAGCACCAGTGAAAACGGTTGTAGTTGATGGTGGTGATATCCGCATCAAGACAGATTTGATATACAGTGGTGAAGGAAAGACACTCCTCATCATCGCTCGCAAGAATACAAATGGACAAGGTGGTAATATCATCATCGATACCAACGTCAAACGTATCGATGCTATCCTCATCGCTGATGGTGGTGCTCTCAAGAGTAGTGATGCCACACTCCCAGGAGAGAGACTCATCATCAATGGTCGCCTCTATTCATACAATACTCGTGGAGGTTCTCTCTCTGTTTCTGGTGCTGATCTGATTGATGCAACAGTACCAAAACGATTCACCAATGCTTCTCTCGTCAATGCAAGTAGCCTCAATGATGCACGTATCCAAGACCTCGAGAGATTCCGTCCTATGTTCGCTGATGGTACAAACACCTGTAGTCTCACAGTGAATTACACAGCCTTTACAGCAACGAATCTCCCAGCTCTTCTCAAACGTCCAAGTACATTTGCTGGTGGAAGTTGCTGATTCTAATTCTAATTCCTTTATTATTTCCTCCCCCTTTTCTTCTATGAAAAAATCTCTCCTTCTCGGTATCACCTGAGTCACCCTCCTCGCCCTCACAGCGACAACCCTCTACGCTCAAACAGCTACAGGCACTTCTCTTGTCGACAAGATGAAAGCCGCTGTCCATACTTTCACTCTGGCAGCCGATCTCAATGCTGGGCAAACAGGCTATGAATCAGCTCCAGTGTCTGGCAAGAAAACAGGAAATATCCTCACAGCAGGTGAATGGAATCGTGTCCTTGAGTTATTGGGGCAGGGTGGGGGAGGTGGATCAGACTGGGTAGATGTTCCTCTCACTGATACAAATCCGTTTGATCAACAATGCATGTATAGATTTGTCATGCAATGACAGACATATTATGCTGAGACAGTTCATGAAGATAGATTGTATTGGATTAATGTGATGTATTTTGCTAAAGGAAATAAATCTGTCTTGGTTGGAGGTATAGCACCTTTCACCGTAGCCACTAAAATAGAAAAACTCTGTGGGGGAGCAGGCTCTTCTACGGGGGGAGGTGTGGAGATAGTATCAGGTGGTATTATAGAAAACACAGGGACAGTTACCGAACATACATTGAGCTGAAATTGGAATCTTATTACTCTTGAATGAGCCTGGAAGAGTTGAGATGCTGCACCATCAGGTGGTTATATTTATAAACTCGGTGGCCAGAAAAAAATGTCTATTTCTGTTGCTACAGGTGTTGCCAAGGACACAGTTTTAACAAATGATTATCAGTGTGCTCAGGATTTCTGTGTAAAACTTTCTGGAGAAAATGTTATCATTAAACCTGGAATCAGCACAGTTGCTTATCTCATGTGGAAATTTGGTGGTGGTTCAGCTAGCACGACGAATGATGGCCCTGGTTCAGCATGTGGTGCTGATGGCTATGGCATGGTCATGTACCAAAGTGCTGAATATAGTCCACGCAAGAAACAATGTTGTTATATTGGTAATGGTGGCGCAATAAGTGGATGATACCATGATGGTCTCGTTCGTCACCTCTCCTGTACAGATTTATAGCACGTAGTGTTTTCTAATTTTCTTTATCCTCTATGAAAAAATCCCTCCTTCTCGGTATCGCCTGAATCACACTCCTCACTCTCACAGCAACAACACTCTATGCTCAAACAGTAGCCGGTTCTTCTATCATCGACAAGATGAAGGCGGTTGCTCATATCTTCACGCTCTCAGCCGATCTCAACCCTGGACAAACTGGCTTTGATTCCGCTCCCGTTTCTGGTAAGAAAACAGGAAATATGCTCACAGCGGGTGAGTGGAATCGTATGTTGGAACTAATAAGTGAAGGAGGTGGCGGTTCTAGTGGAACTTCGAATATTACATGGGCGAATTTTGATGGTAGCGGAGGCGTAGCGATGAAATGATCAAATGGTATTACTTCTATTGTTCGTGAGTCAGCAGGGAACTATCGTGTCACGTTTTCTACTCCTCGTCCAAATTCTGACTATGGTATCATTTGTACTTCTGGCCCTTCACCGTCATATCTTTGTTTCCCAAATGATAAGAGCACCACTTCATTTTTGATAAAAACCAGTAATCCCACAAATAATGTTGATGCTCCATTTGTGAGCCTCATTGTGACGCCTTTTGATGTCGGTTCTACATCTTCCGCTTCATTTTATTACTGTACCAATGCTCAATCGCTTGATGCGACCAATGCTCCATGTTATGGTGCAGCCCAGAATGATGGTTCAGGTAATGGAAGATACCGAGCTATAATAGCGACACATCTAGTTTGAGGTGGTAAATATTCAAATGCTATATTCTTTTTCAGCGGGACTAAGTGGTCTTGTGCTCAAACAGGTGTTGGTATTTACGATTGTATAGATGGCTCAGTTTTAGTTGCTGATACGCAGGCAAGTGGAAATGGTTCAACAGGAAGTAATAGCCCTATTTTATGTTCAAAAAATGCTAATTCATGAAAACCAGTAGGGTATAGATGAGGTATTGATGTAACATTTACAGCCGCTGATTGTGAGTGAGGTATTCTTCCGGATATATCAGTCTATACAGGAGTGATACAGACCGTTCAGGTATGTGGAGGTATAGAAACTTTCTCAGTGCAATGACTTACTATGAAGGCGTATAGTAATAATCTGTGCAAATATACCAATGGAAAGGATTATACTTTTGACGTGCTCTATATCCATAAGTAAATAGTAAATCCACGAGAAATTATTAATTTATTTACATTATGTAATTATAGTGTACAATAATTACATGAATGAACCAGAGGTGCCACTCCATTCCGTAGTTTCTCCTTACCGTCGGTTAGCACGTAGGGCGTGATTATGTAGACAGGAATGTTCTACATGTGATTGCTCGGCACAAGTAGCAGTAGCTTTGAGCCAAAGCCGGCATACAGTTCAGGAGGTACTGCAACAACCAGAGATATTCCCAGAAATACAAGAATTGATCCATAGATTTCAACAACAATCAGGCGATATTATTTCTGAACCGGGAGTATGTGAGCATGTTGAAGTGATTCGCCTTCCCCGAGTACCACTCAAACTGGATTGATGAGACGAAGATTTATAGAAAGTACAAAATAGATTTGACAATTTTAGTAGCGGTACTATACTCCCCGCATACCATTTTTCCCGATCTTTTCGTGCACGAACCAATGAGATAACTCGTCCGTGTTTCTCGTATAGGGGTACCTATACGGTTTTTCTGTGTCTTTTATCCTCTTTTATTCAGTTATGACTGCGAAAAAAACTACCAAGCCTGCAAAAAAAGCAGGTGCAAAAGTGTCTCCAAAGAAGACAACAAAGCCAAAGCCGGCTCCAAAGCCAAAGAAGCCAGCTCCAAAAAAAGTTGCCAAGCCGGAGAAGAGAGCGAACCTCTCTTCGAGTAAAAAATTAACCCCAAAAAAAGTGATTAAAACACAAAAAACAGTAAAAGCTGCACCAAAAAAAGTAGCTCCTAAAAAGACGGCACCAGTGAAGGCAGTAAAGGTGAAAGCTGCTCCAAAAGTAAAAGTAGAAAAAGTGAAAAAAGAGAAAATTGTCGCTCCAAAAGCAAAAAAAGAATCAGCTCCAAAGGTTTCAAAGAGAGATGTGGCGATGACAACAGCTATCAAGTCAGCACGTGTTGAGAAACCAACTCACGGAGCTCTCTATGTTCGCTCTGGTCGTCACTTCTTTACGGAAGATCGTTCTATCGTCGAAATGCCAGAGCTTATCGCAGCTCAGCTCGATTCGTATTCTTCATTCCTCGATTACGGACTCCAGGAAGCACTCGAGAGCGTTTTTCCAATCTCAGATTTCTCAGAAGAGCGTGTCGAAATTCACTTCAAAGGCATGGAACTCGAGGAACCTCGCTATAGTCCAAAAGAATGTCGTCGAAAGAATCTCAACTACGAGTCTTACCTCCGTGTAAAACTCCAGATGCTCAATAAAGAAACTGGTGAAATCAAAGAAGACACAGTATTTATGGGTGGTATTCCTCTCATGACAGCAAAAGGAACATTTATCATCAACGGTGTTGAGCGAGTAGTCGTTCATCAGATCATCAAGGCTGACGGTATCTCATTCGAAGCTGATGCTGGTGTCTATACTGCAAAAATCAAACCAAGAAAAGGCGCATGGCTCGAATTCTCTGTTGATAAACGTGGTGTCATCACTGTTCGTATCGACAAGAAACGAAAGATGCCAGCAACGACTCTCCTCCGAGCTTTCGGTCTCGAGAGCGATGCAGCACTTATCAAATCATTTAGCGGAGACAAGGATATCATCGCGAAATTCCTCCAACCAACCCTCGACAAAGATAAAACAAAAAATCAGGTTGATGCTTGGCATGCACTCTACAAACTCATCCGACCAGGTGACCTCGGTACTGATGAACGTGTAGAAGACCTCTTCCGTACTACTTTTTATAATCCAAAACGATTTGACCTCGGTGAAGTAGCTCGTCTCAAGATGGCTCGAAAACTCGGTGTCAATGCTGTATACGAAGGTGATGGACGATTCCTCTCAACAGAGGATGTTGTCGAAACTCTTCGTTACCTCATGAAGCTCCAGCTCGATGATCCAACAGCGACACCAGATGACATCGATCGTCTCGATAATCGTCGTATTCGTTCAGTCGGTGAGCTCGTTCAGGAAAAATTCCTCGTCGGTCTCGCTCGTATGGAGCGCATCGCAAAAGATCGTATGACTGTTCTCAATCTCGACGAATCAACAGCACGAAGCTTTATCAATCACCGACCAGTAGAAGCAGTTGTAAAAGAATTTTACTCAAGCTCTCAGCTCTCACAATTCATGGATCAGAGCAATCCTCTCTCAGAGCTCGCTCATAAGCGTCGTATTTCTGCAATGGGTCCTGGTGGTCTCACACGTGAACGTGCATCGTTCGAAGTACGTGATGTACATCCAACTCAATATGGTCGTATCTGTCCTATTGCTACTCCAGAAGGTCCAAATATCGGTCTCGTTCTCCACTTTGCTTCTTTCTCTCGTGTTGATAAGTATGGATTCCTCCAGACTCCTTACCGAAAAGTATCACACTATGTAGCCAATGATGGCAAATCAGCTATCAATCGTATCACGCTCGAAGCTATCACTGATGCAAAAGGTAAAGTCATAGTTCCAGAAAAAACACTTATGACCGCTGCACACGCAGACGCTCTGGGGAAAAATATTAAAGACGCAGAGATTCTTGTCCGAGGATACATGACAGACAAATACGAATATGTCGACGCGTATGTCGAGCGAGATTTTACCATCGCTGAAGCGAATTCTCCGATTGATGTTCATGGGAATTTCTCAGATACTCGTCTCGGTGCTCGTCAGAACAGTGAAGCAACTATCGTCTACGTTCGTGATATCACACATATCGATGTCTCTCCAAAACAAATAGTATCAGAAACAACATCTCTCATTCCGTTCCTCGAACACGACGATGCGACTCGTGCGGAAATGGGATCAAACATGATGCGTCAGGCTGTTCCTCTCGTACATTCAACAGCTCCTATTGTCGGTACAGGTAATGAGCTCGAATTCGGATACAAGAGTGGATACTGTGTCCGTGCAGAAGACAACGGAAAAGTCCTCGGTGTCGATGCAAAACACGTCACAGTCATGTACGATAACGGTGAAAAGAAAACCTACGAACTCCTCACATTTGAGCGATCAAACCACGACATGCAGATTCATCAGTATCCTCGTGTTAGTCATGGTCAGTCATTCCTCGCTGGTGATGTCCTCGTCGATGGTCACTCTATGGAAAATGGTGAACTCGCTCTCGGTCATAATCTCCGAGTTGCCTACATGCCATGGAATGGGTACAACTTCGAAGATGCGGTTATCCTCAATGCAAATCTCATAGAAAATGACATGTTCACGAGTGTTTCAATCAATGAATATACACTCGATGTTCGTGAAACAAAACTCTGACCAGAAAGTACAACAAACGATATCCCAAATGTTTCTTCTGCGAAACTCCGCGATCTCGATGAAAATGGTATTATCCGTATTGGTGCATTCGTGAAGGGTGGTGATATCCTCGTTGGTAAAATCACTCCAAAAGGCGAACAAGAACTCTCTCCAGAAGAGCGTCTTCTCCGTGCTATCTTCGGTGATAAATCAAAAGACGTCAAAGACTCTTCTCTCTATATCCCATCAGGATCAGGAGGAAAGGTTATCGATGTACAGATTCTCCGAAAAGAAGAAGGGGACAATCTCGCAACTGGCGTTTTCCAACAGGTAAAAGTCTATGTGGCTCAGACTCGAAAAATCGAAGTTGGTGACAAGATGGCTGGTCGACACGGTAACAAAGGTATCGTCGCTCGTATCGTCCCACCAGAAGATATGCCTCATACCGCTGATGGTCACCCAGTAGATATCATTTTGAATCCTCTTGGTGTCGTCTCTCGTATGAATATCGGGCAAGTGCTCGAAGCACACGTTGGTGAAGCTGCTCGCAAGCTCGGTATCAAGGTCGCAACTCCAGTCTTGAATGGTATCACTATTGAGACTATTCACGACCTCATGAAACAAGCAAACATGGATCTCACAGGAAAAGTCCAACTCTACGATGGACAAACAGGTGAACCATTCCAAGAACAGACCATGCTCGGTACAGTCTACATGCTCAAGCTTCACCACTTGGTTGAAGACAAGATCCATGCTCGTGCTGTCGGTCCTTACTCTATGATTACGCAACAGCCACTCGGAGGTAAAGCTCAGAACGGAGGTCAGCGATTCGGAGAAATGGAATGTTGGGCGATTCAGGGTTACGGTGCGGCAAATATTCTTCAGGAAATCCTCACCATCAAATCTGATGATATCACAGGACGTACTCAGGCATACCGTGCTATTGTGAAAAATGAACAAATCAAACGACCAAGTGTTCCAGAATCATTCCACGTGATGATCAAAGAGCTCCAGGCTCTCGGTCTCAAGATGGAACTCCTCGAACAAGGAGAAGTCAATGAACGCACTGACATCTACAACGATCGTATGGGCGAAGTAGAAGTACTCTCAGAAATAGCTGATACTGCTTCTTCCGCTGAATAATCCTCTCATTTTTTAACTTCTGTTTATGACTCACGATACAACAAACGACGAAAATCTCGCTCCGGAAACAGAGCTTGACGCTTTTGATCTCACAGAGGAAACTCTTGAGGGAGAGGACGATCTTCTCAAGGAAGATGCAGTCGATGCTGAACCTGATTTTTTCGCTGAAGAAAAAGCAAATTTTCTCGGTGATGATAATATGAACCCGTATCTCACTGATGAGATGACGGACTTCTTGAACGATCGAATCACTGACTATTCTGCCATTGGCAAAAATGCTGGTAAACAAAATATCACTGCTGGTAAAAATCTCAACAAGGTTCGCGGTATCTCTATCTCTATTGCAAAAAAAGAAGATATCCTCGCTCAATCACACGGAGAAATTCTTATCTCAGAAACTATCAACTACCGTACTCAGCGTCCTGAGCGTGGTGGTCTCTTCTGTGAACAGATTTTCGGTCCACGAAAGAACTACGAATGTGCGTGTGGTAAATACAAACGTATCCGCTACAAAGGTATCATCTGTGAGCGTTGTGGCGTCGAAGTTACCACTTCACAAGTACGACGTCAGCGTATGGCTCATATCGAGCTCGCTTCTCCAGTAGCACATATCTGGTTCCTCAAATCTGTGCCTTCTCGAGTTGGTCTCATGCTCGATATCCCAGTCAAAAAACTCGACCAGGTTGTCTATTTTGCTGCGTACCTCATCATCGATGTGCACGAAGATTTCCGCAAGGATGCCCTCGCTGCTCTCGAAGATCGTTTCAAGCAGACACGAAATGAAATGCAAAAAGAATTTACTGGTATGCTCAATGAAGCAAAAATAGCTCATGAGGCTGGTGAAATGAAGGAAAAAGCAGTTCGTGAAATGGAGAGAAGTTGTGAAGAAAAAATGGACGAACTCGATGAAGAATACCGTGAAATGCGTGATAAGCTCAACGCCCTCACATCAGGAACTGTTATTTCAGAACTTGATTATCGTCTCTTGATGGAGCGTTTCCCACAAGTATTTGTGGGAGGTACAGGTGCAGAAGCTATCCGCCAGCTCCTCGATCGTGTCGATCTCGCTGCCCTCATCCAGAGCCTCCAGAAAGATGTCAAAACAGCTCCAAAATCAAAAGAAAAGAAGCTCCTCCAAAAGCTCCGTCTCTCTATCGACCTCTTCTCAAGCAATCAGCATCCTCGTGACTTTATCATGGAAGCGCTTCAAATCCTTCCTCCTGATCTCCGTCCGATGATTCAGCTCGATGGTGGACGTATGGCGTCTTCAGATTTGAACGACCTCTACCGTCGTGTTATCAACCGAAATAATCGTCTCAAAAAACTCATTCAGCTCGGTGCTCCAGAAGTCATTCTCAAGAATGAAAAACGTATGCTCCAGGAATCTGTCGATGCACTTATCTCAGGTTCTGTACGCAGCTCACGTTCTGGATACGCGATGGCAAACAAGCGAAAACTCAAATCCCTCACTGATATCCTCAAGGGTAAACAAGGTCGTTTCCGCCAGAACCTCCTTGGTAAACGTGTCGACTATTCTGGTCGTTCAGTTATCGTCGTTGGTCCTCAGCTCGAGATGGATCAATGTGGTCTCCCAAAAACTATCGCACTCACGCTCTTCCGACCATTTGTTATCGGTAAACTCATCGAACGCGAATACGCTTTCAACGTCAAACACGCAGAAAAAATCATCGAAGAAAATACAAAAGAAGTCTGGGATGCGCTCGAAGAAGTCATCGAAGGGAAATACGTTCTCTTGAATCGTGCTCCTACACTTCACCGACTTGGTATTCAGGCATTCCGTCCGACCCTCGTAGAAGGTAAAGCTATTCATCTCCATCCTCTTACCTGTGTGGCGTTCAATGCCGACTTCGACGGAGATCAGATGGCTGTCCATCTCCCTCTCACACCAGAGGCACAACGAGAAGCTCGTGAACTCATGGCAACATCAGCAAACATGCTCAATCCTTCAAATGGTGAACCAATCGTTTCTCCAACACAGGATATGATTCTCGGTTGTTATTATCTCACAAAAGAAGCGACAGATTCATTCAAAGACAACATTTTTGGTTCATTTGATGACGCATCAATCGCGTTTATGAATGGTGAAATCACGCTCCACACACAGATTCGTGTACGTAACTGGGTTCCTCTCACAAAAGATGGTCCATATACGACCTACGGACGTATGATTTTCCATGCAGCACTTCCTGCTGGATACCCATTCCAGAATGTGACAATGACAAAGAAACAACTCTCAAAACTTCTCTCTGCTATCTTTGAAATCCACGGAACAGAAGCAACCGCAGCGGTTGCAAATGAAATCAAAAACATCGGTTTCAAATATGCGACTATGTCAGGTCTCTCTATCTCAGAGAGCGACATGCTCACTCCCGATAACAAAGGAGAGATTCTCGAAAAAGCGACAGAAAAGGTCCGTACTATACAGTCTATGGCGTATGAAGGGTTCCTCACAGATGATGAACGATATGAACAGTCTATCCGTATCTGGAGTCAGGCAAAAAATGTGATCGAATCAGAAATGAAAAAAGTGTTTCCAAAAGAAAATCATATCTACCATTTCATCGATTCTGGTGCCCGAGGTTCTTGGGGTAACGTCACTCAGTTATGTGGTATGAAAGGTCTCGTAGCATCACCATCAGGTAAGACTATTGAGCTCCCAATCAAATCAAATTTCAAAGAAGGTCTCACTGCTCTCGAATATTTCATCGCGACACACGGAGGTCGTAAAGGTAAAGCAGATACAGCGCTCAAAACAGCGCAATCTGGTTACATGACTCGTCGTCTCGTTGATGCTGCCCAAAACATTCTCGTTCGAGAACAGGATTGCGGAACACTCCACTACGAAGAAGTCGAACGTGAAGTAGCTAAAACAGTCGTATTCCAGGAATCATTTGAAGAACGTATCTACGGAAAAGTTCTCGCAAAAGATCTCACAGAAGGGAACGAAGTTCTCGCAAAAAAAGGTGATATCATCGACCAAACACTCTTGAAAATCATTCTCGCTGCCAAGATGCCAACTATCCCAGTACGCAGTATGCTTACCTGTGAAACACACGAAGGTGTCTGTCAGCACTGTTATGGTATGGATCTCGCTCGAAACCGTGTCGTCGATATCGGTACTCCAGTAGGTATTGTGGCTGCTCAGTCAATCGGTGAACCTGGTACTCAGCTCACGATGCGTACATTCCACTCAGGATGAGTCGCAAAAGAAGGAGGAGATATCACAACTGGTCTTACTCGTGTCGAAGAACTCTTCGAAGCTCGTACTCCAAAATACCTCGCGAAGATCAGTCATATCGATGGTGAAGTCACAAAGATTGAGCATACAAAAACATCTGCGTCTATCTTTGTTCGTGCTCATAAACCAGAAACTCGTGAATACTACATCCCTCATGACTACGAACAAGAAGTCAAAACAGGTGATACTATCAAAGCAAAACAAATGCTTGCTCGTAATCCAGAAACAAAGCAAAAGATTCTCGCTACAACAGGCGGTGTTGTCTCAAAAGTAGAAAATGGTATCATCTACGTTTCTGATACAGAAGCTCAGACTCTCGAATACGTCATCCCATTTGGTCGTAAAACAACAGTCCAGAAAGGTGATCTCGTACAGAAAGGTGATAAGCTCTGTGAAGGTAATATCGATGTCGAAGAGCTCATGACTGTCGCTGGTGCAGCAAAAGCTCAGCAATACATCGTCGCTGCAGTCAAGGAAATCTACGCTTCTCAAGGTCAAACAGTGAATGCGAAACACGTGAGCTGTATTATCCGCCAGATGTTCTCAAAGGTGACTATCATCGAACCAGGTGATTCAGAATTCTTCCAAGGAGACACGGCTGATATCGGTATCTTCAATGATATCAACAAAAAACTCGTTGTTGCTGGTAAAAAACAAGCTATTGGTCAGCGTCTCGTTCTTGGTATCGCAAAAGTCTCTCTTCACTCAGATTCATGGCTCTCTGCTGCTTCATTCCAGGAGACAGTCAAAGTCCTCGTGGATGCAGCGAGCAAACGTCGTATCGACCACCTCGAAGATATCAAATCAAACGTTATCATCGGTCGTCGTATCCCAACACTCCAATACTTCCAGAACAATCTGGAGCCAGATGAAGAATACTACGAAGGAAATGTGACAGACATCACTGAAGTTCACTCAGCACATGCTCTCGTCCCAGACGTTGAATAGTTCTCTCTCGATTTATAAAATCCCCACCAAACGGTGGGGTTTTTTATTTCTGTAGTTTTTCGCATTTTCAGTCTCCTCTGCTATTCTTTTTCTAGAGTATAGCACCGATGATGAGTCCCATAACACTCATAGAGACAAGTGTATAGCCTGCTACGATAGCATAGAGCTTTATCGGACGTTGTTCATAGAGATAATGAATCGCTAGAAAGAGACAGATGATGAGGCCCAGATCATACCCGATGAGAAAACCTTCTGCAGCAGTAGTGTGTTTGAAGTGTTTACAGAAAGCAGCAATATTTGCCGCAATAATGAACGTGATAGGGATATTCCAGAACATAGCATTGAGTGCTCTGGTGCTTTTTCGGTCTTCTGGTTTGAGCTTGATGAGTTCCATCCATGCTGTTCCAAAAACTTTTGGGTGAAACCATATAGTGCCCAAAACCACCGAAGCTATAAGTGCTGTTATATCAGCTGCCCATGATATATTCGTGATGATGTGGAGAACTCGAGAAAGGAGATCCATAAAGAGAGATTATTCTCAATTAGTGTACCGGACCTTTGGACTTTGAAAAACAAACTCTATTGCAAATATTTCTTCTATTTTATAATAAAAATATGTACGGACCCATTCTTCATTCTCCTCGTCCGAGTTTGGGAGCGAAAACTATCGCTCCTGTAGCTCGATTGTGGCAAAGAACACAGGATTGAGTGGCAAAGCTCATCGGGCTCAAAAATGCAAATACAGCAAGTGCCGTTATTGGTGTGACTGGTCTCACGACCATGGCTGTTGCCTCTATTCTGGGGCCACTTGGTCCTGCGGTATATGGTGCATGACTTTTTGTAGCGGGAGTAGGCGGTGCATGACTTGTAGAAAATCATATTACCAAAAGATTGGCTCGTATGGACGGGAAAGGTAAAGCATAAAACATTCTTTATCCTCGTTTTTGTCATATAATCACTGCATGTCTTCCTATTTCTCATATGTGAATCTTAGCTATATTGTAGTAGCTCTCACCGTATTCGCCGTTATCTGGTCTCTCGGGAGCTGGCTTGTCATCCGAAATATTGAGGAGCCCGCCTATACTGTCGTCGAGCGAAGAGATGATTACGAAATCCGTGACTACGTGCCCTATATCGTTGCTGAAGTCGAGGTGACTGGATCACGTGATGTATCCCTCAATCAATGATTCCGACTTCTTGCGGATTATATATTCTGAAATAATACAAAGAGCGCCTCGATAGCTATGACTGCTCCTGTTGCTGAATCCGCTTCTGAACCTGTTGCTATGACTGTACCAGTTATGGAGCAGGGGAGTGGTAATGTACGTCGTGTGACATTTTCCATGCCAAGTAAATACACCCTCGCCACACTTCCAAAACCAAATAATCCAGCGGTACAACTTCGACAGATTCCTGCGCACCGAATGGCTGTTACAAGATTTTCATGGTATGCAACGGATGGCCGCGTTACTCGTTTTCAATCAGACCTTATAGAAGCTCTGAAACGTGATGATATCGAGATACTCTGAACTCCTGCCTACGCAGGGTATAATCCTCCTCTCAGTGCGCCATGGATGCAGAGAAATGAAGTGATGGTCGAGATTGTGAAATAAATATTTCAACGTTTCACAGAAAAATACTTTTCCTGAAAAATCTTTTGCCAGGAAAAGTTTTTTGAATAGAATAGATGAGTATTCATAACTCAATTCCTATGAAACCTCTCGACTGACGACAACGTGATATCCTGGATTTTCTCCATGACAACCAAGAATACACCATGACTCTCGCTGATATCGGCGAAGCGGTCGGTATAGACCATCCACAAAAAGTACTCGATAAAATCGATCAACTCATTCGTATGGGCTATATTGCCAAGAGCCCATTTGGTGGATACCAGGTCCTCAGAAGATTTGAAGAAACAGATCAGTTAGTGATTCCTTTCTTTGGTTTTGCACAATGTGGAAATGCAGGGAAGAGTATTCTCGCAGAGTACCCTCGCAAGAAGCTCGAAATTGATAAAAGACATATCGTCCAGTCAGAAAAAGACAGCTATTTTATCACGCGTGCAAAAGGGGATTCCATGGAACCTTTTATTCACTCAGGAGATTTTCTCCTCATCAAAGTACAAAATGGTTTCAATCCTGAAGATAAAGTGATGGTCGTGCATAATGGCCTCCCAAAAATCAAAAAAGTTCTTCAAGATGGTGACAAGCTCGTCCTCCGCTCTTTTAATCCTGCCTTCGGTGATTTCATCGTCGATGAAGACGATGAAGCGGAGATAGTATGAGTCGTGAAAGAGCGATTCTCAAAAGATACATTTACGGTCTAATCTGCTGGATAAAAACACGGATGTTTGCCCATACTTCGAGGATTTGTTCGGTGGTCTGAGCAGGTCCATGCGAGATGAAGTATCCTATAAAACCGACAACGAGGAACAATAAAAAAATATTTATCAGTCAGATGATGATGTGAAATGGCTTATTATCGTACATAAAAATAGTATATCTACTTTTTATTTTATTGTAATGAGCACACAAGAGGTGTATTGACATATAAAATATATATGTTAAATTATGATTGTAAAATTTCTTAACTCCTATTTATGTCCACAAATACGTCTGCTGTTGCTCCAGCTACAACACCAGTTCCATCTCCACTCTTCATCCGTCAGGAAGATATTGGTTACAATCATGTAGACCTTCCGCGACATCCAGAGAAAATATTTCATTTTATTGACACTATGGATCTCTCAAAATCAGTTTTTCTCGGACAAGAGCACGGAGTAGTCACTGATAAGGTACAGCGAAAAGTATTATTTGTATCACTTGGAATGAAGGAGGCAAAAAGAGATACCGGAAAAACTATCCCAAATCAGCAACCATACAGTGCGTGGACTCCAGAGAGTAATAGGGGTATGTTCAAGAATCACTGGGAAAATGTTGATCCATTTTACGGACATGGTGATGGCGCGACAGTGAATCTCCTACAATCTGCTGCAACAAACAAACTTAATCTCTCAAAAATCACAGAAGCAGATTTTCGTGCTGACCTGAAAAAGAGATTTCTAGCTCACTATACAGCACAGTTGGAGCGCGTCAAAGCATATATACCGCTTATTGAAGAGCTTCGTCAGGTCCAGGATGAAGCCTGAATGAAAGCGTTTGACGAATCTATGAAGCAAAAAGAGAGAGCAGGTTTGCTCCCAGAACGAGCAGGAGAACTCTATATTCCTGATTGGGCACGACCGAATCATTTTCAAGAATTAGCGATTCATCGTATTGCTCTGTTGGCGGAATGTCTCCCGTATAATACTCGACAACTTATAGATGGCATGGCTACGTTCGGTGTAGCAGATACGCTTTCGGATGTCGAGAGACAAACTTTAGAATTTGTCGATAAAAACCGCTATAGACACCGTGAAGGAAGACCAACACCAGGCATACTCATTGCTCGTGGTGAGACAGCGAAGAGTGCTGAATTGATGAAAGAACTAGATAGCTCAGTCAAATTTTTAGAACATGGCGCACAAACAGATAATCGCTCTGAAGTGCGCGTGTGACGTCTCAGTATGGCGGGGAATTACCTTGCCTATATTGATATTCTCCGAGAAGGTCTTGATCAACAGGCACCAGAAATAGGAACACTCAATGCACTCGAGACTCAGGTTCGAGCTATTATACAAATACTTGGACAAGTGGAGGAAAAATAGGGGAGTGGAAAAAGAGGGATTTTTAACATGATTCTTGAAACTATATTTTACGTGCAAAAAATTCTTCACATTTGATTTTTTGGCTTATGTATCATATTTTTTTCTTCTTCCATTATTTCTATTTTATTTTTTTATAAAAAACATTTGCAAAGGGCGACTTTTTTACTATTATGCCGCCACATATCGTAAAAGTCCGTCTATTTCATGGCTAAAGAAGAGAAAATACTTGCTCAAGGCACTGTACTCGAGTCGCTCCCTAATGGGAGTTATCGTGTGCAGATCGTTTCTCTCTCAGGTCAGGATCTCGGTGACAATGGTATGGTCGTCTTTGGCCACGTCTCTGGTCATATGCGTAAATGCAATATCTCACTCATCAATGGTGACCGTGTAGATATCGAGCTTACTCCATATGATCTCGAAAAAGGTCGCATTATTTATCGTCATAACGTCGCACAATCAGTATGAAAGTACGCCCGTCAATAAAAAAACGTGATCCACGAAACGATGTTATCGTCGTTCGTTGGAACAAAAGTCATACCAAGAGGTATGTCCGCATCGTCAATAAGAAAAATCGACGATATAATCAGCGTCAAGGTTAATTCTTTTTTCTCTCAATTTTATGGTACGCATTTCTGGAGTAAACATTCCAAATCACAAGCACCTCTGGGTCGCTCTCACATCTATCTATGGTGTCGGTCCTACACGCTCAAAGGCTATCCTCAAAGCAGCAAAGATCGAAACAGATCGTAAAGTAGAAACACTCTCTGAAGAAGAGCTCGGTGTTATCCGAGACGAACTCAAGAACTACACACTCGAATGAGATCTCCGTCGAGAAATCACAGGAAATATCAAGGGGCTCCAAGATATCAACTGTTATCGTGGTGTACGACACAAGAAAAACCTCCCAGTTCACGGACAGCGTACAAAAACAAACGCTCGTACGAAACGCGGGAAAAAAGCAACTGTCGCAAATAAAAAAATCGCTGCTAAATAATACACTTACTTTACTTTTATGGCTCAAACACTTCGTCGAAATAAAAAAACCAAACGTGTTGTCGAACAAGGCGTCATCTGCGTTTCTGCTCTCTACAACAATACCCACATCAGCGTCTCTGACACTGAAGGGAATGTGCTCACATGGCACAGTGGTGGACGTGCTGGATTCAAGGGTGCTCGTGAAGCAACTCCCTATGCTGCTACTATGGCTATGGAGAAATGTCTCGAAGAAGCTATCCGTCTCTACGGTCTCAAACGTGCTCACGTCTCTGTAAAGGGCGTTGGTGCTGGTCGAGATAATGCTCTCCGCGCTATCGTCGCTGCTGGTGTCGAAATCGACTCAATCGTTGATGAAACTCCTGTTCCATACAACGGTACGAAGAAAAAGAAAATTCGTAAATTGTAATCCTAAACTAAAAATTATTTTATGCGTTATACTGGTCCAAAAAAGAAACTCTGTCGTCGCGAAGGTAAGAACCTCTTCGGAAGTGAGAAATATACTCTCAACGACTCAAAACGAAAACTCCTCGGTAAAAATGTCGGACGTATGGGCCTCTACGGTCAACAACTCCGTGCAAAACAAGCTACCAAGCGTATGTTCGGTGTTTCTGAAAAACAATTTTCAAACTACTTCAAGAAGGCATCTCGCATGCACGGCAATACCCTCGAAAACATGCAGAGACTCCTCGAGACTCGTCTCGACGTCGCTGTTCTCAAGGCAAACTTTGCTCGTACTATCATGCAGGCTCGTCAATTTGTCAGCCACGCTCATTTCATCGTCAATGGTAAGAAGGTAGATATCCCATCATACCAGATTTCAGTTGGTGACGTTATCGAAGTTCGTGAAAAGCTCAAAGACACTCCACTCTACCGCACTCTCCAGACTGAGTCAGAGGAATTCCTCAAAAACAATCAGTCAGGAAAAGTATCAGCAGTAGAATGGATTGATGCCGATCCAAAAGCATTCAAAATCACAATCAAGCGTCTCCCTGAGACTCAAGACTATGATCAGAGTGTTGACATGAAAAAGATTATCGAGTTTTACTCAAAATAGTTTCAAGTAAGTCGTTTCTACTTCTTATCTATCCTCTCCCATGCACATCCTCCATACTATCATCGGCCTCCCAAAAGTTACTGAGCATCGTCTTGCACAGGAAGATTTTTCACTGGAGTCAGTCTTTGATATAACTCCTCTTCCACGAGGATATGGGATGACACTCGGGCACGCGCTCCGACGTTCTATCATCTCTTCTATCCCAGGTACACGTGTTACTGGTATCAAGATTGAAGGAGTTTCACATGAATATACGACACTTCCAGGTCTCCGTGAGAGCGTTCTCGACATCATGCTCAATCTCAAGAGCCTCGTTCTCGACAAATCTGACACAGGTGTGACATGGATTACTCTCAAAAAGAATAAAGCAGGAAAGGTAACAGCAGCAGATATCAAAACTTCAGGCGGTGTCGAAATCCTCAATAAGGATCTCTATATCACAGAAATCGATCGTGATGGTTTCGAACTCGATATGCAAATCCGCGTTGAAAAGAACGTTGGTTACAAATCTATCGATACACTCAAGAAAGAAGATGATGATGTTATGATTCTCGTTGTTGATGCAAGCTTCTCTCCTGTTCTCAACGTGAGTACAGAAGTAAAGAGCGAACGTTATGGTGACATGACAGACCTCGATCGTCTCTCTCTCACTATCAAGACAAATGGTTCTATCACTCCAGAGAGCGCACTCAAGTTCGGTGCTCAGATGCTCCGTTCATACTTTGACATCTTCTGTGATACAGAAGTCGTCATCGAGAGTGAATTCATGGGTGATGTTCGTTCTCTCCGCGAGAAAGAAAAGAAAGATGCTCAGGCAACTGAACACCGTGAGAATTTCACACATATTGATTTCCTTGGACTCTCTCCTCGAACTCTCAATGCTCTCGTGAATGGTAACATCCTCTCAGTCGAACAACTCGAAAAATGCACAGAAGCAAAACTCTCATCTATCAAAGGTTTTGGTAAAAAAGCTATGGATGAAGTACGAGCTGCTCTCGCAACACAAAATAAAAAACTCCTCGGAGACGATTAGACCACCAATTAAATCACTTACACTTTTCACTTAATTTCCCTTTATGCGACACCGTTCCAAAAAACATCTGAAGCTCAACTGACGTGACGTCAATCATCGTGATGCAGTTCTTCGTAACTTGGCTTCTAGCCTCTTCGTTCATGGTAAAGTAGCAACAACACAAAAACGTGCTCGTGCTGTCACACCTCTTGTCCACGGACTTATCCGTGTTGCTCAAGAAAAAGACACGATGAATACTATTCGTGCTCTGAATGCATCACTCTACACAGAGTCTGCTTCTCGTGCAGCAATTGACTACGCAAAAAACACAAAGAAGACTTCTGGTTTCACTCGCGTTACTCCACTCAAGTATCGTATCGGTGATGCAAGTCTCCTCGTGACTCTTGAACTTGTTGCCTAATATCCACCCTGTATCTTTTTTATGAAAACACTTTTTCCAAACAACGTAGAACGCAAATGGTACCTCATCGATGCAAACGGGCTCACGCTCGGTCGCCTCGCTACGGTCGTCGCTCAGAAACTCTCTGGCAAGACAAAGCCTACTTACTCAGCTCATATTGATGGCGGTGACTATGTCGTCGTGACCAATATCGACAAGATCAAAACAACTGGTCGTAAGGAATCTCAGAAGACATACCATACTCACTCTCAGTATATGGGCGGTCTCACAACGACAACTCTTGGTGAGCTTCGTACAAAGAAACCATTTGAACCTCTCAAGCTCGCAGTTGCAGGTATGCTCCCAAAAAATAGCCACCGTGATGCTATGCTCGGACGCATGAAACAATTCCAAGGAACTGAACACAGCCATGAGGCACAAACTCCTGAAATCCTTACTCTCTCATAATACCTCTGTCTTTTTATGAAATACACTTACGCTATCGGTCGACGAAAAACAGCAACTGCTCAAGTCAGACTTTTCTCTGGAAAGGGAGAATCTGAAGTGAATGGTCGTCCTCTCAAGGAATACGTTACTCGTGATGACCTTCTCTCTGTCGTTCATGCTCCTATCAAGGCTGCAGGAAATGGTGACTATCATTTCTCTGTCAAGGCTTCTGGTTCAGGAGAGAGCGCTCAGGCTCAGGCTATCGCTCATGGTATCGCTCGAGCTCTCGTAGAGATTGATGAGGCATTCAAAGGAGCACTTCGTGAACAGGGTCTTCTCACACGTGACGCTCGCAAGGTAGAACGTAAGAAGCCAGGTCTCCACAAAGCTCGTAAACGTATCCAATGGTCTAAACGTTAAAAAACTCAATTCAAAATCAAAGAAACTATGCCTACAATTCAACAACTCATCCGAAAGCCTCGAGTCACAAAGCTCCGCAAGAGCAAATCTCCTGCGCTCATGCAGATTCGAAACAATCTCGAACGTATCGATATCCCTCTCGCATCTCCACAGAAACGTGGTGTATGTACAAAGGTGTATACTATGACACCAAAAAAGCCTAACTCGGCTCTTCGTAAAGTCGCAAAAGTGCGTCTCACAAACGGGTATGAAGTTATCGCTTATATCGGTGGTGAAGGACACAACCTCCAGGAACACTCAGTCGTGATGATCCGTGGTGGTCGTGTAAAAGATCTTCCGGGTGTACGTTACCATATCGTTCG
>CAZVRL010000005.1:0-41487 GCA_964630285.1 uncultured Candidatus Peribacteria bacterium | reverse complement strand
GGATTAGGAACTGGAACACTATTAGTATTTCAATTTTGTATCTCCTCTGGATAAGGCCCGCCACCTCCCACACTACCAGTTCTTTCTTGACTTGTTCCTGTTGTAAAATACTCGCCTAAACTGATCGTTTTATTACCAGAAGCATCTTCTGATATAACACGATAATAATATTTTGTATTTTCTGTTAAGCTAGAAATGGCAACGTTATGGTTTAAAACAAAACTTGGATTGATAGACGAAAAAGTTCCGTAAATATCACTTATCCCGTATTCTACTTGTGAGGTGGTATTCTCATTAGTAAGCCATGAAATGTCTGCAGAATTAATTGCAGGAGATCAAGAAGATAAATTAGAGATTATTGGTGCTATAGTATCAATAGTGACCGTTGAGTCACCTGTATATGTTCCGCTATTGCCAGCCACATCTGAGAAGTTAATAACAATGCCAGCAACACCCTGAGTCTCAATAGCTGTGAGAGTGTGGGTCGCAGTATAATCGTTGCCAATCACATTTGTTACAGTAGCTGTCTTGCCCGCTATAGTAGCTGTTGGCGTACTCACTGGTTCAGAAGTCGTAAATGAAACTGTGATAGTGTCTCCTGTTTTTGCATACGATGAATCAGCATTGTCCGAAGTAGATGAAACAGACACTGTATTAGGAGCTGTTTTGTCGATTTTGAGAGTATTTGTAGCAGTTTTTACAGTTTCTTGATTTACAGCATCGATACCAAAATATTTAACAACAAACTGTCCTTCTGTTGTAACCATAAACTGCCAACTAGATCATGCATCAACGTATGATGAAAGTATTGTAGGGTCATTACCATCAGTTGTATAGTAGGCCTTATCACATCCAACATTATCTGTACAGGTAAGTGTAATGGTAGCATCTGCTGTCTGCCAAGCGGACGGTACATTGTCTGTTGTACTTGGATTCTCTTGATCAACTACATTTACCACCCTGACTACCTGTTCAGCTATATTTCAACTTCCATCAGTTACATTATAATTAATGCTATAGCTTCCCACAGTGTTAGTGTCGACAGAGCCTGAAGTGTTTACTGAGAGACCTGAATAATAATTATCAGTTACTGTTGCTCCGGCATCAGAATAAGCTCCAAATACTTGAACTGTAACAGGGGTGCTACCATTGAGTGTAATAACTGGTTTTTCTACATCATTCAAATCAGATCAATAAGTAAAGGGTACTCACGGCACATTTGCTGTACAAGTAACATGAGTTGAATTGTCGACACATGTGACTCATGCTGCAACTATAAGAGGAGCTAAATTAGCGGTAACGGTTGCAACTGTTGAAGCTAAAGTCGTGGTTGTTCATGTAAAATCTGAACCATTTATAGTAGCAATAAAGTTCATACCAGAAACAACACCGGCAGGAGTAAATGTAACAACTTGCGCTACTCATGGGAAATTAGTGGTTGTTGGTGTGAGTGTTGTAAATGATATACCTGCGGTTTTCGCCGTAAGTGTGATAACACTTCCTGCGACACTGGTAGTATAGTTTCGTGTAGAATAGTTAGGATGTGCCTGAATAGCAGCATTGAGACCTGTGGCAACGTCTGATGTACTTGTTGTCGTTGCAACAAAGTTAGCAGTGCCAAATGGTCCAGAAGAAACAGTAAAGGTATCGCCAATATCTATTGTTCATCCTATGGTAATACTTGTTTCCTGTTTTACTGGAATAACAGAAGTAACAGAATTTGTACTTACTATTGAAACTCCCGCAGCTGTTCCGCTAAAACCAATAACACTTGCAGTATTTTCGATGAAAGAAGTGCTGGTTGTGAATATTGCCTCTGTGCCTGTTCCGGACACAACAAGAGTCCCGTGATTTGATGATCAAATGTTTGTTAAGGCTCGTATTCTGCCAGCTGTAGTAGAAGCAGTGCGAGGATTATTTCCTACCCCAGTATTTCTGTCTATAGTAGCTGACTCATCTGAACAGTCTAGTTCATCAGATGTAGACCCCGAGATATTTTGAAAAGTGATAGTACATGTACCAACTTTTATTGTACTACTATTTGCTGGTAAAGACTGTACATCTATTGTTCGAGTTGCTTTAACCTCAGAGACATTGGCTGTGATATCTGTATGAGTAACTGTTTCCGCAGTCGCCCCCACGGCTTCACTTGCAATTGTTTCCGTAGCAACAAAAGTTGGAACCACTGCAGCAAAAGCAGCTGGTGTCAGTGTAGAAAACACCAAACCGAAAATAAGAGCAACCGAAGTTACTTTTTTGAATGTTTCAGAGAATGAAATATTCATAGGTAATAAATTAAAATATATTACCTGCTATTTTGATGGAATTTCAAATATTACAATGAACACATAGTTGACTATTTGTAACAATACTGTTTGTATATTTTACAAATCCTTTATGGGCGCACAATTCGTACCTCTGGCTCGAGAGACATCTGGAACTCTTCTTGTACTTTTTTCTGTGCAAGTTCGACAAGTTCGACAAGGTCTGTCCACTTCGCTGTGCCGTCAGACATGAGGAAATTCGCATGCTTCTCTGAGAAATAGGCTCCACCGTGTCTATACCCCTTGAGTCCTGCTCTTTCTATGAGAGAACCAGCGGAATTTTCACGACTTGGGTTTTTGAAAAATGATCCGCACGAAAAACCGACCGGCTGGACACGTTCACGCCACAGGAGTGGTTCTTCATCGGAATGGTATTTCTCACGAAGCTCTGACATGTCGAATTGAATAGATAAAATAAACCATTCTGGATGATTCTTGCATTCTGACCATCGGTAATCAAATTTCATCTCGTCACCTGTTTTGGAAAATACCTCCCCTGTTTGCATGTCGAGGATATTTACAGATGTAACATAGGGTCATACTTCGAGACCAAAACACCCGGCATTCCCAAACACAGCACCTCCTATAGAGCCAGGAAGACCCTGAAATCTATGCCAGATATCAATTCCATGTTCGGTTTCGAGTGTTTCTGCGAGTTCCCATATAGGTTGTCCTGAGAGGACGGTCAGTTGTCTATTTTTGAGATCATACCCTTCTGAAGAATTGTAGATGACCAGCCCTGGATACTCGTCAAAAGCAAGGAGGCTATTTTTACCTCCAGCTATCGTGAGAATAGGAAGCTTCATCTCGTAGGCAAATTTGGTTGCTGCTTTTATTTCGTCGACATTGTCGCCATGAAACTCGACAAAATATCTCGCCATTGCAGGCGTCTGATAGCCAGAAAGTCCTGAAATGTCGACATGTTGTTCCAAAAGAAATAAAAGAGAAGAAATAAAAGAGAAGAAATGAGGACTATTTTTGATATCCTAAGTTTCTTTCGGTGGTCATTTTCGTACTAGCAAGCATTTTTATAATTTCCTGACAATCTTCTTCTAGTTGATGAGTATTGAGAGAAGTGATGCTTGATTCCTTGAGTAAACCTATCCAGTACATTGTCTCGTTTGCTTCTTTAAATGCAATACAAATTTTAGCATAAAAATCTTTTTTGGATTGACCAGAAACAGCCTCATGAATATTTGCCCCTATACTTGTCGCACTGCGCAAAAATTGTTTTGAGATAACATATTCCCCTTCCTTCTGTAATAATTGATAAAACTCTATGCAGAGTAATGCAAAATTTTTTGATTTGGAAAGAAGTACATTTTCTGTCATATTGCATTATTATTAAATCCTTCTTTTTTATCTTTTCTTTTTTATCTTTTCTTTGTGGTTGAGAAATGCGGCTAAACATTCAGCAGTGTAGGAACCTTTGACCGACAGGAGTCCATCTCGAGGTCCTTGATAGAGAAGTTTTCCTCCACGTTCGCCACCTTCCGGTCCCATGTCTATAATGTAGTGAGCATTAGCAATCACGTCCAGATGATGTTCTATGATGACGACGGTATTATTTTTCTCGACCAAAGTAGACACAATCGACATGAGTTTTTGGATATCAGAGAAGTGGAGACCTGTCGTTGGTTCATCCATGATATAGAGGGTCTTCCCTGTTGATTTTCGAGCCAGTTCTGTCGCCAGTTTCACACGTTGAGACTCACCACCCGAAAGAGTCAAAGCCGACTGACCGAGCGTGATATACCCAAGACCGACTTCGAGAATGGTTTGGAGCTTATGTTTGATTTTTGGGAACTTGTCAAAGAAGACGACAGCATCCTCGACCGTCATAGCGAGGACATCGGATATAGACTTATCATGAAAATGTACCTCTCGTACGAGATGATTGTAGCGTGTACCACCACATGATTCACAGGTGACATGGACATCAGGCAGGAAGTGCATCTGTATACGTCGAACACCATCCCCTTCACACGCATCACATCTCCCCTGTTTGGTATTGAAACTAAAATGTCCTGGCCCGTATCCACGCGCTCGTGACTCGAGTGTCTGAGCGAAGACATCACGGACGTCGGTAAATACACCGGTATAGGTTGCAGGATTGGAGCGAGGGGTCTTCCCTATTGGCATTTGATCGATGATGACCACCTTGTCGAGGTGTTCATCGCCAGTAATACTCTTGAGGTGTCCATGAGCATCTCGGGTACCATGAAGGAGATTACGCATGACAGGGGCAAATGTCCTATTGATGAGGGATGATTTTCCTGATCCGCTCACTCCTGTCACCACTGTCAGGGCTTCCAGAGGAATGTCGACAGAGATATTCTCGAGATTGTTTTCTGTAGCGCCACGAAGTTCGATAAATTTCGTCGGTTTCCTCTTGAGTTCAGGGATTTTTATTTCTTCTTCGCCGCGGAGAAATTTAGCTGTCTGTGTTCCTGATTTGAGGAGTTCTTTGTATGTACCCTGAAATACTATTGTCCCTCAGTGGACACCCGCTCATGGTCCGATATCCACTATCTGATCAGCTGTTCCCATGATATCTTCGTCATGTTCGACAACGATCACCGTATTGCCGAGGTTCACCAACTCGCGGAGATTATCAATAAGCAAACGGCTATCTCGAGGATGAAGACCGATAGATGGCTCATCAAGGACATAGGTAATACCCTCCAACCTCGTACCAACCTGAGTTGCGAGCCGTATACGTTGTGATTCGCCACCTGAGAGTGTGTTTGATCGTCGAGCCAGTGTCATATAGCCGAGACCGACACCTTTGAGGAATTTGAGACGATCGCGAACATTTTTCATGACATTGCCCGCAATCTTTGTGTCTTCTTTCCCGAGGTTCAGATTTTCAAAGAAATCTATCGATTGTTCGACAGAGAGCTCTGCCAATTGTCCAATATGCTTCCCTCCGATAAATGAATTGCGAGCGGCTTCCCCGACTCTGTACCCGTGACATGTTGAACATGTCGAAGATACTACAAAGGGGTCGATTTTTTCATGGAGCGCTTCACTCGTGTCAGGATCATGGTAGACACGATTGAGGTAGGGGATGATGCCTGGGTATTTGGCATTCCACGGCTTCTGCATCTGTGGTGTCGAGAGCGACAAACGCTCTTCAGAACCATGGAGAATAATCTTTTTTTGCTTATCAGTGAGGTCTTTATAGAGGATTTTTGTTGGTATTTTGTGAAATTTACAGGCACCCTGAAGGACAAAATAATAGTATGAATCTGGTGTCCATGGCATGACACATCCTTCGTCAATTGTCTTGTTTGGATCTATCACTGAATCTTCTGTGAAATTGAGCAGGGAACCGAGCCCATGACAGGTTGCACAGGCACCAGTAGGGGAATTGAATGAAAAATGGGAAAGAGTGAGGACTTCTGGGACATAGCCACAGAGTGGACATCGAAACGCTCGTGAGAAGACTTCGACAGTTTTTTTCTTCTTTTTGTCCTCATCAAAATGATAAATACCGACAACATCTTCTCCGTGTTCAAAGGCGGTAGAAATCGACTGAGAGAGACGATCAATTTGAGTGGCGTCAGTATTATCAATTTCGACACGATCGACAATAATCCAGGGGTCAGAAATCTTTTCTGGAAGAGCATCTGAGAGATTGTAGACATGGTTGTCGACGAGATATCGGACGAATCATTTTTGACCCACAAAATCACGAAGTTCGATGCTTGTTTCAAATGTTTTGCGAATCTGGGCACAGATACCAATACGTGTTCCGTTTTTTTCCTTTTTGAGGTAGTCCATGACATCTTTGTGCGTTCTTTTTTCCATCGAAGAGCCGTCGTGTGGACACACACGAGTACCGAGACTGAGGAACATAAGACGATAAAAGTCATATATTTCTGTAATCGTTCCGACGGTCGATCGGGGATTGTGGGCAACGGTTTTTTGTTCGATACTAATTGTAGGGGTCAGGCCTCTGATTTCTTTTACTTTTGCCTCCTCAGACATACCTCCGATAAACATACGAGCATAGGTCGAGAGAGATTCGAGATACCGTCTCTGGCCCTCATTACAGAGGGTCGTAAAGGCGAGCGAAGACTTACCAGATCAACTCACGCCTGTGAGGACAGTGAGGGAATTTTTGGTAAAGGAGATATCGACATCACGGAGATTGTGGGTCGTTACTCAGAAAAGATCAATGGTATTGGACATAGAAAAGCGATACGTCAGTATACAAGTACTCTCCTTTTTCTCAAATTTTTTATTTGCCCACTTTTTCACTAGAGAGAAAATAACCAACTACTTCCTTGGCTCCTGCTTTTTTGAGGAGCTTTCAGAGCGTATGAGCCGTATAGCCTGTGGTGATAATGTCGTCTATGAGGAGCACTTTTTTATCTTTGAATCATTGTTTAAAGGCCTCCTTAAGAGAGTATTCGTTTCGTATCATGGTTCTCTCGTTTTTATTTCTTCGTGATTGATGGCTCGAAAAGATGTTCTTGTGAAAAGGGGAGAGGGTAGTGATGTGTTTATCATTACAGTAACTTGCCAAGATTTTTGCATGGTTTGGTCAGCGGAATATCCTATCTCGGAGACTAATAGGAGTGTAGACTATGACATCAGGAATGTATGGGTATTCCACTTCCATTTGGGAAAAGAGCGATTTAAAGTAGACAATATCGACATGATTGTGGACAAACTTGAATCGATGGATTTTTCTCTGCATTTCCTCATCATAAAAATCACCGACAACGACTTTGTCGAGTGAAAAATCTGGGATATATCGTTTATAGTGCTCTGTTTTTAACATGGGCCTGACGGTGAAAAATCTCGTAGGCTACGTACCAGATAAGTGATTGGAAAAGGAAAAGCAGGGCGAGAGAGAGGAGGCTATGGTTCTGGAAAATAAGAACAATGTCAGACCCACACAAAAAGAGCACAGCTCCACCAGCCAAGATAAGTTCTTGATTTTTGTTTTTAAATGTTCGAGAGAGGAGAATAAGTCCTCCGGCAAAGACAAAGAGGGAAGGCGCCACCATCCAAAAGAGGGGAGGAAGAATCATAAAAATCCCGTACGCTACGAAGGTAGACAAAGCAGCAATCATGCCGGAGAAAAATATGGGGTTTTCTTCTTCTGTCGCATAGACCCAGAACCACAATCCAAAAAGGAAAAAGAGACTGAGAATAATCGTCATCACTTCACGTTCAGGCCCCCAAAAAAGTGACCAGAATATATAGCCAAATATAGCCCAAGAACAGGCGAGTATACAGTTTGAAAAGTGCCATGTAACAAGGGGAATATGGTTTGTTTTATAGACTCTCTCAAGGAGTGTGGGAAAGAAGAGATAGAGAGAACCAAGCGCAGCGAGAACAAAGAGGACTGAAACTGATATGTCTGGCTCAAAAAACGATACAGTGCCTGCCACGAGACAGACAGTGGCGAGGATAAAGAAATACACTGTCGTAATATGCACCGAAAGAGGTATATTTCTGTCGAGAATGATGACTATTGCCAGTCCGGAGGCGAGCAAAAAGAGATTGATCATCATAAGCATATCAATCGAGTTGAGACCAAAGAAAAGGGCAGTCATCGTGAGCGCGCTGAGAACAGCACTCGCTATCATGGTGTGGGTTCGAAAAAGGACAAACGTGTTTGGATTTTTCGGATAGGTCAAAAGATAAATACCATATATCACACTGGTCAGAAAGAAGACACAATAATATAATAACATGAGATCGACAGGGAGACCAAACGCATTGGCTATACCGAGAGCAACTCCCACTAGTGCCGTGTAGAAGAGAATCCCAGAACTGATATAGAGAGATTGTTCAAAAGCGTCGCTTTCTGAGACTTTTTGTTTGAGAAATTTTGGACGACGAATGATATCGAGTGGTGGGATAATTTTGGACACGAAAATAATCCAAATCACTATCACTACTGACATTTCTATGTAGCGATGGAAAAAGAAAAAAATAACCGCAAAGAGACAGTGTATCAGACTCGAGAGGAGGAGCATGAAAAAATTATACTGTCTCGTTCCGAATTACAAGAGAGGTCGCGATAAGTCCGAGGAAAATAACTATTGCATTTGTAGTAACAAAAAGCGTATTATATAAACCCAGAAAAACGGCGAGGCAAGTTATAAATATCATGATAATGAGGGCAATTGTGGCAGCTTTTTGAAGACTTTTGAATCCTTTTTTGCTCAGGAAAAGTCCTTTTTTTTGTCTGAGAAGCGTATAGATATAGTATTTTTTTGACTCTTTTTTAAATATTTCTGAGGTTTTTGGTCTATATTTTTTACGAAGAAAGGTATGAATATGATCATTATTCTGTATAGATTCGTATTCTTTTTGTATTGCTTCTTGTGAGGCATTTTCTTCCGTTGTATGTCTCTGCGCGTGTATCTCTGTGGGATGAAAGAGAGGATCGAAAGATTGGATAATTTTCCCTATTTTCTCCAATACTTTGAAATATATTTCTGGTGGGACAAACATCCCCATGTCTTTCATAAGAGGCTTCATTTCTTGAAAAATGGGACTCTTTCTGTCTTTTGAGAGTTTTTTTATGGTCTCTTTGAGTGTTTGCTGGATAGCTATGGCATTATTATTCTGTTCGAGTTTCTTTATTTCAGAAATGGTAGCTTCTTGTCCTGTTGGGTTTTTTTGGAGGATTTCGAGGAGTTTCTTGAGGTATTTTTTATATTTTGTGACTTGTAGTTTTGCTGTATCAACGTTTTTCTTTGGCTTGAGAACAACGCCTTCTTGGAAGCTCGCTCGGAGTTCTTCAAATATTTTTTCTTGTTTTTTCGTGTCTGTAATAGTTTCTGGATAGAGTTTTGTGAGACTATATTGGTATTCTTCTGTGAGCATTTCGTACGCCAAAAATATATCATCTGCTGATATTTTTCCATCGATAAATCCCCCCTCTGCTTTCTTTCCTTCAAAACAAAATAGGTTTCATAAATCGGTATCTACTTTTTCTACAGAGAGTATAATGTGTCACTCTCCTGAGAGTTTTTGAGTTACAGTTGCTTCAGATTCTCATTCTATTATAAAAGAGAGTTTTTCTGAATTTTTTATACTATGTATCTTATAAGACGTCATACTTATGTTTACAGCGTATCATACTTTATGGGCGGATTCAAATCTATTTCACACATCACTTTTTGGCAGATCATTTTGAGAAAGAGCTGCGCATACTTTTTTAACAAAAAACTAATGTTCAAAAAAGATTGGAAAAAAGAAACTATTTTACGATAATGACTACTCCTATGATGCGCAAAACCCTCTCTCTTTTTTTAACATGACTCTTTCTCATTTTTGTGGGAATGTATATTGTTCAAAACCTTGTAAAAACATCTTCTGAAAGCTCTTTCTGAGGAGTTCTCGGAGAAACCATCAGAGAAGCAAAAGATATTCTCGACGAACACCTCTCGCCCCCATCTGAGAAAAAATTGGTTGACGAGATGATACATGGTTTCGTGAATGCTTATGGCGATAAATTTACACAATATTTTTCTCCAGATGAACTTCTCTCTTTTCAGACGATGATAGAGGGTGATTTTGAAGGAATAGGTGCCTATGTCGAGGAAAGTCCGAATGGTATCTATGTTTCTGGTGTTTTGCCTGGTTCTCCGGCTCAGAAATCAGGTCTTCTGCCAGGAGACTTGATTCAATCAGTTGATGGCCTCAGCATGCATGGGAAAACAGCGAACGAAGCCGTGCAGAAAATACGATGACCAGCAGGAACGCCGGTCGTTTTAGACATTTTTTCGAGCATCCTTGCTACAAAAAAACAAGTCACTCTCGTTCGACAAGAACTCGAAATACCTATCATCGCTGATGAGCTCATAGGTAATATCCTGCATATAGAACTTCTTTCTTTCAATGATCACTCTGGCGAAGATGTCGAAGAAGTCCTCAAGAAACATGCCGGAAAATACTCTACTATTCTTCTTGATTTGAGAAATAATGGTGGCGGAACACTTCAAGCAGCAGTTGATGTGGGATCACTTTTTCTCAGTTCAGGCAAAGTGGTCGCAACAGTCGAATGAAAAATACAAGAACAACACATCTCTTATGGCGTTGCAGATATAAAAACCCCACTCTTTGTCCTCGTCAATGGTCAGACTGCTTCAGCTGCAGAGATTCTGGCGTCCGCCCTTCATACCCACCTCAAATCTCCAATCATTGGCTCTCAAACGTATGGTAAGGGATCAGTTCAAGAGCTTTTCCCGCTCGAAAATGGAGGACAAATCAAAATCACCACCGCTCACTGGAGGACTGCAGCATGAGACCTCCTCGATGGTCTCGGAATCACTCCTGATGTGATTATTCTTCCTACCCCGAGAGACATCACAGAAGGACTTGATGGACAAAAAGTACAAGCACTCAAGATTATCCAGGAGAAAGTAAAAAAATAGTCTATGTTTGCTCTCAAAAGTAATTATCAACCGACCGGTGATCAACCAACCGCTATCAAAGCACTCGTGCAAAGTATTGAGAAGGGTAACCGTTATCAGACACTTCAGGGTGTCACTGGTTCCGGAAAGACTTTTACCATGGCGAACATCATACAAAAAGTGCAGAGACCAACCCTGATTATTGCCCATAACAAGACCCTTGCAGCACAACTCTGTCAGGAATTTCGTGAATTTTTCCCAGAGAATGCTGTCCACTATTTTGTCAGTTATTATGACTACTATCAGCCAGAAGCATATATCCAAAAAACGGACACGTATATCGAAAAGGATTCTGCCATCAATGACGAGATAGACCGTCTGCGACATGCTGCAACAGAGGCTCTCTTAACCCGTGATGATGTTATCATTGTCGCTTCGGTGAGCTGTATTTATGGTATTGGAAACAAAGAAGAATACATCTGAGGCGTGCTCCGTCTCGAGGTAGGACAAAAATATGTCATAAAAGATCTCATCAATCATCTTGTTGGTCTCCAGTTCGATCGTGCTGCAACCGACTTTAAACAATGAATGTTTCGGGTTCTTGGCGATACACTCCAGATATTTCCAGCTAGCAAAGAATATTATTATAGTGTCGAATTTTTCGGAACAGAGATAGAGGCTATCCGTGTGGTTGAACCTATTTCTGGGCATGTCCGCGAAAGTGTCTCTGATTTGATGCTCTTTCCCGCGTCTCATACGGTGACCAGTGTCGAACATGTCAAAGCTATCACTCCCATTATCAAGGCTGAGCTCGCTGAACGTATGGCATATTTCGTCGAAAAAGGGAATGTTGTTGCAGCCGAGAGAATCAAAACTCGTGTCGAATATGACCTCGAAATGATGAACGAAGTAGGCTATGTGAAGGGGATAGAGAACTATTCTCGACACCTCGATGGTAGACAACCTGGCGATCCACCGATGACACTGATTGATTATTTCCCAGACAATTTTCTCACGATAGTCGACGAGTCTCACATTACACTCTCTCAAGTACGGGGTATGTTTGCTGGTGATAAATCACGTAAAGATATGCTGATTGAAAACGGTTTTCGCCTGCCAAGTGCCTATGACAACCGACCACTCTATTTCCACGAGTTTGAGTCAAAGATCAAACAATTTGTGTGTGTGTCCGCTACTCCAGGTGATTCTGAGATAGAACGTGGTGGCCCTATTGTCGAACAAGTCATCCGTCCGACCGGCCTTCTTGACCCAGAAATCGCTATAGAGCCCATGGATAAGCTGGTCGAGAGCCTCCTTGATAATATCAGAATGGCTGTCGAACGTGGCGAACGTGCCCTCATTACCACTGTCACCAAGAAGTCGAGTGAAGACCTAGCGGGATATCTCAAAGAACACGGCGTGACAGCTCACTACCTCCACTCTGAGATAGATACTATTGAGCGTCTTAAAATCCTCAAAGACCTCCGAACAGGGAAAGTCGACGTGATTGTCTGAGTGAATCTGCTCCGAGAAGGTCTCGACCTTCCTGAGGTGTCATTTATCGGTATCGTCGATGCTCACAAGCAATGATTTCTTCGTTCTACCCAATCATTGATACAAATTGTGGGTCGTGCGGCTCGAAACTCCAACGGTCACGTTATTTTCTACTCGTATGAAGGACAAATATCCCGCTCTATGCAGGAAACGATGGATATCACAGCGCGACGTCGAAAGATACAGATTGATTACAACGAAAAACACGGCATCACCCCAACGACTATTATTTCCAGCATAAAAGACCTCGGATTCAAGGAGAAGAAAGAGGTTATCAGCACTATTCCAAAAGGTGTCGATAGAGAGACATATATCCGTCGTCTCGAGCTCGAGATGGATATCGCCGCTGCCAATTTGGACTTTGAAAAAGCGGCCGAACTCAGAGATATTATTTTGGAACTCGGATAGACGCTTCAAAAGTTGCATAATCAAACGAAATCATGTACAATGACCCTATGTATACCACTTTTGTTTATACCCTCCTCGAGCCATCTCCAATGATGGAGGCAGCACAACTCCTTCTTTTTGGCCTTGTTACATCTCTTCTTATCTATCTTTTCATAGGTTGGGTATTCCGCTTCACAGGAATAGAAAAACTTATTCATAAATTTCTCGGACACTCGACTCGTATCGGTCGTGATCCTCTTCCAAGAGCGATGGGGAAGTACATCTCTGTTTTTGTATTCCTTCTTTTTCTCCGAGCAGCGGTAGAAAAGGCTGGTTATAGTGATCTCGAGAAGTTTCTCGACAGTGTTGTCGCTTATCTCCCATACCTTCTCCTTGCCTTACTTATCACCTTTTTTGGTATACAGACATCCAGAACAGGATACACCATTGTCTACAATGCTGTCCACTTCGAAAATCCTCGTACGGCTGCTATTTTGGCACAAATTGCCCGAACACTTATTTTGTTTTTCACTTTCACCATTGCTATCAATCTCATCAACACAGGAGCAATAGAGATTATTCCTGACTATCTCATTCGTTCTGTATTGATTGGTTTTGTGGCTTCTGCGAGTCTCGCTTTTGCATTAGCTTTTGGTCTCGGAGGAAAGGATGCAGCAGCTCAGATAATTCACGAGTATCTCAATAAGAAAGGAGACGAAGAAAAAAACTTGAAAAAGTAAAAAAGTTCTTATAGTACACCTTGCAATGTGCCCAGGTGGCGAAATTGGCAGACGCACTACCTTGAGGTGGTAGCGCCGCAAGGCATGGAGGTTCGAGTCCTCTCTTGGGCACCATTTGTATTATCAGAAACACTCATCATTGAGTGTTTTTTGTTGTTCTTTTCTCAAACCTCGGAGGTTCGTCTGCGGTTTTTATCAAAATCTACGACTCTTGGGCACCATTTATAATCCTAAAATAGTACTGAAAAGTACTATTTTTTTGTAAAACATCATTCTTTTCTATACTCTTCCACATGAATAATTTTATTGTTTCAGGCAAAAATGCCCACATAGCGAAGACCAACATAATCTTTGATATTATTGCTACGATTTCTACATATGCGTGCCTTTTGCCACTTATTATTCTGGACGTATTTATCTGGCAGTTTCAAAATATCTACTTTCGTATTATGGAAATCCCTCTCATCGAACGAAAAAAATATGTTATTTTAGACCGATTTCGTCTCGGGAAGCTCTCCATCTGGCAGAGAATCAACTGTCTCTATTGTGAGTATGCAAATGGGATTGTAGGGTACTCAAAAGCAGTCGTCAATCAGATGGAACTCTATAGTTGCGCCATCAAACATGCGGCACACCCTCTCGGGCAAGAGCATCAGCGTGATTTCTTTGAGAGAAAAGATTTCGAATAGGTTTGACCGAGATACTTTTTGGTATACTCTTTCTGTATGCCACGAAAATATAAAACACCGTTTACTAAAACTGTTTTTAACAGAACAATAGATACTATCGTTCCTCCGAGTGACCTAGAGAAATACATCAATCTGGGGGCTCTTGTGAAACGATATAAGTTCAAAGATGTTCATCTCGATCATATTTTTGATGATGCTGTTGATGAGCATACCAAGAGAATGGTTCTCTATGCTGAGCATTTACCTCTTCCAGAAGAAGAAAAAGCTGCGGTCATCCGAACCCTCTGGATCCACGATATCCCAGAAATTGTTGACTCACAGACGACACAATCTGATATGACCTCGATAGATAAAATACGACATCCAAATCTCGCCCTGCTTATCAAAAAGAGGGAAGAGGCGGTCATGGAGGAGATATTTTCTCTGGAAGATAAGATACTCTACCGTGCTTTTGATCCGGCAAAGGAGATGCTTTTCACAGGCAACATTGATTTCGACAAGACAAGTCCTATTGGTATGATAGCGAGAGTGCTCGATAATTTCGTTGATGGGACAAATAGTTTTCACGGGTTTGTGGCTCATTATCTGGCGAGTGAGAACTACAGAGAGGGTCTAGCACTTCCACAAGCCGATTCTTTTGAATATTGTTTTCATAGAGGATTGGATGTGTACAACCATGTGTCTCAAATAGACCATCCAGCATATATCAGAGCAAAGAATGTTATTCTCGATATCTTGCGGGAAGACTTTTTTGGCTTTGTGGAGGAAGTGTGGAGCCCAATAGCACTCGAACGCATGCCAAATTATGCCCATTCTGAGTACGAAAAATACCTCACAAAGCTCTCCAGAATCGACTTTTCAAAATAAATATTGACATGTTTAAATTTATATGCTAAATTATGAGCATAAATTTGAAGATGTCTCAATTTCTCCTCCATTTCTCTCACCAACACGAACGTCTCGTACAGTTCGTACGGTATGTGACAATAGGTGCTATCATGCTCGTGCTCAATCTCCTCCTCGTGTGGGTATTTGTACGATTCTCACATATGCATTATCTCGTTGCTTCCGGAATTGCCTTTGTGATAGAATCTGTTGCTGCATTTTTTGCCAATAGAAAATATACTTTCAAGACAAACACACACTTCAAGCACGGATACGTCAGATTTATGACCATCGCTTTTTATTCTTTCCTCGCAGTTCTCATTATCACTTACGGGCTTGTTCATTTCCTCGCGTTTCACTATGTGTGGGCTCGTACTTTTTCAACTGTTGTTACCGGTTTCATAGGATACTTCCTAGATATGAAGATCACGTTTCGTGTTTAGTGGAAATTTTTAAAACAAAAAGAGAGGAATTCCTCTCTTTTTTTGTATAATGGATATATGTTCACTTGTTCCAATTGTCATCATACTCAGCTCAAATGGTCGGGCCAGTGTCCACAATGTGGTCAATGGAATACTCTAAGCGAACAAGAAGTGGTCAAAGTGTCTGGGAAACAAAAGGTGTCTGGTAAGAAAGGTGATGTAGTGACTCTGAATCCTCGTTCGACATCTCATACCCGTCTCAGTGTCGAAAGTGTCGAACTTGCTTCGGTCCTCGGAGGCTGATTGGTACGCGGAAGTCTCACTCTTCTCTCGGGTGAACCTGGTATAGGAAAGTCGACACTCACACTTCAGCTTGCTCAGTGGTGTGCTTCTGAAAATACCCCTGTTCTGTATGTTTCCGGCGAGGAAGGGGAGGAACAAATCGCTGGTCGGGCACATCGTCTCGGCGTATCAAATCCAAATATTCACTTCTTTCACGGGGAAATCCTCGAAGATATCATCGCCACTCTCCAATCAGCACCACACCCTATTGTCATCATCGATTCTGTCAGTGTTCTCTATTCTGAATCTCAGGGCGGTTCGAGTGGTGGTATGGCTCAGATTCGGTCTATCGCTGAGACATTTATGCACTTTGCGAAAAATACCAACACTGCTGTTATCTTGATAGGACATGTGACCAAGGATGGAGATCTCGCTGGCCCGAAGACTTTGGAGCATCTTGTCGATACCGTTCTCTTTCTCGAAGGAGATAGATACCAGAGCTACCGTATTCTCCGAGCAATGAAGAATCGTTTTGGTCCGACAGATGCTATTGGTCTCTTTGAAATGGGTGAGTTTGGACTCCTCGATCTCAAGAATCCAGCAGAAGGCATCCTCAAGACAACACCTCAAGTTGGTTCGGCACTTACTATCGCTCTCGAAGGTAACCGACCGGTTATTATGGAGATAGAAGCTTTGACACATTCGACAAAATACCCTTACCCGAAAAGGTCAGCAAGAGGTATTTCAAGCCAAAAAGTAGAATTGCTCTTGGCGACCATCGCCAAATTCTGACGAATCAATCTGGATTCTGATGATGTGTATGTGAATGTCTCCCATGGTCTCTCTGTAGGGGAACCAGCAGTTGATCTAGCCATAGTCTCTGCACTTCTGTCCTCAGATCAGAAAAAACCTCTTGATCATGCACTATTTCTCTGAGAAATATCACTCACTGGCGTTATAAAACCTGTTGCTCAGCTCGAAAAACGTCTCGAAGAAGCAAAAAAACTCGGCTTCAAAACCATTCACATCCCTGCTTCTCAATCAAAATATCAGGATATGAAAGGTTTGTCTATCATTACACACAATTCGCTTGCTTCTCTGGTTGAGTGGGTGAAGAGTCACTAGTGTCAAATATCCACATTAATGTACTTTTTGCAGAAAAAGTACCAAAACTGTTTAAGACAGAAAAACTCGCTATAAACAGCTTTCAGCAGTTTCTTTTTTCATCCCGCTCAGACAGTTTCTGTCTTAAAAATCCTTATCTCTTTTGACCTCACCAGCACACAAAATAGAATAGCGCCTATGAACTCATTTCGATTTACGATTCTCGTGACACTTTTCTGTGTCATATTGATTATCTCCAATATTGCTTCGACAAAAATGACCCAGTTTGCTGGTCTGACCCTCGATGCGGGGACTATTCTTTTCCCGTTGTCGTATATCTTTGGTGATATTTTTGCTGAAGTGTATGGTTGGAAGGTTTCCCGCAAGGTCATCCTTCTCGGGTTTGCATGTATCGTTCTCAATGCTGCGATTCTCTATGTCGTCCAAATTCTTCCTTCTGCTGGTTTCTGGGAGAATCAGGGAAGCTACGAAGCTATTTTATGACTCGTGCCTCGTATTACCCTCGGAAGTATATTTGGCTATCTCGCTGGTACGTTTTCCAATGCCTGGACGCTCCTCGCTATCCGTAAAATCACAGGTCAAAAATGGCTCTGGATGAGAACCATTGGTTCGACACTTGTTGGACAGACGTTCGACAGCACGGTCTTTTGTTTGATAGCATTTCTGGGTACTATGTGACATGCAGATCTCTTTGCTCTTGCACTCTCAAATATCGTTTTCAAGGTTGCCATAGAGGCCCTCTTCACCCCTGTCACGTATAAAATCGTGAAATACATGAAGCAGTAGTTATCCCATATCTGCTGTAACTGGACCTTGCGCTGATTGTATTGTTTGGATTCTTGATCTCTCTTCCTCGGTTACTTGTATTCATCACTGAAACTCGATATGATCGGCTCAATAGTAGTCTGTGAATAGGGCCTCCACTCTCCGCATAATCCTCAGCATCATCTCTTGCGAACCTAGATATGTTTCGGTATCTGTTTTTGCCTTTTCCGAAACAGGACCTTCTTTGTTTTTTGCGAGATAAGTTTTCATATCTCACTCTAGTGCTCGCAAGAGTTTTCTTTTTGTAATAATTTTTACATAAGTTCCTCAACCATTTCTATATTCTTCTTCTACAGGCTTCATTCTTCTCGCAAAATCATCTGTTCGCGTAGGGCAATTTTCATCGTAGTATACATTCATACTCGGATCCCATCTTGCCAAAAATTCACTCATGGGGTCGTATGTCTCCATGCCCCATCCAACTGATCGAAATGTAAAAATCTCTTCTTTTCATAGATCCACATCAGGGATGGCATCTATTTTTTTTAATCGTATATGAATTTCCGCGTATTCTAATACATCTGCCCACAGGGTGTCAGGGAAATTCTGGGGGATACTCCTCAATTGATGTCAGGCAGTTATGTTTTGTTTTCTACTACATATGTTATTATTCAATCACTGGCAGAGGTTTTTTAATCCCTGTTTTGTGAGCGAAAACAATGCTTCGGGGGTCATTTTTTCTATTTCCCGAAACACAAGGTCTATGATATCATCATACCATTCTGACAGACCTTCCTCAAATATCCCATTCCACTCTCCATCTCTCGCCTCCCAGTATCATTGTGGTCTCAGGACCTTCTCGAGCTTCTCTCGAAAATTTCCATACTGTCGTCCTGCTGCAAAATTTGTCTCTGCTGCCGCATCCCTGTATCTCATATTCTTTTTTGGTTCTTTGACTCATTTGAATCACCAACGTATACTAAAATCATCCTTATCTGCTAACTTTCTCAATCGTTCCTGAAGACTTCTTATTTCTTCTGTCGAAACAGGAGGAAAGTCCATTTGTGCTATTGCTGAATTTTTCCATTCCCCAACATCTCAGAGTACGAACATAGAAATATTGTATTAATTTATAATATTATACTTTTTGATTTGATTTGTCTATTTTACTTTCCCAAAGATTCTTCTCTTTGGAAAACTCGGTATATACTATATATATGAATATCCACACCCTCCTCGATCGTTGGCTCTCTCGTGAGATTATCACAGAGAAGCAGTACAAGGTTATGCTCGCTGATATACAAGAAGAACAGCGGGATGCTCGTTCTGGTCGTTTTACGCTGATCGTCTCTGTCCTCGGAGCCTTACTCCTGGGAACAGGACTTATTCTCTTCTTTGCGAGTAACTGGGAATCTCTCGGGCACTTTACCAAGCTTATTCTCATCACGCTCCTCCCAATTATCCCACTCGTTGGCGGTTATTACCTTTCTGAAATAAAGAAAGACTTTCCTATTCTCGGTAAGAGCCTCATCTTCCTCGGCGTTCTCCTCATAGGAGCTTCGCTTGCTCTCTATGGACAGCTCTACCACCTCGAAAGTAATCTAAAAGGACTCTTTCTCACCTGGTTTCTTCTCTCAATACCGTTTACCTACATCATCCCATTTGGTGCTCTTTCTGTTGTCCACACTCTTCTCTATATTGTCTGGTTCCACTTGGAATTTGCTTTCCGAGATGGCATGTGGGGTATCGAACCAAAAGAAAAAACATTTGTTCTCTGGTCACTCGGTATGGGTTTGGATTTGCTCACGGTCGGTCTCTTGCTCCAATGGAAGACAAAGATTTTTACTGCCGTTCACACAGCATATAGACAGTTTGGCCTTTTCTTTGTTCTGCTTACTGGATGGATTTATACTCTCGGTATCTATGTCACAGAAGTGCTCGACTATTCTGATATGGCTCGTCTCGGTCTCAATGTCGCCTACATCGCACTCCTCGCTGGAGCTGTTTGGGTGGGTGTGACACTTCGTAAATCATACGTTATCTCTCAGACATTTTTCTGGATAGCTGTCTACCTCCTCAGCCTCTACTTTGATTTCTTCTGGAGTCTCATGGATCGGTCTCTCTTCTTTATGGTCCTCGGTCTGATGGGTCTCGTCGGTGGATTCTGGCTCGAAAAATCTCGTCGAAAAGTCCTCTCTCTTGTCCATAAAAAATAATTATGAAAAATAAAAAACATCTCGCATTTCTCGGAGCCATCATCCTCTTTGTCGTCGTTCTCGCTTCTGGTGTCTACACCCAAGAAGACCTCCGACGTAATGGTCAGCAAGTCATCCTCGACACTATGCCTGTCGATCCTCGAGATATCCTCCGTGGCGACTATGTCGACCTCGCCTACGAAATCGGTCGTGGTGAAAAGGCTGTCGAATTTGCCAAGAGCCTCCCGTCGTCTCAACCTGTCTATGTACTCCTCACTCTCGGTGCGGATAATCGTGTAACCAATTATTCTTTTAGTGCCACAGAGCCAAAATCTGGTGTCTATATTCGTGGCGAAGCTGTCGTTCAAGAATATCAGAAATATGTTGAGGAAAAGGGCGGTCAGCCAGTTTTTGAAACAGAGAAACAGGGTACTATAAACTACCCACAGATAGAACAATACTTTGTGCCAGAAGGCAAAGGGTGGGCGATAGATCGCATGGGTCGTCTTAACTCTGGGAAAAAACTCGAAGTCAAAATCGCGACAGATGGTGCTCGTGCTCAGATTCTGGAACTTCTCATCGATGGACAACCTGTCGACTTTGATACTATCGAATCTGAAAATCCTTGGACAGACGAACCTGTCAAACCAGAGCCAGTTGTTGCACCGGAGGAGAAAGTTTAATATATTTCCCAAAAGATTCATTTGATACTTTTGGTAGCAAAAGTATCCAAAACTATTCAGGACAACAAAACTCGCTATAAACTATATTCGTCTGATTACAGTTTTCATCCCGCTCAAACAGTTGTTGTCCTAAAAACCCGTTTCTGTATTTCTGGTAAATTGATTGTATTTTACTTTTCACACCAGGTGTATGACCCCATACACCGGAGTATATTTTGTGTCATGCCTTTCGGACATCCTGTCCCAGGTATGAGGACACCCTTCTTTGCCTCCATGTTGGACACAGAAGCGAGACAACAGTTTGTACTGTCACTTTCGTAGCATTGTTTCGCTAGACCCTGGTAATAGGGGCTAAAACCGTGAATAATGCGTTCCTGAGATTTATATTCGCTATAATTATTGATTCCTACGGCTATTCCTACGAGAGAAAGCAAAATCAGAATCACAATAGACACTGCGGGGAGACCTTTTGGCATACATGCTAGTATAGAAAATATTCTATTCTTGTACATCTAACCATTCATCTTTTCCTTCTCATAATTCCTCTTGTTTGAACTTTTGCATTTCAGGATCGTCTAAGTCTTCTACTGCCACCCATGACATCCCACTGGGTGAATAAAACTCTGAGGGGTCTGCTATTATTGTTTCTATGCCTGTTTCTGGCAACAATGCAGATATTTTTTCCATTGTTTTTTCTAGCATTTGATCGCCATCTGCTTCTTCCATTTGTTCAGCGCTTACTTCTCTTTTCTCTTCCTCAGTTAATTCGTAATAATCCACAAACATTTTTTTATCCTCCACCTTAAGTCGTAGAGCATTTCTTGCTAATTCGTATGCTTCATGAAGAGATACTTTTCCTCTTTTGAACAGATAATGGCATATCACTTCTTCATTTTTGAAGTGTCATTGTCCTGCTTTTGCCACAATAAGTTCTCAATTATATGACAATGCTGACCACGTACCACCCGTCTGTCCTATTTTTTCTGGCAAATAAAATCATAGTAATGTCATTTCTCCTGAAGGTACTTTGAGGCTGTCTACATATACTTTTCCACCATCAACCATCATAGTACCAATTCTTTTCGATTGTATTTTTTTTGCTTCTTTCTGCTTCTTCGCCAAAGCTTCTCTATCTAGTTCTACAGTTTTTAACATTATTTGTATTTCTCCTTTTTCACTTTCGGTAACTGAATAGGAAAATTGTTTGGGGTCCATATAAATTCTCTTCGCCATTAACATTTTTTCTAGAGTTCCGCGGATCCCATCAAGGACTTGTTCGTAGGTCATACCGATATATTTTTGTCACACTCACCAAGTATTCACATATATGTTAATTCTATATCCTCCACCCCAGCCTATTTTGTCTTGAAGTTTTTTCTGTTTTTCAGTACCCTCCCAAAAGTAGATATCATCTTCATCTATTGCTTGTATATCTATCTCACACGCTTCATTATTGAAATGTTGTTGTAGCCCCTCAAAAAATGTAGTAATAAGACGTCCACGATTCCGGAGTAGTGTTTTATTTCTCATTGATTTACTCGGGTACCAAATTTCTTTTAAATGAGCCTTTCATTTCCCGAGTATTTTTTCTACGTCACGATCAAAATCGAACTCAGGATTACAGATATTTTCTGCTTTTTTGAAACTTCATTGTATTTCTGTATCTATTCCAGCATGGGCATTTTTTAGTTCTCGAATGATACCCATAACTTCTTCGTTTTTTTCACTCTCAGGTACTTGGAGTCTATTTATATCCAGCAAGATGGTTCTACTGTTGAGTTCGTGCATGGCATCAAGAGTATCTTTTTCACCTTTGCCTATGAGTCGTTCTGAGTTGAAAGTGGCGAATTGTTCGAGTTGTCATTCAACGGTTACTTTTATAGCTTTCCAAGAAGGCCAATCCTCTAAACCATGTCTTTCTTTTAATGCAGAGAGCTTTTCTCGAGTTATTCTGACATAGTTTTTGAGTTTCTCCGACAGAAGTGCAATCAAGTTGGTGAGTTCAGCAGGAGCCTCTCCATTATTAAATTCAGGTATTTTTACTTTCTTTATTCCTTCAGCACGAGCTCATTCTGGTAATCTCTCTGCATCTGCCATGGCTCAACGAATTTGAGCCACAAGAGGACCTATCCCACTTCATTTCATAACACCGCGGAGGAGAGGAGTACCATCTGTATGGACTGCCTGTCCTGTGATAATAGACAAGGTTTTTGCTCATACACATGCGGTGAGTATGACTGTTGGTGGACAGTGTCAATTGAGTTTTTTTGCCAGTTCCACACCATTATCTATTCTTCTATTCCCTACAAATCGTAAATCTGTTACGAGTGCACTAAAATTTCATTGGCTGACTGCGGATTCTGCTCTTTCTGGAGTCGATGTTGTAACACTTGTAAAATGTTCTCGCAATTGCTCGGCGAAAAATGCGGCTGTTTCAGGTATGTCATCAACTACTAAAATACTTCAAGGATGCTTGCTTTCCAGAGGTTCAGATGCGACAGAAACCATAACTATATTTATAGTAATATGTTTTATTTTATCACTATATTGTCTTTGTCAAATTTTATCTTTGCGTTGCCTCCTTCTTGGAGACTTCCATCAAGGAGTTTTGTCGACAAAGCATTCACTATGTATTTTGTCACGGCACGGCGGAGAGGTCGAGCACCAAATTGAGGATCGATACCGTGCTTCATGAGGTAGTCATGGACGGACTTGTCCCAGGTGACGGAGATATCTTTTTCAGCGAGCATAGTAGACACTTTCGCCAATTCGAGGTCGATGATAGAGCGGAGGACTTCGTCGCCCAATGGTCGATAGACGATTATATCGTCGATACGATTGATGAGCTCAGGACGGAGATAATTTCGGAGTTGTCCTATCATCATATCATTCAGAGCTTTCATCTGAATATCGTCGACATTGTGTCCACCTTTTTCTGGCGAAAAGAAATCCATAATCTTCTCAGAGCCGATATTGCTGGTCATGATGATGATGGTATTTCGAAAGTCGACCGTTCGACCTTTTCCATCAGTGAGTCGACCATCGTCGAGGATTTGAAGAAAGACATTGTAGACATCAGGATGTGCTTTTTCTATTTCATCGAAGAGCAGTACTGAAAAGGGTTTTCGGCGGACGGCTTCGGTAAGTTGTCCACCTTCGTCATGTCCGATATATCCTGGAGGAGAGCCTATCAGACGAGCGACTGAATGTGATTCACCATACTCACTCATGTCGATTCTGATAAAGGCGCCACTGTGATCGAAGAGAGCGCTAGCGAGGGCTTTTGCTGTCTCGGTTTTACCAACACCTGTCGGCCCCAAAAAGAGAAAGCTTCCAATGGGGCGATTCTTGTCTGAGAGTCCTGCCTTTGAACGCTGGACCGCTTCTGCCACAGACCTCAGGGCATGGTTTTGTCATTTCACGGACTCCTCTAGGTGTTCGAAGAGATGCAAGTATTTGTCATTTTCAGTTTGGATGAGTTTGCCGACCGGTACTCCTGACCAACGAGAAATAACTCCGGCAATATCCTCTATGTCGACTGTGTCTCGGAAGAAACTACGACCGTCTTGTCTTCGGGCTTCAGCAATGGCCTCCAATTTCTTTTGTTCTATGTCGAGTGAAGGCAATTTCTTATACCGTATTTCAGCGACAGCCGCATAGTCAGCATCTCGTTCGAGTTGTTCTGCCTGGAGCATGAGTCTCTCTCGATCTTCACGGATTTTCTTCAAATCCTGCATCATTTTCTTCTCATCTTCGTAGGCAGCATGGAGTTTTTTCTGCTCTTCTTGGAGGTTGGCGAGTTCTTTTTCTATGTCGACAATGCGTGTCTTATTTCCCTCTTCCGGTCGGTCTTTTTGCTCACGCAGAAGAGCTTCTCGCTCGATCTGGAGGGAGTGAATTTTTTTGTCTATCGTGTCTATTTCCGCTGGTTTACTGGTGGAACCAATCTTTAGGGCTGAGGCAGCTTCATCAATCAGGTCGATCGCTTTATCAGGCAGTTTACGATCTGGCAAGTATCGTGTCGACATGTCTACTGCCGCGACGAGCGCAGCGTCAGTAATCTTTATTGCATGAAAGGTTTCGTACTTGTCCTTGATACCACGGAGAATGGTCAGGGCATCTTCTCGATTTGGTTCGTCGACCATGACTGGTTGGAAACGTCGCTCGAGCGCAGCATCTTTTTCGATGTATTTTCGGTATTCATTGATGGTCGTAGCACCGATGACCTTGATTCGACCACGGGCAAGAGCGGGCTTCAGGAGGTTACCAGCATCTGTCGATCCTTCGCTGGCACCAGCCCCAACTATCGTATGGATTTCGTCGATAAAGAGGATGATTTCGCCATCAGATTTTTCGACTTCGTCGATGACAGACTTGAGTCGTTCCTCAAATTCGCCACGGTATTTCGCCCCGGCAATCATGGCTCAGAGGTCGAGTGTGAGAATTTTCTTCGACAAGAGTGCATCGGGAACTTCGCCACTGATTATTCGTATAGCAATACCTTCGACAATGGCGGTTTTACCGACACCTGGATCGCCAATGAGGACAGGATTGTTTTTGCTTCGACGAGCGAGGATTTGAATAGCTCGACGGATTTCATCATCACGTCCGATGACAGGATCTATTTTCCCTTTCTTCGCCTGGTCGATCAGATCAATGGTGTATTTTTTGAGCGATTCGTAGAGATTTTCTGCCGTATTTGAGGTGACTTTTTTACCACCTCTGAGTTTTTTCATGGCTTCTTCGTAGTTTTTCAGCGCTATTCCTGCTGTCTTAAATAGTGTTTCGAGTGATTTTGCTGATTCGAGGAGTCCTATCATCAGATGTTCTTCTGTTGTGTAACTATCACCCATACTTTTCATCGCTTTTTCAGCACTTTGGAGGACTTTTGCCAACTCCTGGGAAGCTCATGGCTCAGCGGTATTCCCACTGACCTTCGCCAACTTCGACACAGCATTGTCGACATCGTTTTTGAGTACTTGAATATTCCCACCAGAGCGTTCGAGGAGGGATTGATTGATGCTCTCAGAGGCATGCAAAATGCTTCGTAAGAGATGAAGAGGCTCTATCGTCGTATGTCCAGAGCTTTGAGCGTACTGGACGGATTCTTGGAGCCGCTCTTGGGCTGCCATGGTATAATTTTGATTCATATTCTAAGGGGATAAAATATAAAATTAGCACCTACATTATATAGGTGCTAATTTAGAATGCAAATATTTTTAGTGCATGTAGTTTTCTATATGTCCGTACTTTGTATTGTTTCGGAGATCATGGAGGACGAAAAGCTCGAGAAAGAGAAACCCGATAATGAGTATCACTGAAGGAATGAGGACATTTTGACCAATATAGATGTTGTAGATGCCATGAATGGCACTGGCGATGAAGACACCAGACCAGAATCATTCTATACTTTTCATACGCGTGTAACCTTTCCATCCGAGCGCTTTTTGACCAAGTGAGAGATTTCCTGAGTTGTCGATGAGACGGAGGAAGGCAAACCGACCACGAGCGTAGAGCGACACACAAACCATACTAAAGAATGTATGTGAGAGGTATCAAAATATTGCTCGAAGCAAAGCGTTATTCACTATGGCTTCATGATTTTGACCAGCCTGGTCGAGATCAATCATATACTTGATGTTTTCTGCAAAAGCGAAACCAAGTGCAACGATGGCGATGCTATACATATAGTCGGAGACACTCTCTGTTTTGATAGTACTTCCGAGGAGGAGCCAAAGCACAATCAGTCCCACAAATCCTGCTCCACCAGCTGCCAAGAGTACTGTGTCGGAGTTTCCTGCGCCTATCATGCGGTGAATAAATGCTCCAACGACAAAGACATAGACGAGTATAACCGGGAGCCTCAAAGACTTCCTGATACAGAGAATCAAGAGTGTCAGTTTTGCGAGCTCTTCGAGAAATGCGAGGAAGAGAATAATAGCATTTTGAGTGTATTCTTGGGGGAGATTGAGAGCAGCGAGATAGCTCTTGAAATCATTGATAAAGTTATTTCCTTCGACATTTAAATCAAAGAAAAACAGGGAAATTTCTTTGCCACTCCCAGAGTTCTGAATCGACCAGTTAAAGGGAAGAAAAATACAGGTGATGACGATAATACCCGTGAAAAAGAGAGCAAGACCCTGTGAAACAGAGACTTTGCCATACCACATCACAAAACTTCCATAAAAGAGAGCGCCTATACTCGTAATAGTAATCGGGAGCCAAAATGTAGAGAGGAAATCGAGGATGAGGGAGATATGCATATTAACGAACTATATAGGTGATGGAATCGGATTCTTCTATGCCCGAGGTGTACTGTACTCGGACCAAAATCGTATAGGTACCAGGACTCGTAAATTCATAGACGAGACTTTTACCAGTCTTGTACCCTGTGCCATCGCCCATATCCCATGTGATGATATTGTCTGTCCCTCGGACGGCGGCATCAAACGTGACAGGGAGATTGGCTTCAGCCATGCCAGAAGCAATACTTGGTTCGATGCGGACGGTTTCCTGTGGTTTTTTGAGAACGAGCGTATAGGTCTTCGAGGCTTTCTCTCCTTTATTGGTCACTGCGGTCACTGTTATCTTGTATTCACCGGGATTATTATATCGGTAGGTTGTGACGACGCCTTCACCTTCATAGGTCTTTCCATCGCCAAAGTCGTAGATAAATTTACGGATATCTCCTTTGAGAATCTTTGAACCAGAGGCATCAAATCGGACATTTGCTGGAGCATAGTTGTCGTCTGGTGTGATTTTTACACGGACATCAATCGCCTTTTGTATACCAACAACAGCCACACGATCGAGATGGTAGATAGGTATGTCTTTGCCGTCTACAGAGAGATCGGTGAAGGTATATCTGGCACGGATATCATAGCGACCAGGAACTTGTATATCGCGATCGAGTGTAAACCCTTCAGATTCGTATTTTCCATCATTATCTTTATCCCACTCGACTTTCTCGAGACGGAGACGTGGAGAATTCGCTCGAATACGAGTTGCATCAAGAGAGAGAATTCCTGGTACTGGAAAATCAGGGAGGAGATATGATTGAGTTGATTTATCGTACGTGTCTTTGTGAAGAGTGTTTCCTTCTTCGTCAGTTATCTGGAGTGTATACCCATCTTTGAGATCGACCATTTCAGCAGTATAGACTGGTTCTGGTGTTCCAACACGGACGATATTACCGAGAGTGTCTTCTATTTCGACTTCTATTTTGTATGTTCCTGGTTTATTGAATGTGTAATCAAAAATTCTCTCAAAACCAGAATCAAATTTGCCGACATAGAGATTGTCATCAATAAACCAACGGACGGCTTTGATCTCACCCTGGGTGGTTGTTGGTGCCACAGAGAATTGATACTTGAGGGGATTAATCGGATCGAGCTTGATAGTGATATCTGTATTCTGGATATTACTTTTTGTAGTCTCCTCAGTGACAAATTTCCAATCACAGTTGTTTGAGATAGGGGCTCGACCACGGAAAATCTGGAGACATATCATCGTCGGAGCTTCAAAAATCTTATCAGGAGAAAATTGATATCCATCTTTTGTCACAGTGGATTTATCGAGGATAGACCAGCGTACTTGGCCGAGGTCAGAGAGGTCTGATGCATCAAAAGTATATTGGATACCACCATTTGCGAGATTTGTTCGTCCGATTTTTACTATTTTCTGAAGTGAGATAGTTGGGAGTTCGAGTTTGAGGGTGATAGGTTTACCTCCGACATCTATACCCTTTATAGTCGCTTCTGGTGTATAGTTTCCTGGTGTATCGTAGGCAAATTCAGGAGCGATAATAGGGGCATAGTCGATATTGCTGATAGGCTGATCAAGGTAATTATTCTGTCCCGAACCGCGGTCGAGACGTTTGTCACCATTGTAATCAATCTCAAATGTATATGGTTGTGTGAGGAGGAGACCTTCAATACGAGCCACTTTTTTGATATAGGCACTGAGGTCGTAGCGGACGTTCAGAGGACCGACTTTTGCATCGAGATCGATGACAGCACGAGACTGATCATCACCCGGCTTGAGGTATTTCAAAATAGTATTGTCATAGACAATGACTCGGCCATCGAGATTACCGAAATCAATCTTGCGGAACCAATCGTAGGTCCAAGCGAAGAGTGCTATATTTGCGAAAAATACGAGACAGAAGAATGTCGTGATAAGCCAGATATTGGTACGTTTTGCACGGCTTTTTGTACGAATAGAGAGCGCACGGTATCCAAAGAAGAGGAATCCACTTCCGAGAATGATACCAAAGATACTGTAGACAACATAGATGGTATACTCGAGAATCGTTCGTATCGTGAGGTATTGAACACCGAGAACGTTATTGAAGAAGAGTGCATACTGTGGATTCAAAAGCACAAACGCACAGAGCATGACGTAAAATGTCACGAGGATAGTGAGTGCAGCCTTTATGCTTCCCCAGATATTTTTTGGTTTCTTCTTTTCTGGTGTTTTTGTGATTTTGAGAGGTGCGACGTAGTCCTGATCATTTGCTGTATAATTCACAATCTTCCCCAGTAACCCTGATTTGGTTACCTTCTTTGTTGGTTCTGGCGGAGGAGTTGGTTTATTGAAAAGCATAGATTATTTTTGAGATGGAGATGAATCGTCCTGGAGGAGATGTTCTGGGTCACCGAGTAAATCTGATGCAGGGCCGATGAGATGATCACCTTCTTCGAGTAATTTTGTTTCTGTTTTTGTTGTTTTCTTGCTCGCTGTTTTTGGTTTTTTCCAGTGCTTATTTTCCGACCATTTATCTTTTTTTACTTTTTTTTCTGTTGGTGCAGCAGGAGTTTCTGAGGTTTCCATAGATGGAGTTACAGCTGTATTATCCTCTACAATATCAGTATTTCAAACATTTGCTTCTGGTGTTTTTGTTTCTGATATTTCTGATGGAGTTTCCGCACCTTTGAGCCAATCGGGAAGTTCTTCGTGCACGACAGGAGTTTCAGTTTTTTCTTCTACTGTTGGTGTAGTTATTACTGTTTCTGCTACAGTCGAACTCTCTTCTGGAGCCGAGGGCGTATCAATGGTCTCTGCTGTTGGTGTTGTTGTTTCCGTACCCTTGAGCCAATCAGGGATATCTGCATGAGATTCATCTTCGATTTTTTCTACTGGTTGAGGCATTTCAGGCACGGGTGCCTCTACTGGTGTTGCGGGAGTTTCCTCAGTAAGCCAGCTCGGAGTAGAATTTGTCACTGATGTCTCATGAGTGTCTTTGAGCCAATCTGGAACATCGTGAGTTTCAGGAGATGTCTCAGGTGTCGAAGGCGCGCTTGCTGGTTTTTCTTCTTCGTGCATCCACTCTGGTGTTGTCGTTGTTTGTTCTTGTGTCGCCTGGCTGACTTCTTTTGCGAGGACATCCTCTGATCCAAATGGTGATTCTGTTGGTTTGAGCCAATCAGGAGTAGTTTCATCATGAGGAGCAACAGTTTGAGCTTCTTTTACTTCAGGGATTTTATTGCTCGGAGGAGCTATATCTTCATTGATATGTCTCGATCCTGCCATCTTGCTCCAAGCAAATATCATACCAAAGAGACCAATGATTGCCACGATAATCCAGAGGATGATAGATCCTGTTATACCAAAAGTGCTGAGTTTTTCTTGGATCATTGCCATAAATCCTGTTCCTGGATTTTCTTCTATAACTGTTGGGTCAACTGGTGTTGTTGGTTTTTCGACCGGAGGTGTTCCAGCGAGGAATATGAGCTTTTCCTGGATGATAGCCTTTGCATCATCTGAGAGCGTTGTATCAAATTTTACGTATTCATTGTAGATTCTCTCTACGAGTTTCTTGTTCTGCTCATAGTATTCAGGACTGTCGATAATCTGACCGAGTAATCCAGAGTCTTCCGGTGTACCATTTCCAAATATTTCTTTCTTATTTGGGCTCTTTGCCAAGAAGTCTGCGAGCATAGTACGCGCGAGGTCTTTTTCTTCTGCGTCTTGCTGTCCCTGTGTATAGATGAGATTGATTTGTTCGAGAATGCGAGTCTTTAAATCGGCATTGACGACATCGCTATCATTTACTGCACGTGAGAATTGGAGGAGTGTTTCCGCACGATCAGCACGATCATACCAGATATCACCGAGTTGATCGACATAACGGAGGAGGTCTTTCTTTGTTGCTTCATCTGAGACATTTTTCACGAGAACTGTGAGTCTATCGAGACGTGCTTTATCTTCTTTTGAGAGATTAAATGTCTGTGTTGTTTTACCAGGAGTGACGCCAGTAATATTGTTGGCATCAGTTACTTGTGCCATAAATGAGCGAGTGACACGAATTTGTCGAGAATCGAGTTCTTTTCCATCGCTTCCGAGGAGTCGGAATTTCATGATAGTCACACGCTTGGTTCCAAGAGGGACCAGATATGGTCGACCGAGACGGTATGAGGCTGTTCCTCGGTTATCTGCATCATCATTTTTGCCTCCAGAGAGGTCTGTGTCGACATCGATGTCATTGTCTATAACATAGTACTGAATAGCTCATTCTGATTCACCGAGGTAGAAAAAGAGAGGTTTCACAGGATCTGACCATATGACATCATCGCCAACGGGAGCGACAGTATTATTTTCATTGGTGAGTACAACGAGAGGACGATTTGCTTTTCGTACGAGTACTTTATTTTGAGGATTTCGTTCGACAGGAATAGTGACAGATTGTTTGTCGATACCATCTGAGATTTCGAGGCGGATGTTTTTTGGAAACGAACCTGCATTTGGTGTAAAGAGGAGGTATTCTTTGTTTTCTGATACTTTGACGTTGTCAGCAAACCAAGACACGCTCTGAACGATACCTGTCGAGGTATTGTAGGCTATGATTTTATCCCCTATCACCTGTATTTGTGCTTGAGGAATGAGACGATTAGTGACGTTTATCGTGATAAATTTTGTTGTCGACAGTCCACGATGAGTTGCTTTTACTTTTGGATGATATTCACCCGGAACAGTGTATTTGTAACTGAGGACATTTTCTGATGTCTTTATGTCGTAGAAACCATCACCATCGACATCCCAACGGTATTCGACCACTTTTGTGATATCCTGTCCGAGAGCATTTTTTGCTGTGACAGTGAGTTCGACAGGATCGCCATATTTGGCATCTGGTGTACTTGCCCTAAATTCGATAATAGGTGTTGATATATTTTGATTGACGAGGAGGTCTGGTGTTGAGAATTTATTTTCTGAAATATCTCGTGTGTCGACACGGAGACCATTGGCATCCTCGAGGACAACAGAGAAATAGTATCGACCATTTATCTTTGGAAGCGTGAAGCTGGTTTCTGGTTTTGTGGTGATACGGAATCCCTGAGGCTGTTCATCTGTGCTTGTATAGTAATACCATGTATATGAACGGATGACACCATCGGGGTCCTTCGCACCTTCCATGCGGAGATTGATACGCATAGGGTCTTGATCGACATTTTCTACTTTGACATCGATATCTGAGAAACGAGGAGGGATATTGACAACTTTTACCCATTCTTTTGAGGTATGTGATGCGCCAGTTTTCTTATCGGTGACTGTGAGAGATATTTCTTCACATCCGAGCTCGTCAAATGTATGACTGAAGTTTTTCTGGGTTGAGCTGGCATTGAGACCGACTTTCCAGAAATAGGTGAGGTCTGTTGTTTTTCCGCCGACATTGACACTCTTATCACCCGTGAGAGACACTGGTGTTACGCGGTCGGCTATGAGTGCTTCTTGTCCATTACATGCATTTTGTTGTACTTCCGTGAAGAGACTCTTGGTCGACATCTGAGCGACAGCAAATGGTTTATCACCATCGACGACGTAGATTTTTCTCTGCATACTGTTTGTATTCTCGTCTCGGTCAGTGACTTTGAGATTGAGATTGTATGTTCCAGACACATCAAAACTACTCACATATCGTCCTGTTTCTGTTACGGCTGTGTCTTTTGAACCAAGTGTCCATTCGTAGATTTTTGCATTTGGTGCTGCAGCAGAGAATATCACCTTGTCACCTCGTTTTACTACTTGAGGGCGGATATTGAGCTGGATAGAGAGAAGACTCTTGATCGTGATAGTTTTTTTAAATGATGCTGTTTTTCCTTCACTATCTGTCACAATCAGTTCCACCTGTTTTGAGCCAACAGAGTCAAATGTGTATTCTCCTCGACTATTGTTCGAGCTTGTATTGCTGAGCTGTACGGGTTTGTCATTGACGAACCACTGATACTTCAAGCTCTGATCATCTGGATAGTCTGGATCATAGGTCGCGGTTCCATCGAGAACATAGATGTTTGGTGTTTCGGCTCCGAGTTGGTCCGCATTAAATCTGGCAACAGGCGGTCGAGATTCTATATTGATTTCCATTGTTTCCTTGTCTCTGGTATCACCCTTTGCTGAAGTGAGGCCGACGCTATATCGTCCTACTTCTCGGAAAGTGTACTCCATACGAGGTCCTGTAGCTGTCGATATTGGTTGTTCGACACCAAATTTTCGGATTTCCCAAGAGTATGTGACGCCTTCTTGTGTTACTTTCTTTGCCTGAAAAATAACATTATCGCCCTTGTTTGGTGCCTTGTTATTCACAGATATAGAGGCAATAGGGTCACCGACTTTGAGGAGGATGCTTCGTGTAAATACTTCACCATCATTTCGAGTAAGTGTGATTTTTACATTAAAATCTCCTTCTTTATAGTTCTGTGCTTCGACAATGGGCATACCTTCTCGGATGACTGTTTTGCCATTTCCGAAATCCCACTCTGTCTTTGTAATAGTATATCCTGAGGCAAATTTGGTCTGTGTTGCATCGATGAGGACTTTTTGGACTGATTCACGGGTTGGGATTTTTACTCCTTCATAGGCGAGTTGGTCATTGAAATAAACAATGAGCTTGAGTTTTGCTTGTCCTACTTCGACAGTAGCCTGATCTTCGAAACTGATAACATCAGTAAATCCACGACTATTTTTGCTCGCAGAATTGACAGTAAGGTAGACAGTAAATGTTCCTTCGTCTTGGAAAATGTAGTTGATTGTTTTGCCACGTCCGAGTACTTGTGGTCCATTTGGAGTACGGAGCCACCAAGTAAAATTGGTTTCTGGTATAGTTGTACCACTAGTATCGATGATATTTTTTCCTTCGAGTGTCACCGAGAGAGGAGCATCACCATCACGAGGTGTGGCAGAAATAGTTCCCTGAATAGAGAACACTTGTGCTTGCTCGAGGAAAGCGTCAATCGCATTTTCGAGAATACCTCGATCGATTTCTTCTCGATGGAGGTCGTAGTCAGCTATAGCTTTCTTTACCCGGTCGTAGAGTTGTTTATTGACGTATTTGTCAGCACGATCAGGGAGATGATCGTAGGCGCCATCGATGAGTACATTGAGCTCAGCGGTGACTTCTGGACTATACGAAGACGTAATACGGCTTTTGAGGGCTCGGATTTTATTACTATACGTGGTGAAATCGACGTTGCGTATCTGCGTCTCTGCAACAGCACGAGGAATCCATGTATCCGCCGTGACTTGTTCGCTGTTGAGGACGTAGAAGAGCGTGTTCACAATCCACCATGCAAACCAGATAATGGCTATACCAACGATGACTGACACAATAATCTTTTTTGTTTTCTCACTTGATTCTTCACTTGCGGGGAAGAGGAGCATCTGAGCACCAGCCCACATCACGTAGATGACAGCGAGGAGGCTCAAAAAGGTCAAAAAGTAGATAACGATATCCTGAATAGCACGAGAAAGACTCTTGCTGGTGATAACTCCAGAGGATTTCCCAATGGTATTTCCTGCTGCATCGACTCCTGCCTTGAGACAGTTCCCACCTGTACAGCTAAATGACCAGCTTTGCGCTAGTGCATCGAAACACAAGGAGGTTCAGATGACGAGGAGAATGAGAAGAAATGCCTTTTTCATGAGTTCTATTACAAGCATAGTACCAGACTTTCCCCGAGAATTCAAAGCTAGAGCGTACTCTTTATAGGAGGAAGAGTCTTGACTTTTATTCTTTCTATTTTACCAACGTCCACTCGAACCGCCTCAACCAAACCCGCCACCACCGAATCCACCCCAACCACCACCGGAACTTCCACCACCGAATCCACCACCTCCGCCCCAACGTCCACCATGAGGGCGACTATTGATAGCTCGGACCACTCCTTTCGAAAATATAAAATCGAGACCTCAGAGTATACCGCTTGAGAGAATTACTCCGATAGCTGTCATGAGCAATGTACCGACGGTTATCCACATGACGAGCCCTCATAAAATAGCACCAATGACGATACCTGGCCACCATGCTTTTGATGGTTCAAAAATGGCAGAACCGAGGAAAATACCTCACCAAACTAGCCAAAAGAGGAGTGGCACGAGTGCATCGAGGGGATTGACAGGTTCCTCGGGGAGATCGACGACTTCACCACGAAGCAGAGGAGACATGCGTTCGATTCACTCAATAAGTCCTGCACCGTATTGTTCTGCTTTGAAGTTGGGTGTGAGATTCTCGTCAATAATCCTCCGAGACATGAGATCAGTCATTACTCATTCGAGTCCACGACCAACCTCTATACGCATCTCACGCTCTGTGGGTGCCACGAGTATGAGAAGTCCATTATCGAGTCATTTCTGACCGATTCACCATGAGCGAGCCAGTGTAATTCCTACCTCTTCCACCGTTCTTCCCTGGAGACTTTTGATAATCGCGATACCAATTTGATGATTTGTTTCTTTTTCGAGGGTGAGAATGGTATTTTCGAGTGTTGTTTTATCTTCAGTACTCAGTAGCCCTACTTCATCATAAACAGGAGTAGAGGGGAGAGGTGGTACTATGAATTCGGCTCTTGTAAATTCGAAAGAAAAGAGAAAAGATAACAGAGAAAAGAGGAGGATTTTTTTCATGATTTTTTTGCTGTTTTTCATTCTTGATTCCGTCATCCTCGTGCAATTGAATTCATTTGCGAAGCAAGGGATGAACGCGACACGGGGGATCCAGGTTAATTGCTACACGAAGTGTGCTCTTATTATTATAAAAAGGATTTTATTATTCGCCTGGATTCCGGCTCGATATTTTCCCTGCTCCGCAATGAAAAACATCGTCCGGAATGACGAAAAAGCTATTTATCCAAATTAAATTCTACTGTTGGAGCGTTTTCAGCACCAGTGGTAGCATCAAAGAGAGCTGCTTTATCAAAGCCAAGGAGACGAGCGATGAAGACTGTTGGGATGCGAGAAACTCGGATATTCCAAGTATTTGCTACACCATTGTAGTCACCACGAGCGACAGCGATACGATTCTCTGTTCCCTCGAGTTGAGACTGGAGATCACGGAATCCTTGAGTCGCTGTGAGTGTTGGATATGCCTCGACCGTTACGAGGAGACGAGAGAGAGCTCCACCGAGTTCTCCTTGCGCTGCAGTAAATTGAGCGAGACTGTTAGCATTCGTCGGATCGACTTTGACCTGTGTTGCTTTTGAGCGAGCTTCGACGACATCAGTGAGCGTTCCTTTTTCAAAATTTGCTGCACCTTCGACAGTAGCAACGAGCTGGGGCACGATATCGGCACGACGCTGGTATTGTACTTCGACATTTGACCAAGCAGCATCGACACCAGCACGACCAGAGACCAGGGAGTTATATTGTCCGACCATCCAGAAACCAGCGATACCGAGGATGATGACCACGAGCAAGAGAAATTTTTTCATAGAAAAAAGTAAGAAATAGAGATTATTGAACGGTTACTTCACCTGACATCATTGCCTTGTATTCGAGGATATTTTTAGCAAATTCAAAGACTTCTGCACGCGTAGCATTTGAGTTTGATCTTAAATCTATATTACCTGTCAAAGATCCAAGGCTTTTTCACAATACCCCTCCATAATATTTCAAAAATATATCAAATTGCCAATTTTGAATTGAAGGATCAAAAACTTTTAATGCATCACAATTAAAATTGGTTCCAGGCATAGTGTATTTTTCACAATAAGCATTCTTGTCAAAGCTTATTCCTCAGGCCTTTATAAGCATAGCTAACGCTTCAGCCCTCGTAATCTTATCCTGTGGCCTGAATCTCGTATTTGTTCGAGAAACGAATCCTGCATCAGCTGCGAGTTCGACCGCGCGACAGATCCAGTCATTTCGGAGAGTGTCTCAGAAATATTTCTTACACGCATATCACTCTGGGAGAGCTGTTCCTCGGAGCTTGAGAGCTATACCAGCTACTTCAGCACGAGTGATTGTATCGTCGAGACGATAACCAGCTGTTGCTGATTGAGTGGTAATAATTCCTTTACTCGCGAGGTAGTTTGCATTATCGACATCTGTTTGTGTGTAGGCGAAAGTGAGAACACTGGTAACAATAAGAGAAGAAAGGAGGAGTTTTTTCATAAATATATTTAAGTGTAGAAATTATAGTTCCTTTTTACTGAATACAATATTAGACACCCATGGTTCGCAGGACACTGAGATTAAATCCGTAATCAGTTCTTTTTGACCCGAGAAGTCCCAGATGACAACGATGACCAGCGAGAGTGATATCTGCTACCAAGAGAGCACAAGATTCGAGTTCGGGGAGTATATTTTCTTCTCCGATGCAGACTGTTATGCGTCCTGGTTGTGCGAGATTCGTAATTGTGCGAGTGAAGAGTGTGCGATTTTCGACGGTATCAAGTATAGAGAATACTTGCTCTCCGAGGGTTTCACTGTGTTTTCGGAGAAAATGAGAAATACCAGCTATACAATATATACCAGAGTCTGGTGAAGAACAGAAGGCGAGGTCGTGTGTGGCACTGGAGAGAGCTGAGACGAGATCATAGAGCCGATCATCATGAAACTCGAGAGTGTCCTCCTGAGTCATAATAGGTGTTCCTATATATCGCTGAGGAGCTACTTCAATCAAATAATCCACATACATACGTATACCTCGAGTTGTTGGGAGACGTCCTGCAGAATTGTATGGTTGGTAGACGAGACCCATCTCTTCGAGCTGTTTCATGTCGTTGCGGATGGTGGCAGGAGATATATCCATACCTTCATCACGAACGAGTGATTTGCTTCCTGTGGCGTAACCACTCTTGATATACTCTCGGACGATGAGTCAGAGAATTTGTATTTTGCGGGCATCGATGGAGGATTTTCTATTCATAAAGCTGTTCAATTGTACTCGATTTTATCTCGGAAGATCTCCCCCCAGGGTTATCATGGAAATTTTCCAATGAGATCAAATGTATAAGAGGGAATGCCTCTCATGCTCGAAGTGCCGTGCCCTATACTGTAAAGCATCGAGCGGCTCCTCAATAGAAAATAGTTTATAAGGAAAAAAAACCGATGAGATGCACCTCTGGGGAGGATGACCTTATTGTACGATAAAAGAGAAAAGATAAAAGAGAAAAATAATGGATTTTAAATTTTATTCATCCCGTTGTGGAAAGAGGATATTTTTTATCTTGCAATCTCTATTTCTTTTGTATAATCCACTTACTTTTCGTGAAAACGGAAGTATTTATTTTTTATTTTCATCATTAATTCGCATGAAGAAATACGAACTCATGATGATCATTGACCCGATGCTCGAGAAACAAGCCCTCGAGACGCTCGTGAGTGAAATTCGCTCAGAGCTCGATGATCATGGACTCAGTATGGCGGATGAGAAGGTGTGGGGAGTACGCGATATGGCGTACAAAATCAATGGCTCAAAACAGGGCTATTACCTCATCTACACCCTCAACCCTACTGCCAGTCTCGATATCCCTGGACTCAACAAAGTCTTTGGAATCAAAAAAGGCTTGTGGAGATATCTTTTGACTGTTATTCCTGCTTAATTGATTTTCACTATGAGAACTGTTAACAAGGTCATCCTCATTGGTAATGTCGCAAAAGATCCCCTCGTCCGTACTACCACTGGTGGTGCAAAGAGTGCTCTCTTCGTTGTCGCTACCAACCGTGTCTACAAAGACAAGTCTGGAGCAATCCAGAGTGAGGCAGAATTTAGTAACTGTATCGCGTGGGGTCCTCTCGCTGACCGATGTGACCAGTTCCTCCGAAAAGGTAAACTCGTCTACGTCGAAGGTCGACTCAAAACTCGCACCAAAGATCTCGAAGATGGTACGCGTCTCCACCGTACAGAAATCGTCGTTATGAATCTCATCTTCCTCTCAAAGCGTGAAGACGCTCCAGGATACGAAGAGGGTCCACACGACGTGGCGGCTCCTGAACATGCTGACATCCTCGATGTCGACATGGAAGAAGAAAACGTCTTTTAATTCTCGTAATATATTATGTCAAAGAAAAAACTCAAAACCGTCTGTCCGTTTGAATCGGCAGGTATCAAACATATCGACTACAAAGATGTGGATACTCTCAAAAAGTACCTCTCTCGCTATGGTAAAATAACACCACGTTACTATACTGGTGTCAGTCTCAAATCTCAGAAGATGCTCTCATCTGCTGTGAAAAAGGCTCGTATCATGGCTCTCCTTCCATTTACTCTCTGAGAATAAACTATGACTTTCTCCCCTAAAAAGAAAAAATCCAAGTCAAAGACACGTATTCGTACGTCTGCTTGGGAAATCCGCGCTGGCAAAAAACTCCTCGAGAGAACTCCGTTTCTCCGCGATGAGTCTGGTGCTATCATTGGTGTAACACACAAACCATTTACGGTTATTGCTGCAAAACCAAAAGCTACGAAAAAACCAAAGAAAGTGATTCGTGCAAAATAGTTAAAGGTAAAGATAGAGTTAAAGAGCGGACTAAAAACTATTCTTTTTCTTAACTTTTACTTTAACTTTTACTTTGTTATGTCTTTCTCTCGTTCTCGTACTCGCCGATTCTTGCTCCAGTCGCTCTATACCCGCGTTATCGCGGGTATTTCTGCGCCCAAAGATGCATCATTTTTTGATGAGCCAGAACGTATCGATGACGCTTATGCTCTTGCCCTCGAAAAGGCTATCTTGGCACAAGAAGGCAAGCTTCTCTCGGTTGTTTATGAAGCGGCACCAAAATATGATATAAAGACACTTCCGACGATAAATGCCCTTATCCTCCTCATCTGTTTGGCAGAAATTTTTGTTGTCTGTCCAGAGGATGTGCCTGTTCGAGTATCAGTCGATGAGGCTATCGAGCTTGCAAAGCGTTATTCAGATGATGCTGGTAAAAATCTCATCAACGGTATACTCAATACCGTGATAGCTCGTCGAGAGGAGATTTCAAAAACTTGGTCCACACGAGAGTCACTTACCTATTCACTTTTTCAAGAAGTCTAAATGGCAGATATTTTTGCTCAACTCCCTGAAGTGCTCACGAAACTCGGTATTACACCGAGCAATATTTCCCTCTATCAAACAGCCTGTATCCATCGGTCATTTCTGAACGAGTCACCAAAAGATATCACAACGCACAATGAACGACTCGAATTTCTCTGAGATGCTGCGCTCGAACTCTCCATGACCCATCTTATTTTTCATGCGTTTCCTGATCGTGAAGAGGGATGGATGACAGATCTCCGAAGTAGCTACGTGCGGGGGACACATTTAGCAGCTATCGCACTTGATTATAGTCTCGATTCTATTATCCTGATGTCACAAGGAGAGAGAAATGCTGGAGGTGCAAAAAATCAAAATATCCTCGCTGATATGTTTGAGGCTATCCTCGGCGCTCTCTACGTTGATCAGGGTTTTGACGCGGTCCATGAAGTGGTCAAAAACATTGTTTTTTCTTCTGAGCGTGTCAAAACAGAAACAAAAGATCCCAAGTCACGACTCCAGGAAACTATACAACAACATATCAAAATCACGCCCGACTATACCGTACTCAGTGAAGAGGGGAAAGATCATCAAAAAGTATTTACAATATCTGCTTCTATATCAGGTGTGACTATTGGCACAGGTATTGGGACGAATAAAAAACTCGCTCAGGAAGCAGCTGCTACTGATGCTCTTCAAAATGCTGATAAGTGGGAATATCTCATCAAGAACTAAAATAGAGCGCGATTTCCCTTTGACTTCCGTACAAAAATTCGTATATACATAGGGAACGATTTTAATTCTTCCTTCCAAATTTATGGTCGCTATTACTGCTTCAAATATCCAATCTGCTTTTGAGTCGCTTCTGTCTCAACTCAGCGATAAGGAATCATACGTTATTACACACCGCATCGGTCTCTACGGACACAAGGAAACACTTCAGGAAATTGGCGACAATTATGGCATCACACGTGAACGAGTACGACAAATAGAAGATAAGGGGGTAAAGAGTATTGGGAGCATGATCAAGAGCACACCACTTGCTGATATTCAGTGAATGGCTGCACGAATCCTCCACGAACATAGCGGTATCATGTCACGAGACGCCCTCGTCTCTGCTCTTATCAAAGAACTCGGCATGGCTGGTTCTATCAACAAAGGTATGATGGAAGTCATCCTCCAGGCTGATTTTGACATGCAGAAAAGTAAACCACGTCTCAATACTGTTACCTATTTCCACGAACCACAAATCACCCGAAAATCTATCGAGGCTGTTCATTCTGAAGCAGTGAAGATTCTCAAGAAACGTCGAGATGTTATGGAGCAGGCTGGTCTCTACGAAAAAATCCTCGAAACACACAAGCCACAATTCTCATTTTTGAACACAGCTCTCGTCGATGCTATCATGGACGTCTTTCTCGATGTCGTAAAGGGTGAGAAAATCATGATCGGTCTTGCGAGCTGGCATATTCTCAATCCAAAAACTCTCAAAGACAAAGCTATTTACATCTTCAAGAAGACAAACAAGCCACTTCACTTCCTCGAACTTGCGAACTCTATCTCTGGTCACTTTAGCACAAAAGTAAAAGTAAATACAGTTCACAACGAGCTTATTCGTAATACAGAATTTGTTCTCATCGGTCGTGGTATCTACGCTCTCAAGGCATGGGGTTATACTTCTGGTACAGTTCAGGATGTTATCCTCGAAATCTTCAACCAGATCAAGAAGCCTATGAGTTCTGATGATATCACTGCTGAAGTTCTCAAGACTCGTATCGTCAAATCAAATACTATCTACATGAATCTCCAGAATAAAA
>CAZVRL010000004.1:0-46657 GCA_964630285.1 uncultured Candidatus Peribacteria bacterium | reverse complement strand
ACATGACCAGGAGAAAGTAGAGAAAACCTCGACAGACGTTCTGGAGAGACGACTCATCATGGTGAACAAGTCCGACACACACGAAATTATTGTGACTGACTCAGGAAAGACCCTTCTTTCAAAGATCTCGTAGAGCAATACCATCAAAAAGGCATCTCTCGTGATAAACTCCTCGAAGAATTCAAAAAAAGACTCAAATGACTCTCTGCAGAACAGAGGGCAAAAATGGGAATAATCAGTGCTGGTGCAGACGTGACGGATACAGAAATAGAGAAATTTCTCTCGGATACAAAGTGTTTCGACAATCAGCTCATGTCACAGATAGAGAGCGATGTCCGAGCAAAAGAAAAAGCCCGTGAAAATATGATCAGTAACTGTCTCGAAGTCGCCCATGATGAGTATGGGGATTTTAGTGAGGATGAACTCCGAGCTGCTCTCAAAAAAGAAGAATATGGTCGACTTCGTACGTTTCTCAAAGTTCCAAAATATCGCAAAACATACATCAAAAAGCTCCCCGGAAGCCAGGCACTCAAAGAAAAAAACTTCAACGATATCAATTTCGACGAAATCACGCGTGCTATCAGCAAGATGGATCCATCAAATCCAAAACGTCGAGAAATCCAGGAAGCATGGCTCAAAATCGCACAAGTCGCTCACCCAGAAAAGAATCTCGCAAGCGCATTTCATGAAATAACACACGAATGAGCTCCGAAAGTCGATATTGCTGGTGCTTACGGAGCGTTTTTCGGAAAAGATAATACCCTTGTCTCAGAGGAAAATCGGGAAAAAATCCTCAACTTCCTCGTACGACAAAATGTCCCTCTCGTACCCTTCTCAGTGCTTGAAGCTCTCGACCCGAAATCAAGTAAAAACTTTATCGCAACGGACACTGAAAAAGCAGAATTTGCAAAGAACCTTCCCGCAGATACAGAGCTCGCTACAGCACTCAAGAAAGACAAAGAGGAGCAATGGGCAAAAACCTATAAATCAAAAATAGGTGGTGGGAAAAATCTCATCGGCACCCGCAGTCTCCCGTTTGAAACAAAAGTACGACTTCTCTCTCAGTTTGGATCTATTGGAAGTGCCGAGAATATGCTCGCGTACTACCGAGGCAAACCAGGATCTTTGCGAGCAAGTACTGACAATGAAGAAGATTTCAGAGAAAAGTTCAAAGCAACATATGACAACCTAGATCCTGAAAAACTCGATACAAAAGCTGGTCTCGTCGAAGAACTCACAGCACGCCTCGGACACCGTGTCGAAGGCATCGAACACTTCGACGATAACTGTGTGATGCAGTGGAAAACAAAAAATGATAAAGGCGAAGAAATCACAGGATACTATATCATCGACTCTGTGCCTGGTGATACAGTCGATGAAGAAAATATCATCACAGCGCGATTCCTTGGGAATAATAGTGGACCTCTCTCAGCGAGTGGTCTCGCACGACACTATACTGGTGCGGATTTTTATAATTATCTCGACAGATGTGCAGACGATGGAAAAATCACCTTCAGAACACGTGATGACTTCGAAAAAGATGTAGAAAAAAACGGGCAAGACAAAAAATATCCTCGCTATTTCACCGAACAAGAAACACAAGCAGAACTCCGAAATCAATTTCCAGACGCTACTGAAGTAGCTGATATTGATGGGATAAATTATGAAATAGACCAGCTTCTCAATCCAAAATGAGATCATAAAAGAGAAGCAAAATCTCCTGAAGAACGCAAGCTCCATGAGGGTATGATTTTCTGTAAAGTCAGCGATAAAGGAACGGATACATTTCAAATAAAATCTATCGACGATGCAACAGGACAGGTAACGCTCTGGGACGGTTGGGGAACAGGAAAAAAATCAGTCAAAGAAATGTCATTCAATGAGTTTCTCCTCACGCTCAGATCACTCAAAAAAACATCCAAAGATCTCTTCCGCGTACCAACAGGCGGCAAGCCAATCAGTGTAAGTCAGTTTAATTTTCTCTGCGGAAATGAAGATCAATACGAAGACCATCTCGTGAAGAAAATGAAGAAGATTAATATCCGTGAAGAAGGAGGGAAAAATGTATTCTGAAGTACCAATGCAAGTACAGGAGCTTTTACAGAAACACCGGTCATCAAAATAGGAGATAAAAAAGACCTCTATATCGAGAGCATCGATGGCTCAACAGTGACGTACCGAAGAGGAACATTCGAGCAAGGAGTCTTTGACAAAGAAAAAGATAAATGGACTCAAGACCCCGAGTTTTCAGGAAGTCCATCTCTCACCATGTCTCTCGAGATGCTCTGGGTCTATCTCCAAAATAATCAAAGCTTTGAGCTCGATAAACCCATAGAAAAAGCAAAAAGAAAGGAAAAGAAAGAAAAAGATAATGGGATGAGTTGGTGGAATATCCTCAAACATACACATAGTCTCGGTGTCATCATGCATGGTGATCTCTGGAAAGCTCCATTTAAGGCTTGAGAAGAACAACACCACAAAGATCATGCCTTTGCCGGTAAAATCACAGCCGCTCTCGCGATGGAAAAACTCGATTCTGGAGGGGGCATCATGGGCTGGGCCATGAACAAAATGGAATGGCCGTCGCTCATGATTGCTGACGGTAATGGAAGCTTTCAGTCCTACCTCGATGAGCTCGTCAATAAGGTCGATGGTATGGGTAGTTACCACCGTGGTCGATTAATAAAAAAATGGTCAAAAAAAGAACACTTCCCGAGTGTAAAATTCATGGCAGCTATGATGTCAACAATGAAGATTTTTTGACAACTATACCCATGAGATGGAGGCGAAAATGACTATAAAAATAGTGACGGGAGCCATGAATGGTTTTGGTACAATAGTATTTGTCATTCTCTCGATCCAAATCATAGCAATCCTGAGAAATATCCTCATATGCCGCCACATGGAAATCATCCATGGCCAAAAAAATGGACAAAAGATGGCTATAAAATGACTGAAACTGATGCAATTTTTGATGTCCTAAATGAATTCAAGCATCCTCTGTTAAAAAACCTCGGTCGACGATTCCAGAAATATATGATGGCAGGAAATAAAGATTTGGCTGATGGTGGTGTAGGAAATCTCAATCAAAGAACGACAAAAGCAGAAAAATTAGATTGGATGATGAATACAGCTGTCTGAGGAAAAATTCCTGAATTATTTTGAGGCGCGACAAATTTATGGCTATCAGAATGATACCCAACAGCAGAAAGTACTATGCCCTACGGTGCAGTCTTATTTTGATCGAGAGAAGAGCAGATGATGTCATTTACAAGAGAAAGTATAAAAACACAATTCCAAAGTGGATACCACATACCGCAATTTGTTTTTATGCAAAACAAAGACTTCTGAGATATTTTTCGAGAAACAGGAATCGCTTTTGCATACACCATAAGTCCTGGCTGTTGAAAAGAATTAGAAAGATTAACACGTATTGCCCAACATCAAAGATTATCATGAGATACAGCAGGTAAATGGAAAAAAGATTTTTCAAATTTCTGGATGTCTCACGGAAAAGAACTGATGCATAAACTCTCAGGGATGAGAGACCCCATGCTCAATCTCATGATCAATGACCCTGCTCTTTTTAATGACTTATTAGAAAAACAACCACCAGAAAAAAGAGAGCAATACAGAATATTGCGAGAAAAACAACCAACCATCAAAGCCTATTATCAGAGATTAGCGGATACCCATGGTGACGCCGTAGGTCATGCGGCAATAGAACGTGGAAAATGATACTATTCTGGTGATCATTTTCGATTCAGAAAAGGATTTGATAACTGATACCCAATAGCCTGGATAAATTGGGACAATTATTTAGACCCGAACCTAGAACCGCAATTCGGTAATGGATCAGATTCAAAAAAATGAGATGGGATATTTAATGAAATACAAGGATTTCTGGAAAGTATACCAGATATGGCTAAAGATATGGCTAAACAAATGGGATTTGGATGAAATGAAAAGATAATTAATGATATCGCTGGCTCTATTTACAAGAAAAATGTAGCGCAAATGAAAGATGGAATGGAGAAAAAGATAAAATCGCATGTACCAGAAGCTGAATATTGTAGTATGCCTGCCGTTATGCTATGATTGGTCAAACCAAAACTTCTCAAATGACCTGGTGATGGGCCAAAAGAGCAAAAAAGATATGAAAAATATTTTGAACAAATGAAAGCGTCTCTCAAAAAAGCAGAAGAAATAGAAAATACTCAAGGTTTTTGAGCTTCCATAAAATATAGAGCACGGATGGCACGAATGTGGAGTGAAATAATACTAAATCAAGTAGTAACAGAAGAACTTTCTCTCGAACAAATACACCAGGGAAATTTTGATGGTGATGAAGTGTGAGATCTCAAGAGAAATACGCAAGCCCGTTCAGGGACTATTCTCGCAAAAAAACTCGATGACTTCGATACAATGGCGCGAAAAAAAGATGTCAATACAGTCTCTCGATGAACGAGTAAAGCAGAAGAATCAGATGAACTTGCCCTTGCCGCCTAGTTCTTAAATTCGTAGGTTTCGGCCCCGAGAAGTTGAGTATCGATACGTTTTGTTCTCCAGTACTGTCTATCAAAAACTATTCTCTTATCAGGCACAATACCTACCTTATCAATCGATATTTTATTTCGTGGAGTGAGCCATTCTGCGATAGTGTATTTCAGGAGCGATTTATCATCAAATGACACGAGTTCCTGGACAGTTCCTTTTCCATACGAAGTCTCACCGATAATGACGACATTTCGTGGGAAATACTCACGAAGACTCGCTGCAATAATCTCAGAGGCCGAAGCGCTATCCCCATTGATAAGTATGACAATCTCATACTGTGACCAATCAGTCATGGCAGGGTCCGTTGCATAGTTCGTGACTTCGAGTTGTGGATACTTGAGAATCACAAGAGGATTTCCGGTATCGATAAAGAAATTGAGGATATTGCGAGTCTCCGCCATCGAGCCTCCTGGATTATCTCGGAGATCGAGGATGAGACGTTTTTTACCACTCTTGAGAAATGATTCCAGAGCATTTTTCATAAGCGCATCAGTCCCAAATGCTACTTCTCCGAAGATGATTTTATAGGCATTTTTCAGGACTTCAGTTTCCACCAGTGGGACATGAATAATCTCACGAACAATAGCCACTGTTTTTGTTATTTTACCAGACAGAACTGTGACTTCCACCTGTGTCAGGACTTTACCACGGAGCCGAGCGATATCATCAGCGATACCATCTTCTGTGGTAACCGTGACAGCATCCACTTTCGTTATTTTATCACCAGCGAGAAGTCCAGCTTTCTCGGCAGGACTATGACGGATGACATCAGTAATCAGAAGTGACCCCTGAGCATCCACATCGATGATGACGCCAATACCGACGATGTTTCCATCGAGACTATTTTTGAAGTCAGTCGACGCATCTGGTCTGAAAAATTTCGTATGTTGGTCACCGAGCTCATTCACGAGTCACTCAGCAGCACCATAGATCAGCTCTGAGTCTTTGAACTTTTCTCCTCGGAGATAACTCTCTTGCAGGATAGAATAAATTTTTTCGAGAAGATAGTAATTATTTGCATTGGAAAGTTTCGATGATTCTGGGACAGACTCAGTCTGGATAGTCGTTTCTTCTGGAGTATTCATGAGGCGGAGGAGACGATACGCGAAAGATGCACGAATAGTCACCATAAACGTATCATAATCACTCTGTGTCAGAGCCGATTCGTCACTCGAGAGTCGGACACCAAAGTGTCGACGAAGCAACTGTGCAAAAGCTCTATCAGTCATATCACGGTCAGGAGTCATTTCGACGGCAGAATTTGGCAACATACCATAATAAATACCCTTTTGCAGAGCGGTACGGAGACCACTACGGTTACCTATACCACTGTATTTCAGAGTGACGTTGTTGATTTCTGGAGTGATATTTGGGAAGAGCTCGGAAAAATACATAGTGAGCGTCTCGCCGACAGTCATACTCTTCTCAGCAAAACTCAGAGGAGTCGCCAGGAAAAATATCAAAAATGGAACAAAAAAGAGCTTTTTCATGGGTAAATTATAGCCCGAAGAGGCAAAGTACCAAGTATTTAGGAATAATGCATTGATACAAAAGCAAAAGACGATAGTATGAGGACATGATGTTGCTGTTTTTATTTTTCGTAGGATATGGCCTTGGTTGGGTTATACAAAAGGCACTTTCACGTATAAAACCAACTATGGGGACCTGTAATATAGGAACAAAAGGTACTTCTTGGAGGTGATGGCTCGCAATCGGACTCATAGCTCTTGGTTTTTATTTTGAGATACCTCTTGCGGTATTTTTTGGGTGATTTACTTGGTACGAATCACGTGCAAAATGGTGCATAGCTCAGAGTATCATAAAATAATATGAAATACCGTGCCGTTCTCTTTGATTTTGATGGTGTCGTAGCTAATAGTCTCTGATTTTATCGTCATACCTGGGAACAATTTATCGCAAAAAGCCATCTCCCCTTGAGTTCTTCTGTTTTTGAAAAAGAAGGATTTTTCACGAAATCACTTGAACAAGTCTGTCAAACACTCCAGGAAAAATACAATATCGAACTCGATAAACAGAAGCTCATCGATGAAACACTCATCATAGAGCAAACACTGATGGCAGAAGGCCTCGAATGTGACCCAACACTGATCCCCTTTCTGGAGTACTGTAAAAAACAAAATATCAAAATCGCTATCGGATCAAATTCTGGAATGAGACGAATTATGTGGGTGCTAGAAAAAATCGGTATTCAAGCATATTTCCTCCACCATCCAGAGTATCCGGAGAGATGATACAATATCGTGAGTGCAAATGATATTACGCACCACAAACCCGATCCAGAAGTATGGATTCGCTGTACTGAGATACTCGAAGTACAACCGAACGAATGTCTCATCATAGAAGATGGTCTACCAGGCCTCACAGGTGCCAAACAATGTGGTGCGCAGACAGCCTACTACCATCGTTTTAAAAAACCAGAGAGAGCCTGCATAGAACTCGCAGAAAAAAGTGTGGAGAGCTTTTCGGAATTATTTGAGTAAAATTGACAAAAATAATTATAAGACATAATAATTATAATAAATTATGAATAAAAATCCTCTCCTGAAACATCTAAACGACGCAAATATTGGAGTTGCATGAAATGCAAGCAAACATTTCCCAACAAATATTGCAAGAGTTTTATTAGAAAACTGAGCAAAAATCGTCTCTTTTACAGTGTGACATGGACCAGATGGACCATTTGCTACGATACCACAACAAGATGTAGTTATAGCGCCTTTCGATATGGAACTTCCAGGTATGATAACATCGTGACAAGTATTGCGATGGAAACTATGAAACGAGAAGGAGGCAAACTCAGAAAGCCTAGATATAGACGATATATCACCAAACAGTTTCGCACTTAGAGTAGCAGAACTGATTGATGAATCGAAATTCAAGCTCCCAGAATGGTTCAATGGATACAATTTCAGATGGGAATGAAGCGTCATGGAGCATCCTATCACGAAAGAAAGATGCAGAAAAATACGACTTTTCAAAACATACAATGAGTGAAATACCAGAGAAACATATGCTCACATACATCTCGATGAACAAGGACAATTATTCAATGCATCATTAGAAAACGAACCTAAAAAAGCTAGCACACCAAGGTTTATGGTATCAAAAAAAGTAGCTTCTAAAAACATTTTATCACCCGATGTAGAAATAGAAGTAAGTAATATATATCAACAAATAGCAGTTGGGGAAAGAAATCCTGAAAACAAGAATATATCTTTTTTTAAAAATACTGAAATTTAGCCAACAAAATACCGGAGAAAATCTCCATGATTTAAAAACGCTTTGCGTGAGAAGGTAATTTTTTTGCCTGACATCACTTCCGCACATTGTTTGGTGTCCTGTTTGATAATCTGCTTCATTGCTTCGAGTGTTTTCTCACCTTCCCCGCCCCATTCGAGCGTATATTTCCCGAGCTGCATAAAGACACGACGGACACCGAGTGATGAGAGACGAAGTCTTGCACGGATAAGCAAGAAGAGATGATCGACCGCTGATTGCTTGATATCGATACGAGTCTTGAGTGGTTCGATAACTTCTGCAAGTTCTTCTTCACTCCTGACTGATTCGAGCTCTCGGTAGAAGTGAATTTTCTCGATGTCAGAACTAAATGCCTCGTCGGGAATGTAGGCACTGATAGGCAGATCAATCGTGGTATCTACTTTTGATTCTTTTTTTCATGACTGAAGTTCTTCGATTTTTTGTTCGAGCAGTTTCAGATAAAAACTCACACCGACATCACGCGTCTTCCCTGATTGGCGAACTCAGAGAACGTCTCAAACTCAGCGAATTTCCATGTCACGGAGAGCGATCTCAAATCCTGCACCGAGATGTGTATGATTCGCGATGGTCATGAGTCGCTCTCGTGCTTCATCCTGAAGTTCTGGTTGTCGATACAAGAGATAACAGATCCCCTGGATCTGTCCACGACCGACACGTCCACGGAGTTGGTGGAGCTGAGCGAGCCCGAAATCTTCTGCTTCATCGATGATAATCGTATTGGTATCGAGGAAGTTGATACCGTTTTCTATCACCGTCGTAGTGAGGAGGACATTGTGCATACCGAGTTTGAATTCCATGATGCGGTCTTCGAGTTCATCAGACGGGAGCTGACCATTCGTGATGACGACTTTTGCTTTTGGCACGAGAGACTCGATTTCTTTCTTGAGAATGGGAAGTGTTTTGATGGTATTGTGGACGAAAAATACTTTGCCACCACGAGCGAGTTCTTCTTCGATAGCGCGTTTGACGATGACTGTGTCATAGCGAGCCACTGCGGTATGGATAGGCTTTTTACCGTGTGGTGGAGTAGATAATATTGAGAAATTTTTCACACCAGAGAGAGCGAGATTGAGTGAGCGAGGAATCGGCGTAGCAGAGAGTGCCAACGTATCGACGCCAGCCTTGAGGTGAAGAATTTTTTCTTTGTCTGTCACACCGAATTTATGTTCTTCATCGACGACGACGAGTCCGAGATTTCTGAATTTTATATCTGGAGAGAGGAGTCTGTGCGTCCCAATCACACAATGAATAGAGCCATCTTTGAGTCACTTTAGAACTACGTTAATTTCTTTGGTGGTACTCATACGCGTCATCATCGCCACATTCACGCCAAACGGTTTAAGACGCTCACGAATTGACTCATAGTGCTCGTATGCGAGGACGACGAGTGGTGCGAGAAAGATGGTTTGTTTTTCATTCAGAAATGCACGATAGACCGCGTGGAGTGACACCTCTGTTTTGCCAAAACCGACATCACCTGAGAGGAGCCTGTCCATCGGTTTCTCACTATTCATATCGGCCATGATTCCGTGAATCGCCTCTTCTTGATCGAGCGTGTGCTTATGTGAAAATGCGACATGAAATGTCTCTTCTTTTTCAGGAAAGTCCATCATCGACACACCTCCAGCCATACGACGAGCCGCATGATTCGCGAGGAGTTCTTCTGCAATATTTTGGATTTCCTCATTTGTTTTTGCGAGGATCAGCTTCCACGCAGGGCTTCCTAATCTTGTTAAAGTAGGTGTCGTCTCTCCGACAAATTTGCTCACACGATGAAGCTCCTCGACCGGCACAAAGAGCCTATCCTTCTCCGCATATTCTATCTCGATATATTCGCGCTCCGTTCATGACAACGTATTTCGGACGATTCATTGAAATATCCCCACACCATGAAAAAGGTGCACCACAGGATCACCCGCCTTTATCTGCACGAGCAAATCGAGTTGCGGCCGCTTCTTCCGTCGAAAGACTCCACCCAAGAGTGGTCAAATCAGCTCATCAGTAATGACACATTGGCCATCCAGAACAAACGACGGACCTCAGAGTTTCCACGCATGAATCCGTGCTTCTATCTCATTATCCGCACAAAACTTCTCCATCACAGGTGTTTGTTTCGTTAAAACAAGGATTCCTCATTTTTTCTCTTTTCTACTCGAAGTGAGATTTACTCACTTCTCCTCTCTTTTCTCTTGGAAGTCATGTAAGAACTCCACCAGCTCCGAAAGCGTATCACATTCGACATACTCGATCCCCACAGGAGGATGCTCAGGATTGGCTATCTGGTTTATCTCTATCGGCGAATATTCACGACGAATCCTCTCAAAATCAGGTGCGAAATCGAGTCAGAGAGCCAGAGATTGTGGTTGTTTTTGAGGCATTAATTGGGATTGCTTTATGTGGAGACTTTATAGAATTTATACGAACAAGCAAAATTCTTTTATTTTTCCCTTTTATGAAAACAACAAAAAAACCTTGGTATAAAGAAACGTGGTTTATTATAGTTGCAGTAATATTATCACCATTTTTATTTTGAGTAGGTATAATACTATTACCTATTTTACTAATTTTATCTCCGGGAATTTTGTTATTTTTAATGTGGAAAAAGGCTAATTGGAGCAAACAAATAAAGATAACCATAACAACCATTCTATGATTTATTACACTTCTAGTAATCATAGGAACTATTGCTGGGGCAAGTAGCACAAAAGAAATGTACAAAATGCAGGAAATTGCTCAAAGTTACTTAAAAGAATGAAAAATAGAAGAAGCTAAGAAAGTTCTTTCAGAATCTAAACAAAAATTTAATATATCAAATAATCCTGCTATCAAATTAGAAGAAAATGTAAATAAGCTTGAGTCAGAAGATTTTCTCAAAAAATCACTCATTGAAATAACAAATGCGGAAATTGAATTACTAAAAGTAAAAGAACTTAAAACAGTTTTCATTGAAAATGAAAATATAAATTCCTTGTTCTTAAAAAAATTAGAAGAAAATTTACACTTAAGACAGGATTTCTTGGAAGAAGTTGAAAAAAATAAACAACTTGCAGAGAAAATAAAAAAAGAACAAGAGCTTGTTGAAACTCAAAATAAACTCGCTGAATTAAAAATAAAAACACAACAAGAAAGAAAAGCTAAGATAGAAAAACAATTTTCAGCATGGGATGGAAAACATATCGCATTTAGTAGAATGATACAAGAGAGCCTAAAAAATCCTGATAGCTTTAAACATGTAGAAACAAGGTATGAAGATAAGGGTGATTATATTTTAGTGGCTATGAAATATAGATGAACAAATTCTTTTTGAGCTGTTATGACTGAATATGCAAATGGAAAATTTACAATTGATGGAGATTTTATTGGTCTAGTGAAATAGTAAGAAAAACAGAAGCGAGAGTCCGAGAGCAAATACTGCCTGAGCGTCGTGAATGCAGAATTGAAGTTGCTGAAGTGGAGAGCGAGTTTATTTGCTTTCGGTGGTTTTGGGTACTTTTGCCACCAAAAGTACAAAGAAAAATAAAATAAATATACTTTCTCCATGAAAAAATCCTCTTCCCTTCTCTCCACCATCACCCTCGTGATACAGATTCTGGTGATAGTCCTCCTCGTATGAGTCCTCTGGTTATCAACACAGCCATCACAAGATGCTGGAGATGGTATCGCGCTGGGGATTTTTGCAGGAGTGATAGTGTTACCCCTCTATGTCATAGGTCTTCTCCTGACACTCTTTTTTAGAAGAACACGGAAACATATCATCCTCGTATTGATACCAATTCTCATGATTGGGATGTTATATATCTCTCACAAGATACACTACGAGATGACACATATCAGCTATTTCGATCCTCAGGAATATCAGTATCTCGTTGGAAAAAATATCTCAGAGACATTAGATTTTTTCTATACATCACATGGATGAATAGGAGAAATACGAGAATATAACAAAAAATGATATACGGTTCCTGGTATGATTTTATGGGTCGATAAAAACGGAAATATTATTAAAATAGAATCAAACGAATAAAAACTATGAAAAAAATCATCCTCCTAATTCTCCTCGTCGGCGCTATCGGTGCCTACGGATTCGCTGTAAAAAAGAGCATTCTTCCAAATACTTTGCATATCAGCTATTTAGAGCCAGAACAAAAAGAAGATTTCCCATTTTATATTGATGAAAACGATGTGATGATGGCAGGAAAACCTGTTATCTATCTCTACCCGGAGAAAACAACAAACGTGGAGGTAAAACTCGATTTCAATGGTGAGCTTATCGCGACATATCCAACCTACAACAACGGTTGGGCTGTGACAGCAGAGCCTGACGGCACACTCACCAATCACGCTGATGGACGAGAATATAGTTATCTCTTCTGGGAGGGTCTCTACAATCATGATTGGAATCTCTCAACAGGTTTTGTCGTACGCGCGGAAGATACGATTTCTTTTCTCCAAGAAAAACTCGCCAAGCTGGGGCTGACTCCACGAGAATACAATGAATTTATCGTGTACTGGTATCCGCTTATGAAAAATAACCCCTACAATCTCATCCATTTTGCAGGCAAAGAATATACCGACACTGCACCTCTGACAATCACACCAACACCAGAGTCTCTCCTCCGTGTCTTTATGGTTTTCAAACCTCTCACAGAAAAAATAGATATACCAGTGCAATCACTTTCGTCTTTTGAACGAAAAGGATTTAGTGTCGTCGAGTGGGGTGGAACGGAAGTACGATAAATCATTGAAAATCGCAATAAACTCATACGATATGAGTAAATATATAATATCTTTCGTATGGACACACCTATTTTTCTCGCACAGTTCTGGGGCATCGTCTTTGTCCTCACAGGCATAACACTCATGATCAATCGCGAAAGTGTCGTCACGCTCCTCAAGCTCGTACAGGAAGATGGTATGGTTATCCTCTTGGGTTATGGTACGCTCATGCTCGGAGTAGCACACATATTGCTCTACAATACTTGGACTGACTGGACTGTTATCATCACACTCATCGGATGGCTCATCCTCCTCAAGGGTATTGTTCGTCTCCTCGCTCCTCACTACACACAGAGACTCGTAAAATTCTACAATTCAGCACACAGAATCAGGGTATCACTTATCATCATGATCATCATAGGAATCTATCTCATCAATCAGGGATTCCAACCAATTCGATATTAGTATCGGTTATAGAAAAGTAATATTGAAAATCCAGACAAACTCATAGGATGTACGAGTTATTTTAATTATTCCCTTTTATGGATACACAATGAGTTTTCTGGGTCGGGTTTATCGTCTTCGTCTTTGTGATGCTCGCTCTCGATTTGGGAATATTTAACAAAAAGGCTCACGAAATAAAAACAAAAGAAGCTCTCATTTGGAGTGGTGTCTGGATAGGTCTTGCGGCTGTATTTTCTGGGCTCGTAGCTCATTGGTTCGGAGGTGAGAAAGCGCTCCAGTTCGTGACAGCGTACGTGATGGAAAAATCCCTCAGCGTGGATAACTTGTTTGTCTTTATCATGATATTCTCGTATTTCAAAATCGGGAAACTCTATCAGCACAAAATCCTCTTCTGGGGTATTCTCGGAGCCCTCGTGATGCGTGCAGTGATGATTGCCGTTGGTATACAGATACTTGAAGCGTTTCATTTTGTTATCTATGTCTTCGGTGGGTTCCTCATCGTGACAGCTATCAAGATGCTCTTTGAAAGCAAAGAAGAAATCGAATTCGAACGAAAGCTCATCGTGAGACTTCTCAAAAAAATCATGCCTATCTCAAAAGAGATGGATGGCGGGAAATTTCTCACTATGCAGAACGCAAAACGTGCAGCAACACCGATGCTCGTAGCGCTCCTCATGATCGAGTTCACTGACCTCGTCTTCGCACTCGACTCTATCCCAGCGGTTCTCGCTATCTCTCACGATATGTTTATCGTCTACACGAGTAATATCTTTGCCATTCTTGGTCTCCGTTCTCTCTATTTTGCTCTCGCTGGTATGATGGGAAATTTCGTCTATCTCAAATACGGTCTCTCAGCTGTCCTCGCATTCGTCGGTACAAAGATGCTCATCTCAGGATACTATCACGTCGATATACTCGTCTCTCTCGGAGTTATCGTCGGTTGTCTCACGCTCTCTATCCTCGCTTCTGTTCTCTTCCCTTCAAAAGATCACAAACATATCTCAGACCTCGTAAAATAAATCGCAAATTTAAACTATCATCATCCTAACTATGATTATACCTTTTCTTCTCGTAGCAGTTGGGCTCGCTATCCTCGTCAAAGGAGCTGATTATCTCGTTATGGGTTCCGCCTCTATCGCCAAGCGTTTTGGAGTATCGAGCCTCGTGATCGGTTTGACCGTCGTCGCATTTGGTACGTCTCTTCCTGAACTCACAGTCAGTGTCTTTGCAAGCTTGCAAGGAAAAAGTGATATCACTCTCGGTAACGTCGTCGGATCAAATACAGCAAATATCCTCCTCATTCTCTGAATCACGAGTGTCCTCTCGCTCCTGCCAGTAAAACATTCTACCGCCTGGAAAGAGATACCATTTTCACTCCTCGCTATTCTCGCAGTAGGATTTCTCGGTGCGGATGTCTACTTTGGTCAAGGGGACAAAAATATCATTAGCCAGGGCGATGGTGTTATTCTTATCTTCTTCTTTATCATATTCCTCTACTACGTCGCAAATATCAGTAAGTCAGAGGAAAACGAAGATACAGGTATCACAAAATATAGCAATTTAGTTTCTCTTTCGATGATACTTGGGGGTCTGGCTGGGCTCATGATCGGTGGAAAAATGTTTGTCGATGGTGCTGTCGATATAGCAAAACATCTCGGTATGTCAGAACGTGTCATAGGACTCACCATCGTCGCTATCGGGACATCAATGCCCGAACTCGTCACCTCCATCGTTGCCGCTCGCAAAGGTCAAAACGATATAGCAGTCGGAAACATTGTCGGCTCAAATATATTTAACATTTTCTGGATTCTTGGTTTCTCTGCGCTCATAAATCCTGTCTCACTCGGTGCAAGTAGTTTTGCTGATATTCTGATGTGTGTGATAGCGACAATTGTACTCTTCCTCGCTCTCTTTATCGGTCAGAAAAACAAACTCGAGCGATGGCAGGGTGTTGTATTTATCATGGTGTATAGCGGATACATCGTTTACCTGATTCAGAACTAGATTACCAGGTTTAGGAAAATCAAGTATACTCCCCGCATGAATACCTATATAGCACTCCTCCGTGGAATCAACGTCAGTGGACAGAGAATGATTGCCATGAAAGACCTCAAAGCGCTCCTTATCAAAGCAGGTTACGAAAACGTCATGACCTATATCCAGAGTGGAAATATAGTGTTCAAAAGCAGTGAGACAAGTAAAAAAACACTTACAAAAGATATCGGCGAAGTGATCGAAAAACACTATGGCTTTGCAGTACCTCTTCTTATCCTCACAGGAGAAGAAGTGGAAAAAATTATCAAAAAAAATCCCTACAACGACGGGAAAAAAGACGCCTCAAAACTGCATGTCACCTTTCTCGACAGCATGCCTGAGAAAAAACTCCTCGAGACAACTCGAGATGAGAAATTTCAGAGCGATGAATTTCACATCGATAATACCATCATCTATCTCTACTGCCCTGATGGATATGGCATGACAAAGTTTTCAACCATGTTCTTTGAGAGAAAACTCGCTGTGACTGCCACAACGAGAAACTGGAAAACTCTCCTCGAACTCGAGAAGCTCGCGACGATGAAGGGCGAATAGTAACTCTCTATTATGAAATTTTTTCACCTTCTTTCTCGATTTAAAAACGTCAAAAAGAAACTCGGCCACGCCTGGAAAGCCTTTCGACATCCAAAAACGCCTCTCACAACAAAACTCCTCCTCTCTCTCGGGATACTCGGGTACGTCATCATGCCGATGGATGCTCTGCCAGATTTTATACTGTTTTTCGGACTCGCAGATGATATTGTCGTCATCCCTCTTCTTATCTGGATATTTATGAAGTTTGTCCCGCAGGAAGTGCTGGAAGCAGTGAATAAATCCGAGCAGAAGTAATAGAGACGTCATCGAGGAAGAGGTCTTCGAGCATCGTTCCAAAGAAACTCACACGGAGAATCCCTTTTTTGAGTGGAAGCGAGACCGTATCGCCCGCTCGGAAATAGGTCCCTATTTCATCCGATTTACGAGCAATATAGCCATGTTCCGTAAGCCATGAGATAAGCTTTTCTTCACCATATTTTGTTCACTTTTCGAGTTCTAGGCAATAATTTTCTTTTTCTTTTGGGCTCACTTTCCAATCCAGTGTCTCAATCGGGAATATCCCGACAATATGTGCATCATGCTCCACTTCCAGAATATCTACTGGTGTTGTAATGAGGCGATAATGTCTATTGGTTGATGATATTTTTTCGAGTGCTTCGAGTGTTTGTAAGAGTTTTTCTCCCTGAATACGCGTTTCAACAATGAGTCTCTCTGCACCCTGAAATTCTTCACGGCGAAGGAGAAAAGAATAAATCAGAGGATCTGATGGAGCAGAAAAATGCATGAAAAATCATGCAGAGTATATGAATAGTTCGTAAACTAGGAAGCTAAATCTCAGATTTGACGGTGGAGATTTTTATTACTCTCGCTGGTGGTCTCTATCGATGATATAGTTCCACTGAGTTCATTTTGAGCCGCAGTGAAACTCGTATTAAATATTTGTTCCGCATTTGTGAGGGCATCTTGAAAACGCGTTTGAGCCTCCTGCAATTCTCTCTGAAGAGCAGAAAGTGTCGACATAAATTCATCTTTGGTATTCTCCAAAGCGGTCAATTCTGACCGTGATTTATTAATATCGCCAGCAATAACTGCATCATTCCCAACAGCCTCACGAGCGTGCCCAACAATTTGTCTTCCTATGCCTCCAACAGCATCCACAGAACTAGATGCTTTTGGTTTTTGATCTTCGAGATTATCGGTGGTGATAGCTGATATAGCACTTTTAGCCTGAGAAACTTTTGATGAAATAGCCATAATGATAAATGAAATTATTGCTGATAGAAATTGATACGATCTCGGAGAGTTTTTTCATCGTATTGATGATGATCTCTGTCAGTCGTTGTGTACGTGAGAATCTGTGTATCCCCTAAAAACAACGAACCTGGACGAATATCCTGGAAGACATCGTCGATCAGAGCGAGCTCTTTATCTGTGAAGCGAAGCTTTTCCCCTGTGGCAGTTTTAAAGGTATGGGTTCCCTCGTCAAATCGAACAAAACCAGCCGCAATATCATAGATAATATCCTTCATCTCTGGTCGCTGTTCATCGATGATATACTCATATTTCTCGAGTTGAACAAGATCTGTAATACGGTTGTACTCTGGGATTTTTGCAGGGAGAATATTGTCTGATACCTTATCGCTCTGAGCAGAGAGCTGCTCACTGGCAGAAGCATTGAAGCTACCATCACCATACTTTTTCTCAAATGCTTTTACTGCATCTTGGACCGCTTTATTATCTGCGAGATTTGCGACATGAGTACGTCCTAATTCGAGAAATACAGCATTGTCATCCTTCCCCTCACCACGGAGCTTTATGTATTGCGTGAGATAATCAGCCTCGGCAAGCATCATATTATGAGGTCGACCATCAGAAACAATACCGTACTTTCCAGCCTTGTCTGAGCTACGATAATCCGTGACAGAAAGAAATGGATGATCTGGTTTCACAGCCGTGAGATATTTTTTGATACCTGCGATATTTTCTGGCCAGAGAAAGACGAGAGCTCCAACAGAATTGACCCATGTATTTACTTCTGGATCAAAACGGTAGAAACCTGTATGTACTTTTTGCACTATATCTCTCGTATTTGCATCGAGTCATTCTGTGATATTCTCGACTCATAACTGTTTTTGGAGCTGTTCGCGCAAAACAGGATCCATAGTACCATACTCAGTGAGCTGTTTCGCCAGAGTAGGGTCGATAATGATGTGGCTGAGACTATGGCGGAGAGAATCCATCCAGTCTCGATCACGGGAAAGCTCTGGCTTTGTCGCGACGATATCGAGGAGTTTTTGGATTTGTTGAGATAAGAAAAGCATGAATCATTTTTCTCAGAGAGATTCTGAATGTGTCTCGGCAATAAAATCCAGATACGCAGGAACAGTTTTTGGGGCTTCCTGGATTTTGAGGGCGAGATTTTTTTCAATAGTTTCACGGTTTGCGAGTTGTTCGGGCGAGATTTCATTTTTGATAGACGAAAGGCTATTTTGAGTCTCTGTTTTGGTTTTTTCGAGAGTTTTCATTGCCTCTTTCTCACGAGCCTGCTTTTCAGCCTCTTCCTGTTCTTTTTTGAGTTGTTCAGGAGTTTTTTGCTCACGAAGAGCTTGTGCTGCTTTTTCAGCTTCTGTGAGGTCTTTTTTTTCTTCTATTTTTGATATGTCAGCCATAGAGTATTTTTTACTCTTATATGATACACTATTTCCTTTTTGGATGCAAATATTGCCCCTTTTTATTTTACGTATATACTGCTGGCAATTCTTTTCCCCTATTTATGCAGTGTATTACCCTCAGAGAAGCTCTCTCACAGTATCTCAAAACGACGAACAAAGACGGTTCGAGTGACGTTTTTCAATTCACCGTACCGCCAGAGAAAAAATTTGGTGACATCTGTATCAATATCTTTCCTGCTGTCAAAGCGACGAAAACTCCACCACCACAATTGGCTCAAGAAGTCCTCGATTTCATGAAAACTCAGCCTTATGTCGTAGATGGAAATATCCAGGGTGGCTTCGTCAATCTCTTTGTCACCGATGAACTCTACGTGAGAGAAATAGCAACTTGGGCACTCCCAACATTTGAAAAAAAGAACGAGAAAATCATCGTTGATTACATGGGGGCAAATATCGGAAAACCGCTCCATATCGGACATCTCTGCACACCGCTTTTTGGCCAAGCAACTATCAACCTCCTCCGCCTCATGGGATACGATGTCACCGCTGATATGCACCAGGGTGATTGGGGTGGTATATTTGGTAAGCTCATCACAGGTTGGAAATATTTCGGCGATGAAGAAGCGTTTCAAAAAGATCCTGTCCACCATCTCCTGGAAATCTATGTCGCTATCACAGAAAAAACAGAAAAGGAGCCAGAAGTAGAGCAAGAATGTCGCGATGCGTTCAAACTTCTCTCGGAAGGCGATGAAGCGTCAGTCCAGCTCTGGCAACAATTCACAGATAAGAGTCTCGCAGGTGTACGAGGTGTCATGAGTGAATTTGGCGTCCATCCTGACATCTGGATTGGAGAAAGTTTCTACGAGGGAATCGCTCTTCCGAAACTCGGAAGCTGGCCAGATCTCACACCAGACAATACTATGTCTGCCGTAGTCGATGAGCTCGTCAAAAAATGAATCGCAACCAAAAATGAAGACGAAAGTGTCGGTGTAGTTTTCCCAAAAGAATCAAAACTTCCATCTTGTATTCTCCAAAAAAGAGATGGTACACATGGGTATCTCGCAAGTGATCTCGCAGCCATCAAATACCGACTCAAAAATTGGTCTCCGAGTCGTATTGTCTACTTTGTCGACAATAGACAAGCGCTGCATTTCAGACAGCTTTTTGCAACAGCCACAAAAACATGGCTCGATGATAAAAATACCGAACTCACTCACGCAGGAAATGGATTTGTGAGTCTCCCTGATGGAGCTATGTCGACACGACATGGGCGCGTTATTTTCCTAAAAGATCTCATCTGAGAAAGTTTTGATCGAGTGAAAAAAATACTCGAAACACGAGAAAGAAAACTCTCAGATAGCGACACAAAAGCAGTGGCTCTCGGTGCTATCGTCTATTCATTCTTGAGTCAGGATCGTGAACGTGATTGGATTTTTGAATGGGATAAAGTACTCGCTTTCGAGTGAAATAGCGGACCATATCTCCAGTATACATACGTGCGCTGGAAAAAAATTCTTGATGAAATCAATGAAGCTGGAAGTATGAAATTCGAAGTTTGAAGTTTGACACCATTTGATCGAGACCTCATCATGGATATTCTCGGGTTTAACGAAATCTTTGAGAGTTGTGGAACGAGCTACAAGTTCCACCTTCTCATCGCTCATATAGCCACGATGACACGCCATATGAATGCACTCTATGTCAATACTCCAAAACTCAAGGAAACTCCAATACAGGAACGCGCTGCACGTATCGCCATCGTGCACACTTGTCTAGATATTATCAAATACACAACCGATATTCTCGGCATGCCTCTTCCATCAGAGATGTAATATCTCTCAAATTATTGTTGATACTGGCAAGTTCCACTGATACAACTCAGGGGTGGTGGAGGCGTCATAATAGCACACGTACCAAAGACAGGGTATGTCTGATTGAAGAGCGTCTGCATATTTGTGTAGTAGGTTGTCTTGTTTTCAAAGAGTGTCATATCAATATTTTTTGATGAATATTGAATACCTATACTCGAACTACCACATGGATTTTGGCCAAACAATTTCCATTTACATTGGTCAGAGGAAGTACATGAGAGATCCTTTGTGTAATTTCGTATCTCGTTTAAGACCTTGTCCGAGAATTGTTGGTCAACAGTTTGATTTATAGGAGTGTACGTTTTATAAGTGGTACAATATGCAGGTCCGTTGGTAAAACAATAACGAAGAGTGCAGACAGTATTTCCATCGGTTGTATTCGAACAGTTATTACATCCATCATAATAATTCTGACAAACAGATGAATCAAAACCGTCCATAACAAGACGGCAATCAGGAGAATTATACTCACTCTCATAACGACTATCACACACATAATCACCTACATTGGCACAGATATTTGATCAACCAACACCACCATCTTTTGGCGCAACTGATGTAAGTCCACTACAACAAGTACCACTAAATTGATATTCAGGGGGGAGAGAAAAATTTGAAACTGCTTCTCAGAGTTTCTTACAACTACCGGTATTCATGATACATTTTCCATTTTGGAGTGTATAACCATTTTCACATTCTGAACATGATGGGATACCTTGCCAGATACAAGCACGTTCTGTACAAGCTATTCCTTCGTCACCACGGACACAGTCATTACACCCATCATTGTAGACAGTACAGTGTGCAGTCGGATCAGTACTGTCTCGGTAATCCAGGAGAGCCACAACAATCTGGAAAAACTGACCACGAGTGAGACGATGTGACATATCAAATCCAGAGAGAGTAGAGCCGACACGTGGATCATAGACAGCGATTCATCGGCCATTATCATCTCGGACATTGAGAGTGATTTGTTTTTCTTGAACAGTGAGAATAAGTCTCTTTTGCCACACAGGAAGAGACCCCGAAATAGTACTCGTCGAAGTATTTGAGAGGGGTATATCGAGCACTTTTATAACGATACCCATTGCTTCTCCGAGAGTCAGGAAATCACGTGGTCGGAAATAGAGATTCGCACGAGTCACGATACCATAATCAGCAGAAAGCTCCGCCGCACGACATACCCACCACTCACCTGTATCACGATAAAAATCACGACACGTATATCAACTCGGTAATTCCACACCCTTGAGTTTGAGAGCCATGCCGAGGACTTCTTGTCGGATAATCAAATCACTCAGACGGTACATCGCAGATTCCTGTATATCAAGAGAAGTGCTCACTGGCGAGGCCTGAGCCATAGTAGACTGATCGACTATGATGCCCATTTGAGCGAGCTCACGAGCTTCAGGAAGACCGCTCGATTCAGCAAAGAGAGAAAGAGAGACGCTGGCAAAGGTAACAAAAAAGAGGATTTTTTTCATAGGTATAAGTTATACCCAAGAAGAGTATTCAGAAGTGAGAAAAAAAGAAGTATTATTCACATGCTCTTCACAATACTCGCAGAAAATACATATCTAAAAAGACAGAACACGGCATAATCAAGAGGTAAATACGGGATTTTTATTGATTTGAATAATTTTTTTGTACACTCAAATGTAGTTGCAAAGCGAATAAACTATGTTTCGACCTTCTCTGTATCTCGGAGTTCTCCTCCTCACGATACCACACATCCTCATATCAGAACCAACTCAAGTCCTCGTAGCGAGCTCTGAAACACCTCCTATGGAGATACTTTTTTCAGGTATCACACCGCTCGATACAGGTGCTTCAGTATTTCTCAGGCTCGATGCAGGAAATGCAAATGAACTCACCTCTCTCTGCCCAGATACCAGAAAAGTCATCAATGAAGGTCAAGCAAATACCATCCTCCAATGGAAGCTCGACGGGGCATGTAGAGTACCAGTAGTGACCTACAAAGGAGTGAATTATATCCTCCCTATCAATGGAGCACTCCCTCAAAAGGAAGCACTCTCAGACATATCAAGCGAGACACTCAGAAATACTCTCCGAGCAAGTACTATTATCAAAAATGACTACCGACTTTCTTCGCTTCGTCTCCGTGAATTTTTCGCAAACATAGAATCAGTCCTCCGAGCTCGCGATACAAAATTTGCACTCCCAATTCCAGGTACTCCTCTCCCCACAAAAGCAACACATCTCCCCAACGCTGCACGTCCATTTCGATCTGGAACAACAGATGCGATTCATCATGGTTGGGATTTCTATGTCAGTGAAGGGACACCAACTCGAGCCATAGAAGATGGAACTATTATGCATGTAAAACGCGACTTCACGTGGGACGAAATGAATCATCTCAATCATGGCGATTCAGAACTGGAACAACAGGAAAATCTCGATGTCTATCGTGGCAACACTGTCTACCTGAAAACTCTCTCAGGACATGTCGCTATCTATGCACATCTCTCTGACATACCAGCAAATATACAAGTAGGAAAAAAAGTGTCTCAGGGTGATATAGTCGGGCACGTTGGTGATTCTGCGGTACCAGATAAAAAATATCTCTATCATCTCCATTTCGAACTCGCTATGAATCCCCTGAAAGATGAAAAAGCAGGAACATATGATTTTGAGGATGTCCTCCTCTGGTCGTTTTGGGGAAAAGGAAGAAACGCTACCTGGGTCAACTCAAATGATGACAGTTTGTTCGAATAAATTTGCAATTCTTCCAAAGCAATTATACTTTCTATGCTCCTCCAGAACATTTTTCACTGAAAATCAAGTAGAGCTTCGTTGCAATACAAAACAAAAAAAGGTATCCTATATCTACATCGTTACGTGGTCATCAATACAGCTCATTCTGTGGTCTCTCTGATGCTCATGTCACCTATTATTCACTAAACACATGTGCTCCTGTCGTTCAGGATGTTGTTGTTCGTCGCATACGCACAGGCCAGAGTCATACAAAAGCTCTCTTTCAAAAATTTTTGTAATCTTTTTATTTAATTTATTTTATTCTTTCTACTATGTCCGATAATTTTTTTGCTGAACTCGATTCAGAACTAGGACACGTCCCGCAACCAGAACCTTCTGCACCACTCGCGTGACCTGTACCAACACACACTGAGGCTCCAAAACCTCTTCCGCCTCACACTCCTAAACCAAAACCACAACTCAAGCCTACCACTCCGATGAATGGTGTCCCACGAACTAGTCTCCCACCGAGACCACCTGTTCCAAAGAAACCAATGATGGGAAAACCGATGATCAATCGTCCCCTCAAACGTCTCGAGCTTCCTGCTGAAAAACCTGCAATTACCGCAGATACAACTCCAACGGAAGTACCATCTCAGCTCTCCCCAGCTGTTATCAAAAGCCTCAATGTCCCCGTGATTTTCCCAAAAGCACTCGAACCTCAGATCCTCCCAAAAGTAGATCATAATGTCACCCGTATCATTCCTATCGGCGGTCTCAGAACTGTCGGTGCAAATATGACTATGTTTGAACACGGTGAAGATATACTCATCGTCGATGGTGGTCTCGAGTTCGCACGTGGTGGAAATTCTCCAGGATTTAACTACCTCCTCCCTGATATCCGATTCCTCCAATCACACATCAAACGTATCAAGGGTATGCTCATCACTCATGGACATCTCGACCATATCGGTGCTCTCAAGAATCTCATTCCTGCTCTCGGTTTCCCACCGATTTATGCAGCGCCTTTTACTATTGCGATGATCAAAAAAGGTCTAGAAGAAGCTGGTCTCAAAAACAAAGTACAATTTTTCACCGTCAATCCAGATAGTGGAAAAATGGCAAACATCGGAGTCTTCAAATACGAATTTTTCCGCGTCAATCATACAATCCCTGATAGCTGTGGTGTCTATATCGAGACTCCATCTGCTCGTATCATGCATATGGGTGACTACAAGCTCGAATTTTTCCCTCGTATCGACAAACCAGTTGACCTCGCAAACTATGCGCGCATCGCTTCTCGTGGTATCGATATTCTTCTCCAGGAAACAACCAACTCCTACAAGCAAGACTGGACTACTTCTGAAACAAAAGTCACAGGAGAGCTGAAACAGCTCATCCAAGATGCACCTGAGCGTGTCATCATCGGAAATTTCTCAACGCTTATCAGTCGTATCCAGGACGTCGTCACCATAGCTGAACAACTCGGTCGTCATGTCCTCGTCAATGGACGAAGTATGGTGGATTGTGTTGCTATCGCTCGTGAAATGGGCATCCTCAAATGCAAGGAAGGAACCGTCAAACCACTCGATTCTAGAACGATGGAAAGTATTCCCGAAAACAAACAAATCATCATCACCACTGGTGCTCAAGGAGAAGAATTCGGTGGACTCAATAACATCTCTCGTGGAGATCATCAGACTATCTCTATCAAGCCTCGCGATACTATCATCCTCTCTTCTTCGATTATCCCCGGTAATGAACTCGCTATCATCGATATGATGAATCGTCTCAATCGATTCGGTGCAAAAATCATCACTATCAAAGAAAACGAAGTCCACTCAGGTGGTCATGGAGGTATCGCAGAACAACGTGTCATCATGAACCTCGTGAGACCGAAATACATCATTCCTGTCCACGGTGATATCACTCAACGTCTCACACTCAAGCGTGAAGCTATCAAAATGGGCTGGGATCCAAAAAATGTTCTCATGCTCGAAGACGGCTCTATCGTTGAACTCGATGGCCATCATGAACTCGTCTTCTCTCGTAAAAAAATCCCTCTTGAAGCACTCGGTGTAGACGGTATGAGTATTGGGTCTCTCGAAACTCGTGCAGTCAAGGAACGTATACAGCTCGGCGAAGAAGGTGTACTCGTGGTCAACGTAAAAGAAGCAACCATCGAATCTCGTGGCCTCTTCTTCCCTGATGAAATCACAGCATCACACGCTGCTATTGCGGACTACGTCAAAAAAGCAGTTGCTAATAAAAAGCCAGAAGAACATCACCGAAATTTCTGCGAATTCCTCGCAAAAGATCTCGGAAAAATGGTCCTCAAAGTCTGGGAACGTGAGCCAATCGTTGTTTGTCTATAAATTGACAAAAAAATATAAAGACTAACATAAATAGAAGTATTTTTAATATTTCTATTATGGTTCATATAGCATCGCTTGATGAAACTCTTAACTGAGCATTCGCAGAAATCACAGAAACAGGCAGGGAAACTCAAAGCTATCCATGAACTTGGTCAGTGGTTCCAGAATGAGACACAAGAACAATACACGTTGATCGTCTTGCTACACAAAACTGGATAGAGTCTGTAGCCCATACTCAGAGAGATTTTCCTGGAAAAGTGCATTTTATCATCGAAAACGCTGGACAGAGAGCCTAATTAATACTGTTCAAAAAATACCTTCTCCTCTGCGACACCGTAGAGTTCGAGCATAGAACGAACTTCTGCCACCATAGCGGGGCTTCAACAGATATAAAATTCTGTGTCACTATTTTTATTGAGATGATGGACTGCTTCGTGCGTGAGATATTCCGTCACACGACCAAGGGTATGTTTTGGTGGTAATGCTGTATTTTCTCGAGAACAATAAATCTCGTAATCAAATCATCATAACTGAGACCATTTTTGAAGTTCTTCAGTGTAGAATACATCTCGTAATTCTCGAACACCAAAAAGAAAAAAAGTTTGAAGTTTGAAGTTTGAAGTTTGAAGTTTACGCATCATAAAATACAGTGGAGCAAAACCCGTCCCTGTACCAATAAAGACCTTTGGGCATGTGGTTTCTTGGAGAACAAATTTTCCAAGAGGTCACCAAACCTGCATAGTGTGTCCGACTTCCTGATCGCATATAGCAATACTTCCTCCTTTTCATTCTGGGAGCCTTTTGATAATAAAAAACACTTCCTTTCACTGTGCCCAACTCACAGAGTAGGATCGTCGAAGTTTTGGATCTCCAGCAGTATCACAGAGGAGAAATTGTCCTGGGAGGAGAGAGATATCCCCTTCTGCAGAGTATTCCAATTCATACACATCGTGTGTGAGTTGTTTTTTGCTTTTGAGAGTCAAGAAGATTGGAAGTGGAGCCATTGAAAACAATTTTATAGAGAGTACTATAGGGAAAATTCCTTTTTTACCAAGTATGAAGCGCATCATCATCCTCACGAGCATATTCTGGATTATCTGAGCTCAGGCACTCAGCGGCACAACTCAAGTAAAAGTAGAGTCACTCTACGATACCTATCGCGCTCGCTATCTCACTCCTTTCACACCAACAGAACAAGTTGCAACGCTCACAAAAATAGGCACAGCTCTCTCCATTTACAAAACTCGTAGCACCGTCAGTCAGCCCCTTCGAGATATGATTTCGTATCTAGAACACCTTTTTTGTCATACAAAAAGTCTCCTCACAGGATACTACTGTGAAGATAATTATTTCTCTGCAAGCCTCCTCACAACTCACAAGAAAGATCTCTCTCTGACACAAATCCGAAATCTGCTCATAGAAGAACATAGTCGTCGCAGAATAGAGCGTTCTCTCTCAGGTCTCACACAGTCAGAAACCCTCAATACCATAGCACAAAACTATGCTCTTGAACTCTGTAAAACAGGAGAAATTACCCATACTCTCAATGGAAGTACACTTGAAGAAAGATACAAGAGTGGGGGTTATGAGTATAGCTGGTGAGGAGAAAATCTCGGACTCGGACAGGAAAATATCATGGAACTCCTCGATCAACTGACAACAAGTATCTGACACAGAAAAAATATGTATCAAACCGAATTCCGTGAGTTATGAGTCGGCCAATGTGATAATATTTGGGTCTTGAACTACGGTGCCAAGTAAAAAGAGGTGAAATATTTGAGTCTCAGAAAAAAATATGATAGAGTAAAAGTATGACTCAGATTGTCACTCCTGAACTGCCAGAGAAGGCAAAACTCCTGAAAAATTTCTACAATGTCGTAGGAGTATATGGTGCTATTTGGATTATTTTCCATCTTACCAGTGTATTTTTCTTTGGTTTTATTGTCGGTTCTCCGCTCCTCGTCGGTATATTCTTGGGTATAGGAAATATCTGGTCGATGCTTATCGATGTCCCTCTCGGGACCATACAGCGACACGTAGCATCAAAAACTATGCTCGCCATAGCCAATGCGCTGATGGTTGTTGCAGCAATAATATTTCTCTACCTCGTGCGTACGGCTGATGAATTAGGGTTTAGTTTTAGCGGCGGGATTATCGAAATCACACGCACATTCTTGAGTACTGGGATAAACTTTATTCTTCTTCTCCTCGTTGGTATCCTCTATGGAACAGTAAAGGAAATGTACGATATTACGACTATATCCTACCTCCTCAATCACTCAGACCCATCAGAATACGATACCGCTCTTTCAAAAAATAATATTGCCATGGGTATAGGTTCCGTAACGGGTGTCTTGCTCTCCATTGGTATCCTTTCGCTCCGTACAGATTCGACACAATTGATTCTCTTTGTCCTCATATTCCTCATCATCTGTGTCTGATTTTTTATTCAGAACTACTTCGATAATTCCCACGAGGTCTTCAATCTCTGAACAGTCAAAAATCTGCATATCGTCGAAAAAACAAAAAATATCGAGGAGAATACAGCTTCTTATTTCAAAAATACGGTCAGTACGATGGATTTCCAGAAGCTCAAAGGCTCGATGGACTACATCATCATGAAGCCAAAGGAAATCACAAAAGAACTCGATTGGGGCGAAATAATCACCAAAACCAAGCTCGAATACAAGATGCTCTACCGTCTCGTCTTTGAAAAGGTCACTTTTGTACCGATTCTCCTCTGGTCTACAGGATGTATCTTGCTTTTCGGTTGTTGGGATACGATTGTGACGACATTTTTCGTGACTTTTCTCGATGAAGCCCTGAAAAACTCCGGCGCACAGAATATCATCCGAAGCGGTTTCATACTGATTGGTGTCCTCGCTATACCAGCCTATGCACTCCAGATGTTCTGGATCAAACAATCAAATACATATGGTAAATTTAGCATTATCACTCTGGGTATTTATCTCTCAGCTATAGCACTTTTTGGGCTCGCCATAGCAGGAAATTTTGAGAACCTCATAGGACTCTTTATCGTCGTAGGACTCGGTATGCTCAATAGTACTGGTTACGCTGCAGGATACCCTATGAGTCAATCCATCTTTGCCGATGAATACAACAAATCCTACGCCCGCGTCACAGAATCAAATGTCATCAATGCCGACGTATCAGCCGCTCCAATGAAAATCCTCAATAACTTTGCCAATGCCATAGGACTCATCTTCTGAGGCGCCCTTATCTCATTTGTGGGCTTTTCAGGCATGTTTATCGTTTATGGTACAGCTGTTCTCGCCTGGGGAATCCTCAGTATCAGGAAAAAGCTCGCCTGGAAGCTCGAACAAGGGTAAAAAAGCATCAAATTTTTGCTATCAGAAAAAAGATATGGTACGCTAATCGTATATGCCACTGATATACGATATACATCCGAAAAAACCAACTCACGAACCGACAAAGATTATTCATGAAATCTTTGATACAACGCATGATGTCATCGATTGGGCGAAAAAAGAAGAGATAAAAATCGAAAAAAAACATAAATGGCTCAAAAACGTCCGAAGTATTATTCACTTCGTATTGCTTACCAGCATGCTCTTTGTGATACTCCTGCTCCTCTCCAATTGGTCAGCGTATAGCGCCTTTGCTCGCGCTATCCTCGCTCCAGAGCAACTCGAGCAGGAACAACAAGCTATGGAAGGAGGTCTCGCAAACACTGAAATCACGAATCATACCAGCGCGAAAGACGCTCGTGAAGAACGCCGCAAACGTGTGATGCAGAGACAAATGGAGAAAACCCAGGGAAACACGCCAGAACTCGGTGCGTCATATTTTGACCAAGATATCTCACGCGTCAGCCTCTCTGTGAATATCGCACCTTACGAAGATCGAATCATTATCCCGAAAATTGGGAAAAACATCCCTCTCGTGAATGTCGAGCACCACGATGCTAGTTCTTCAAATGAATGGCACAAGATATTTATGAAAGAGCTCGAAAATGGTATCATCAAATATCCCGGTTCAGCTGATCCAGGACAATCAGGGAATAGCTTTATCTTTGGACATAGTTCCAATTTCCCATGGGCGAAAGGAAATTATAATGATGTCTTTGCCCTCCTCAATGAACTCGATACAGGCGATGAAATCATTGTTTTCTTCAAACAAAAGAAATTTGTCTATGTCGTCAAAGAAAAAATCATCGTAAAACCTGGACACGTCTCATCACTCGCTGGTGACGATGCAATGAAGCGCATGACGCTCATGACCTGTTGGCCTCTCGGTACTACGCTCAATCGTCTCCTCGTCGTCACAGAGCTCAAAAATACCACTGAAACTCTCTAAACTATGATACCTTCTCTCGACATCTTTTTGGAAAAAATGTACTGGATTGATGTATCAGCCGTCTTGATACTTGTAAGCATATTCTTCTTCTTTATTCTCATTCGAACGCGTTGAATCAGTAAAAAAAATCAAGTACACAATACCGAACTCTACAACATGCGCGCTGAGATTTATACCGAATACGAGAAAAACTTTTTCCTATAACAGGAGTTCATCTTGAGCTTCATCAGAAAAATCAGGAAGTTCTATAGAACAAGATTCTTCATTCCCCGAAAACCCATATTTTTGCCAATTTTGTCAGACAATCTGTGTCATCTGAAAAGGAGTCAGTATTTGTTTTTCGAGAAGTTGAGCGAGAAATGTTTCATCTTCCGAAACATCAACACAAGGAATGATGCCCATTCTGACACCTTGCTGAAGTGCCCGTAAATCACGAGGCGTACGAAGTGGCGGAACCAGTGCATAGTAGGCATGATTTGTTGTATCTTTTTTCTGGAGAAATGTTTTATCTTTTTCACACCAGAGCAAATGCCTCAGAGATATACTCACGGTCAGGAGAACATCTGCTGGCAGGATATAACTATGCGAGACAGTATTTTCATACCCGAGAGAAGTATAATATTCAGCCAAGAGTCAAACACTTTCTGCAGTAGAAATACCAGCAATGTGAATACGCCGAGGTATTTTCTCAAGAGAAGTAAGGGTATCTTTGATGAGGTTGATTTCATCATCCCTGGCAAAACACTGGACCCAGTGATCATATCACAATTCCTCTTTTTGTCCTCCAGAAACAAGAAGAAGCTCTCCAGGAAAGAGTGTATACTCTGGTTGAAAAACAGAAAAAGAAAGAGCATTACCTGTGCCTTCCCATTGCAAACTATTTTTTCAGGCAGACCACATACCTATTCACCAGAAGAAGCGCTATGTCTATAGTGCATCCAGTCAGTATAGAAGATGTGAAGGATAGATGCGAGTGGGATAGCGAGAATAACACCAAGAGCTCCTCCGAGAGCAGCTCCTACGAGTGTCACAATCAAAATATAGAGAGAAGAGAGACTCAGAGTGCGGCTCATCACGAGAGGAACCATGACATTTCATTCGAGCTGTTGGAAAAGCACATAGAGACCAATCACTCCTGCTATCGCCCAGATGCTCACTTCTGGACTCACGAGCACCATCAAAAATGCAGGAACAAAAGCAATAATAGGACCGAGATATGGTACAAATTCCATAGCACCAGCGATAAGAGCAAGAGAAAAAATATGATCGATTGGGAGTCCTATAAGTTGAGCGATGAAGAGGCCTACAAGATTGATAGAAAACATGAATCCTGCGAGGATGAGCTGTCCTCGGAGCCATGCATGAATCGCATTGGAGATAGTGCGCTGACGACCGCGGAAATAGTGCCCAAGATCCGATGGAATAATAGTCAGAAACCAATGAATAAATGCTTTTCTCTCAAGAATAATAAAAAATGTCAGCAAGAGGAAGAGTGTAAATGTTGTCACGGCTGAAGTGACACCAGAAGCAAATGAGAGACTCACAGTAGAAAACTGGCTCGCTCCTTTTTGTACAAATTCTTTGATAGTGTCGATATTTCCTACGAGATTATTCATGAGGAGCTGAGCACGATTTTCATCAGTGATAAATGTCGTAATACGTGGGATATCAACCTGCTTGCGGATGAGAGCATCGAGATTGAGTGGGAGCTTATCGAGAACTGGGAAGCCAGCTCGAGCCTCTATTTCCAGGGCAGTCACGGATCGAACAACATATGATTTTGAATCCTCTGCTAAGCCGACAAATACAGGGATGATAGAGATAATGAAAAGAGAGACCGCCAGAAAAACAGTAAAAAAAGTAATCAAGATACCGAGCACATCAGGGATTTTCCACTTACGAAGTTTCACAACAAATGGTCAAAGGAGGAGAGCAAAGAAACACGAAATCAAAAATAAACCTATCAGATCTCGGAGTAGATACGTGAGCCAGAGTGTGAGGACAGCAATCAAAACTATCACCATATTGGTAATAAATTGACGTGTTGGAGAGGTAAGAAGAGATTTCATAGAAATAGTATATAGAAAAACATATGGTTCCGAGTATAAAAAGAGCATTTTTCATGCTCAAATTATTGACTTTTTATCAAAAAAAATCATGAGAGACCTTTTTGCATGAGTCTGTTTGTAAAAAGTAAAAAAATAGTACTATGAGCATATGCTTTTCAAGCGAACATTTGATGTACGTTTTTTCCTGTCTGTTGGGCTGACACTCATAGGTTTTCTCATGAGCATCACGGTATTTTCGATGTTCTACAAGGCATATTTCTATCAACCATATCCAAACGCGAGAACTATTTCATGAGAAGTGAAACAGGCCAATTTTATCGCTGTGTGAGACATCATGCTCTCGCGTAATGTCGCTCGACATGCAGAAAAATGAGGGAGCCCACAATGGATATGGAAAAATATAGGTGATTTTCTCGCAAAAAGTGATTTCAATTTCGGTAATCTCGAATCTCCCACCAACGGGACCAACGTATACTCATACCAAAAGGTGATGGTGTTCAATGCTATACCGAGTCTCGTTCATACTCTCGCAGAAATGAGGTTTTTAGTCCTCAATCTGGCAAATAATCATGCTCTTGATCAGGGAGAATCATGACTCACAACAACAGAAAAATTCCTCGCGGACAGAAAGATACGATTCGTCGGTACTGGTCATACACAAGAACAAGCATGGGCACCAGAAATAGTCGAAAAAAATGGTATCAAAATAGCATTTCTCTGAGCATCGTATGCTTCGTACAATGATGATGGTACCAAAATGAGTAAACGTATCGCACGGATGCAAGACACAAAAAATCTAGAGAAGGCTATAAAAAGAGCCCGGGAACAAGCAGATTACGTCGTCGTCAGCATGCATGCTGGCCAAGAATACACACGTGAACCAACAACATTACAAGCAGACTTTGCAAGAGCATCTATCGATTTTGGAGCGGATATGGTGATAGGAGCACACCCGCATTGGACACAGAAAATTGAATCATACAAAGGAAAATATATCTTCTATTCTCTGGGGAATTTTGTCTTCGACCAGGATTTTAGTCCTGAAACGATGACAGGCCTTGCTCTCCATATTTTTCTCGAGAAAAATGCCACAACAACTCTCACACGAGTAGAGCTCCATCCCATAACCATAGAGAACCTGGGGCAACCTCGCCTCCTCTCTGGAGAAGCGAAGATGAAAGCGCTCACCGACATAGGACAGACCAAAGATATACTCCAATAATATGACCCCTCTTGAACTCCTCTTTCGCTCGTATCAGATTCACTCACTGGATGAATGTGAAAGTAAAAATTTTGGAGAAATATGTGAAGAGCACACATGTGATTTTCTGGGAAAATGATTTTTCTCGCGGGCTTTTCGTGTCAGAGATTCTGAGTGGGTGATAAAAGAATGACGTTGGGATATCGATATACCGCTCATCTTTGGAACAAAAAACATACACGGACAACCGCTCCAGAAACTCCTGAGTCCTTTTTCCTATAAATTTCTTCCTACCAAAGAAGAAGCGTGGAGACAGTATCAAGAATACCTCCTACTTGTTCGATACTTTGGATATTTTGATACGACGTATGACTATTATCCTGAGTATGAGTCCATCACTCAATTCCAGAGATGATTGCGATCAAATCTAGATATATTTCGTGATATACTTATCGCACGATTTGATATCAAACTCACTGAATGATTCTCTGAAAAACTCCCAACTCTTCACAATTTCCTACCACGGGAATATATGGGGTACTGAGTTTCTATGTCTCCTGAAAATAAAGGCAAAAAAACATCCTATATCGCTCAAGAATTCATAAAAGGATCTCCTCTTTCAGAAAAAAAGATAGAAGATTTTTCGGAGGAAGAACTGAAGCAAATATATCTGCTCTGTATCCTCATACTTATCTGCTACATTCAGACAGGAAAAATACCAGACACGAGACCAACCAGCGATCCGAAACATTGGGGACAATGGTTCCTCCATACAGAAAACATATTTGTCACAGAAGTTGGTGGCGTCAAAATGGTCGACACGCGATGGCTCTGGAATGTCGACGAAAACATCATAAAACGTGGTATCATGATACCAGAACTCATACTCCAGAGCGTTATCCGAGCAACAAAAAAAATCGGGAAAATACTCAGCTAAAAAATAAAAATGTCCTAAAGATAGACAGTAGCTTTGGAAAACGTGAGTTTTTCTGAATAATAGAGATATGTTTGCATTCTACATTTTGGTTTTTGGAATATTTCTCGCTCTCCTCGAAATAGAAATCGAGGGCGAACACTGATGGGCGAAACACCTCCCAACATGGAGGAAAAATAGGACATCATCACTTGGATTTTTTCGGAGTATTACAGGGTATCACACGATTTTATTTTTGATGATACTCTTCCTCAATCATATTGTCTATATTGGTTTCTTTGGTTGGTCTGGCATCATCGATGAGATGATGATACTCGCTTTTCATCTCCTCCTCATTATCTACTGGGATTTTCTCTGGTTTGTGATGAATCCGCACTTCACGTACAAAAAATTTAGGCAAGAACACATCCCGTGGTACACAGACTCAGAATGGATAGCAGGCTTCCCTGTGGATTATTGGTATGCTCTCGGACTCTCAGGAGGACTGGTAGGATTTCGTTTTTTGATGGATGGTGCACATACAGTGATAGATCAATTTCTCATCACATCACTCATAGCTGGATTGATATGGATAGGTCTGATTTTTGCGAGCCCTCTCTATCACAAATGGTATCATTTTATACGACGCTAATATGTCCTTTTTCAAAAAAAATATAGCCAACGCTATCACTGGTACAGGAATACTTCTATGAATTATTGCCTGCACCATGACAGCAACTGGCCCATCATGGTTTTGGTCAGAAGTATTACTTCTCGGAGCACTCATCACTGACGCACTCGATGGGAAAGCGGCAAGAAAATTTGGAAGTACGAAAGCAGGACCCTATCTCGATGATATCGCCGATTTTATAAATTTTGGCCTCCATCCAGCACTCTGGATATGGACTCTCACGGGCAGTATGGGCCTCTCTGCACTCTATATCTGTGCGATTTTCTATCGTCTCGCACGATTCACAATCCAAAAACAAGACACGAGAGATTATTTCCTCGGCCTTCCTTCACCTGCGTCAGCAGTAGGAGTTTTCTGAATCCTCATTGTCCAACCAACACCATCTATTCTCATGCTCGCGATAGGGATGATAGCATTTCTCACTATATCTCATATCCCTTGTATGCACGTGATGAAAACAGAATGGGTAAGGAAAAATATGTTTACTCTCCTCGCAGGATGCTTGGTGCTCCCTTGGATCTATGGTGGTGACCTCTTTGCTCTCGGTCTCGCGCAAGCAGTACTCACTCTCAGCTATATACTCGTCTCTATCACGACCCTTCTTATTCCGCATTATGTTCTTCGCTAATCTCCTGCAGATTTTTCTGATATTTTCACCTGCTTTTGTCGCCAACGCAGTACCAGTAGTTGCGAAAAATATCCCCTACATCAGACGTTTTTCACGACCAGTACATGCAGAGTGGCTCGGGAAAAATAAAACAGTGAGAGGTCTCATCACATGAGTCCTTGCAGGAATGATGCTCGGACTTTTTCTATTTCTGATCAGAGGTATTCTCGTAGGAATACTTCCTCTCTATAGCGATTATTTCAACCTCTATTCGAGCTGGACTGGTGCGATGTTTCTCGGAGGATGGCTCGGGCTCGGTGCACTCGTGGGGGATATGGTAAAGAGTTTTTTTAAGCGTCGTCTCGGCATCAAACCAGGAACTATGTTTCAACCATGGGATGGTATCGATTATATGCTGGGAGCTATTATTTTCATGCTGCCATACTACAATGGTGGAATAGTAGAGTATATTTTTCTCCTCATCATCGGGCCAGTGTTGAGCCTTTTTACAAATACTTGTGCCTACAAAATAGGATGGAAAGAATGCTGGTATTAATTCTTCCTCTGTCCGAACACTTCTCCAACAGTCACTTCAAGCTCTTCTTTTAGAAGGCTTTTTTGGAGAAGAGTATCCGACCATTGAATCATATCTTTTTGAAAAACGAGAAGAATCGCTGAACCACCGAGTTCAAAATATCACTTCTCTCCCCCTCGAGAGAAAGCCTCTCACATTTTTTTATGATTCGTGATACAGCCAACATTGGTCGCACCAACCTCGAGCCACAATACCTCACCAAAATGTTTGGTCTGCAGTCTCATGAGATGAGATTTATTCTGTATCCATAAACCCGTGTCGAGAACGCTCTGATCAACGGAATACAGTGGCCCATCACGACCACGAGAAGCGACAACTTCTCCATCATCAAAGAAATGAAAACGATGATAATCCGAGAATCGCAGACGACAAAAACACACATCTCCATGCTCAAAATCTCCTATATCTGGTCAGAATATATCTGAGAGTTTTGCTTTGTATCATTTGACAGAAAAATCATCAGAAACTTTGATATCAGGAAAAATTTCTACACACGCATCGGCAGGACTTCCGAGAGAACCACTTTCTGGGAAACAGATAAATTCAGGTTTTTTATGACGAATAAAAAACTCATTGAGTGTCTGAAATCATCCCTCAGGCACAATATACGAATCAAGTGAAATATGATAGAGTGAAGAGAGTGTCCTGATAAGTAATCTCGAAAATGAACTCCGAAAAATCCATCCCATTGTCCGAGAAAAAAATCTACTTCGGAATATCAGAAGAATAGGAAAGAGAACAGGGGTATGATAGATATGCCAAAGTATTCCTTTTTTCATAGCGAGAGAATATAGGAAACTCCTGAGAATCAAAAACTATTTTTCTCCTTCTAAAAATGCGAGAGCACGAGATATCATATCTACTACCCTATGAAAATCATCATCATCACCAAGAGGCGAGGAAGTCTCAGCTTCTATAATTTGAGCCTCATACATTCGTAATCTTTCGAGAGTATCGAAACGGAGATTATCAATCAATCCATCAATCTCAAGGGGATCAATAAGCTTATCGGCATAAATAGCATTACAGCTGGAATAGAAAGCGTTCATTATTTCCAGAATACCCTGCATAATTTGAGACACTGCAGGGTTCATCCGAGGAATTTGTAGTACATTTTGCATTGATACCAAAAGTGTATCAATCTCTGAGAGATGATGTTTCATACCTACTTCTTTCCCTTTTTTATTCATGAGCTTTCTTCTGAGAAGGTCTATTTCGATAGAGAGCTTTTTCACTGTCTGGGTAAAGAGCGCAACATGCTGTGGATCAAGTATGTTTCTCTTACGGCGATGGAGAGCAAGCTGTTGAAGAATATAATACCCTGTCATCATCTTACGCTCCAGAGATCGTTCGCGCAGCAAGCGGAGATCCTCTCGAAATACATCTGATTCACCCATAGTATGTTCTTCGATTTCTTCAGGAGAAACAAAAGTAAAATGAAATAGAGGCCATTCTTTTTCTCGAAAACTCGGGGGAATAAAAGGAAGGAGAACATTCTCATTCTCAGAAAGCTCAAATTCGGCACGTGCCGTTTCTTGTTTTTGAATGTAATTCCAGTGAACTATCTGGGACAAAGAAGATTCTTCTTCTGTTTCCACAGGTAATAGTTGATTGGGGAGCTGAAACTGATCACAGAGACTATGTATATCACGCTTTATAGGATGGATCTCCTGCATGCAACGCTCTATATGAGCCATGATACGTTCCTGTTCTTGCGGTTCTTGAGTAGAGAATAACTCTGCGAGATATGTATATCGTTTATCGAGGATATCCATGAGAGCATTTTGGAGTTTATCGACTCGTTCTTGTGCTCATCTTTTTTCAAACGCGAGAATACGATTATGAGTCATATCAATATGCCCTTTTTCTCAGAAATTATCAGGATATCTTTCTGGATAATACTGGGCAACTGTTTTCCCATCATGATCCTTATCACGCAATGGAGCCAAACGCAAAAGAGCAAAAACTTTCCAAGAAATACGCTCAAGTTCTTCAGGAGAAAGGTTCATACCATAAATATACTTACCCGGATTCTGCTTCTGAAGTATCTCTCTGGAAACATGACGCACCGCATCAATAATCATAGACAGGACTGGGCTCTCATAATTACTTTTATTTATATCAAATTTCTTTGGTTTCTTGAATGGTAGAAATTCAGGAATATTTCTCGCAGGAGTTTCATAAAAATCCCTCTGTATAGTCAAAAAGGCTTTATAGGCAACACTCTCGTCATCTAATTCTGAACTGTGCAAAGTCATAATAAATAACATTGTTATAATAAAACAAGTTATGTCAATTCATTATAAAACCTTGAGAAGAACGAGTTTTGTCTACAATGGTACAAATCTATGTCAAAATACAATCATCTCCTCACGAACTATCCCGATTTCCCAGCTCCTGGAGTACTCTTCCGTGATATGTCACCACTTCTCTTCGATGTACCAGCACGAAACGAAATACTCGAAGCATTTAGAGGTTTCATGCATGAGAAAAATATAGACACTATCGCTGGTGTAGATGCACGAGGTTTTATACTCGGAGGCATGCTCGCTGAAAAATATCAACTGCCTTTTGTCATGATACGCAAAGACGGTAAACTCCCTGATACGCTTGTAGCGAAAGAATCGTTTGATTATGAATATAGTTCAGCGACTTTGGCCATCAGAAAAGATATACTGAAGGGGCACAGAGTCCTCGTCATCGATGATGTCCTCGCAACAGGAGGAACACTTGTGGCCAGTCTCAAACTCGCAAAAGATAATGGTGCCAGCGCCGTCTTCGGCGGAGTGCTCATCGAAATAACACCTCTAAAAGGACGCGAGAAGCTCCCACAATACGAGATATTTTCCGCTATACAGTTGTAATTTTATCCGAACAGAAAAGGATTTTTAAGGGGCAAACTGTTTAAGGTCCATAAATACAGAACCGTGAGATGAAAACAGTCCGAGTTTTTGCCCCTTGAATTGTTTTGGTACTTTTGCAATCAAAAGTACAATAACGCCGCCTGTTCTAAACAATATATCATCATGCACCACAAAAAAATCCTCATTATCTCTGCTATGGCAGAAGAGATGCTCCCGCTCACGAAGTATCTGAGCTATGAAAAAGCCCTGAAAGCCGGTGATATCGTCGAACACGGGAATTATGTCTTTGCGGTAAGCTCGATTGGAAAAGTCGCTGCCGCGATGACACTGACAAAAGTCCTCGAACAGTATCCTATCGATGCTATCATCAATATCGGCCTCGCGGGCAGTCTCTCACCCCATCTCGAGTTCGGTGATGTCGTCGTCGTGAAACACACCATCGAACACGATGGTCTCATCGAGGGAGATGATGAAGCACAAAAAAGACTCTATCCACTCTTTGATCTCCTCACGGTCGAACACCCAGAACTGAAGTCATGAGTCCTCGTCACGGGCGATCAATTCGTTGCCTCATGAAGTACTCGAGAAATACTCCAGACAAAAGGTGGACAACTCGTCGATATGGAATGAGCCGCTCTCGCCAAAGTCGCACATCACTATCAGAAACCGCTTATCTCTCTCAAGATCATCTCAGATAATGCAGATGAATCCGCAGGAGAAAACTTCTTTCAAAACCTCCACGCAGGAGAACGTGTCGTACGACATCTCCCTTTTATCCTCGAATTCATAGTAAATAGCTAATATGATAACCATCAACGCAGGACTCCATTCAAAGGATAAAGACCACACCGTCATGACGGGTGGGACACTCAAAGCCGATAAACACATCGACGGAGGAAGCGATACGCTCACCGTCCACACCTACGCTCTCCGCCTCTTCAGCAGACCAGGAGACGCAGACTACCAGGCATTTCATGCGGGCATTCATACAAACGAACACCTCCTCGCCTACGCACCTGATACAGGGAGTCTCCGAGCGAGCCTCTCACAAGCAGTCTCATGACTCGATCCAAAGATGATTCTCGATGTCTCACCATATGAATTTCAGGATGGCTCGTATGGATTTCGTATCACGTCTCTCGTCGAGCTCGACACCGAGACACTCAGAAACGCTATCAGTGCCTCTGTCGATACTGCTATCAAATATCTCGATACAGTCAAAGCAGGCAATGGCGATAAAGAGGGTTTTCGTGGTATTCCTTTTGCGACAGCAGCACAGTGTGGGCAATTTGACTTCCACGATCCTGACGCAGCACAGACAGCCCTCAGAAGCGTCAAAACTGATACTGTCACCGTCGAAGCACACACACAAACAAGCAACCATACAAAAGCTGTCGTCTGTGATCTACGACTCCTGAAGCCAAAGACTGATCATGCAGATACTCGTCTCACCCTCGATCCACGGTTTAGTTATTACCTCTCGCAATATATCGAACGAGAACTCTCAAAGCGTATGGCAGGAACAGCGGTCGTCGTCGGAACATTTGGTTGTATGACTGGTACCTATCTCTGCGTCTCGTGCGAAAATCCTGAAACCGATCTCGGCATCATCCATCGTCATATCATGGATATCCTCGAAACGATGCCTATGAACAGCTTCACAGCAGAACACCGAGCACAACTCGCACAGATACTCGCAAATTACAGGGAGTACGGGGAGAAATAAAAATGGAAGAATTATCTTCTTTTTCACAAAAGAATCCTAAGATCCTCATGAAAATCAAAAATAGTATTATGCCACCAGGCAGTTTCATGATTCCCAGAAATATTTGTTTTGCCATAAACAAGGAGAATCTCACAAACATGTGTTTCTGAATTCATATACGCTATCATCCTATTGCCTGAAGCATGAGGAGACTCTCCGCGACCAGCAATGGCAAATTCACATTTCACAATATGTTCATGTCGATTTGAGCAAATTTTTTCAGCTTTTGTTGTCTTCAGAAGTTCTTCTATATTTGATAACATCACAGCATAAGCTGTCCATGTAATCTGCCATGCTTTTTTGTGCTTTTTCTCAAACTCATCAATAAAATGACGCTGTGCAAAATCTCGAATAATGACCGTATATTTAGTAGACATGTTCAGGCTCTTCTTGAGTAATAAGCTCGTATGGTATCTCTTCATTATCTTGGGCTATTCTCCATGGAAGTTGAGAGTGAGCAAATTCTACTATTTCTTTTGTATTTTTTCCTTTCCACTTCTCACAGACTGAAGATATAAATTTTTTCTCATCTGTGGAAAGCGTCTCAGTAGAAGGAGTTTCATTATTGGCTATCATTTGAGCAAGCCCCTTAATCTGAATATTAATAACACCATCTTCATACAATTCATCTATCATACCAAAAAAAACATCTGGCACTGGTCATTGAGCTATTTTTTTGTATATAACTCCACTCATAGGCTCTAGATGTTTATAAAACCATCCAAAATCAACAAGATATGCAAGTTTAGCAAGCTTTGTTTTTGTTATTTTACCGTCAGAATCACTTCCACACTGAATACATGCTGTCAAAATATCTCGATATTTTTGCTTATCAAATGGGTGTGATTCTTGAGCCAAATCATCGAGAGAAATATGGAAATATTCTGCGATTTTTTGGGCTTGCTTAAAGGAGAGATCAGTACGATCACCCTCAAGACGAATATAGGTAGGTCGAGAAATGCCTATAATTTGAGCCATTTGCTCCTGAGTAAAATTATGCTTTTCTCGAAGGTCACGAAGAGAAAAAGTAGTCATGGCGGGAGTATATAATAAAATATCATTTTTGCAAAGTATTTTTACATTATTTTCTATTTACAGTTATAAATGTTCATTTTTGATACAAATACATAAAAAATATGATAAATAATTGTTGATTTTTTATAAAGATGCTCTATACTTCCCTTCGGAGATTAAAAAATCTCCCTTGATTTTCACCAAGAGAGATACTGTTTCGGCAAAACAATCGTATCCGCAATGGTTGAAAAATCAAGATTTATTTCTTAATTTTCAACAGTTATGTTTGAAATCTACCAAGCTCCAAACAAGGAGTATAGATGGAGAATTACTGGTTCCAACGGTCGCATCGTTGGTGCAAGCTCTGAAGGCTTCATAAACCGTCAGGATTGTGCCAGCAATGCACTTTTGGTTCGAGATGCCCTCGTAAGAGCATCAAAGTAATCCTTGCAATCTGAATAGCCCCCGCAACTTGCGGGGGTTTATTTATTTGAAAAAATAATACTCAATAAGAAATCACACTACGATGAGAATAATTGATACAAAGAGATATATTCAGATATTATCTTGCCAACTTTTACTATTTTTATAGGTATTTTTTATACCATTATTGACTTCTTGATAACCAGAATTAGTTCAAGCAATATTGCCAAAATTATTCTCGACATGAATAGTTTTTGGTATATTTTTTGGCTTATTTTGAATAATCATATTATGAAACTTTTGAGAAATGAGAGTAAGTCATCATAAATTTCGAGATAAAATATCGGACATAAAATCTTCACCTAGATGTTTTTGGAGCCTGTCTGTATTAGCCTTATCATGGATCCATTTAATAATATTTTTATTTCTTGTTCACTTCTCATATTGCAAATATATTCTAAGAAAAAAGGCTCTATAGATAAAAAATAACTCATATAGGTCATTTACTAAATGAGGCTTAAATAAATCTATTTCCTGAGTCTTCTTTAAAACTTCTTGAAGTTTTTTTTCGTCGAGATTTAAAATTTGATATGTTTTTTCTGTGTTATATTCATCTTCTAATAAAATATTATCAATAAAAATAATTTGTTTTAACGTATCATCAACAAGAAGTACATTCCGCCACAAAACATCAAACGCATAAGTCTCTTTGTTCATATCAGGACTATTGTTATTATCTTCAATAAATATTTTCCCGGCCTCCTTCACATTTCTCCATATCAAACCATTATCATCTGAATAAGTAAAATCAAGAAATCATTGATCTCTTAAGAAGTTAAGCTCATTATAGGTTAAGTCATCGCAGTTATCTTCAGGGTCATCTAATCTACGTAATAATGCTTTATATTTAGGAGGTATTTTTTGATAATCCATAATTAAATCTTAATAACTCTATCCACCTCCTCCATCACTCTCGCAGTTTCAGAAAGGGCGACAATCATTCGCTGATAGTGCATGATGTCATCATTGGTCAGTGTACGACCTTTGCGGTCTTTGAGCCATTTCTGAGCAGGCATATAACCACCTATCGGATGAGCCCAGACAGACTCTGAAACGCCACCGAAGTATTGCGTTGGATTGATAAATACTTTTTCATCAACATATTTAACATTCTCCACCACATTATCTCCTGCAACAGGATAGGAAGTGATAAAATCCTCTACTTTTGAAGACTCTAGGAGATGCAAAGCCCGAAGCTCTCCACCAAATGCGACAAGCGCGAGGAAACTCTCACGATCTCGCGGATATGGTACTCGTGGGAAATCAATCTTTAGAAACTCTTTGTATTTCTCACGGTACAATGGTGAATGAAGCACGGCATAAATATAATCTAAAATCTGCTCTGGTGTCGTCTCACCGACAATCGCATTAATCGCTGACCAAATCGTCTCGTTCAGATTCGGTGTTCGTGTCTGATTCTCCAAATTCTCTGAATCAGAGTAAAGATAAAGAGGAAAAATTTGCTCTGCTCATTGCATTCACGGACGGCTCCAGCCACGACGATCGGAAATATTTTTTGTTACAAAGCATGGGGAAGTTTTTCATTCATCAAAACCCCTCTTAGCTATCAATCCAATATTCTCTTTTAGTAAATTTTTGTTAGATTCATAACCAGCACGGCTGATAAGTTTTGGGTCATAATATATAAACCTTGTGTCAAAAGGCCTATAATTAATTTTTTGAATATTTGATTCATTAAAGTTAGAATTATTAATTCTTGAAATCAAATTATATCCTGATGAATCTTTTATATTATATTGAGTCGCAAACTCCTGAGAATAATTTTTCGATAAAAGAACTTGAATTCTACTAGTAAGAGTATTCTTATTATTTTCTATAAATAGGGGGTCTCTATCTGTCTGAACTCATGAACAGAATAATCAAAATAGCTCTTCCACTCAAAAGAATTTTTCATATTCTTCTTGACCTGAGAAATCTTTTGGAACAAAGAAATAATAAGGATCTTCAACAGTTAGTTTCTTAAAATTATCAATTGAATTTTCTTCAAGCCATTTATATTTTAAATCCCTCTTTCAGTAAAGATCCAAATGAAAAATACCCGCAAGATTTTTTAATTCTTTATTCTTTTTCTTTATAAAAATATTAATACTTACGCCCTGCATTATATCAAAAACATTTTCATCTACTCAGCCATTCGGGTTTATATCTAAATTTCTTGAATTCCCATGTAAATCAAGAATATAAATTTCATCAAACGTTTGCATCAGATGTTTTCTCATTTGTCGATGTGTAATGCCTCAAATGAATGAATTATTTGAGATATAAGCGAGAACTCATTCTCCATTTTTTTCTATAAGATCTTCTCAGAATCGTATAAATTTTATGTAGTCGTCATCGAGATTTATCTTCTTCTCTCAGAGTCACTGTTTGTAGTCTTTTATAAGATTAAGAATCCATGGTCCAGTATTTGAGCTACTCACAGAGTACGGAGGATTGCCGACAATTACCATCACAGGCTTATCCGCTTTCACCTCATCAGCATACTGCCCCTCTCTTGTGATACTCTCAGCAAGTCAGAAGAGAGTACCTTGTGTCTCACGATTGGTCTTTGCTTCTTCGAGAGAGTTGGTGAGATAGACTTGGAGACGCTGGTCGAGTTCAGAGACGCCAGTTTCTGCAAGCGTGAGTCAGAGTTTCAGATGTGCGATAGTGTAGCTCGCCATCATCAGCTCAAATCCGTGAAGTCGTGGGATGAGGTCATTTTGGACATAGGATGGCCATATTCCCGCTTGGTCTTTCATACTTCCGTGAATGTGTCTGATAACTTCATTGAGAAATGTTCCTGTTCCTGTGGCAGGGTCGAGGATTTGCACACGATGAACTTCTTCTGTGAGGGATTTTGTCGACATTTTTCCTCGTTTGTCGGTCACATGCCCCATCGTCTCGTGTTTGATTTTGCTCGTGTCAGCAAGCCCTCTCTTGAGTCAGAAATGAGTCTTGAGAATATCATCCACAGCCCGCACAATAAATCGTACGACTGGTGCAGGAGTATAGAAGACTCATCGCTGCTTTCGCATGCTCGCATCATATTCTCCGAGGAAGTCTTCATAGAAATGAATCACAGGATCGTGTGTCTCGATATCCGCTTTTTGGTAGAGTCCATGCATCAGTGCTCGTACATCTGCATGAGCAAAGACTTCACAGAGTTCATCGACGATATATCCGAGTCGTTTCTCAAATCCCTCACCTGCTATATGGTCGAAGAATTTTCGGAGAAGTGGATTACTTTTTGGGACGAGGTCACGAGCCTCTGAACGTGTAAAATTCTCTGGCGTTGTATCATTGTATCGTGCGACGAAGAGTCCATAGACGAGCGTCTGAGCATAGAGGTCTGCGAAGTTGTGATAATCCAAATCATGAAGAATTTCTTTTTTGAAAATATCATAGAGTGCGAATATATCTGCATATTTTCCTGCTGTACGATTTACTTCGGTGAGCATTTCGCGGAGATTGTCACGGATGCGTCGAGCCTTACCCCCCATGATTTGTGCGAGGTGTTTCGACGAACGAATTGAGTCAACCGATTCAGTGAGAAATGCAGAGAGCGTATCAACAAAAACATTAAATTTTTCTTCGTGGAGTTTTAAAACACTTCCATCTTTTGTCGCAAGTATAACTGGCTCACCATAAGGCGAACCATTTTTGAAGAATCGAAACTCAATACCATTTGTGAGTATCAACCTGGCATATCCGAAATATCGTGCAAGCTGTTCACTTTTAGTCGTCTTTTCAAGATTGACGTGTATATCCTTTGCTTCCCCATACGCTACAGGAAAAAGCTCCGCTCACTGTCCTGAGAGGAAAATAAAATCTGGTTTTCCGTGTTCACTTCCCTTGGGTTCATTGATGACATTATATTTTGTCAGGGCGACAAAAAGGTCTCGAAGTTCAGGACGATAACTATGTTCTGTCGCATGACCAGATGCGAGAGATTGAGCAACTTTTGAGAGATACGATGCAATTTGAGAAGACATGATTCGATTATATCCATTCCCCACTTTTCTCAACGAAAACTATATCTTTCGGAGGTGTACATCTCCACCCTGTATATCCCTCGGTCATGAGAGAAATTTCTCTACTTGTTCTCGTCTATGAATAGCTGCATCAAACTGCGCTGGTTCTGCGTGAGTTGCAGCGACGAGGCCATCAAATTCATGTCCGATAGTACGAAGTACTTCTCGCTCTCGTAATAGCTGTATAACGGGCGTATTCCACTCTCAGGGGATAGTATCATGCAGGGCAGACTCTTCGTCGCATTTATAGAGTTTTTGTACGGCTTCTCGTGTGGTGAGGCAATGCTTCTTCATGATCTCATGTATCATCCGACGATGATCTCATGAAGCACGCAGATAACACTCCATCCAGAGGTCATCTGGCGCATCTCATCTCCAGTTTGGTTCTGAGAGAAGCTCCATGAGACAAGTATATGCAAAAAAAAATGAAAAACAAAAAACCCTCCATTGCTGGAGGGTTTAATATTGTTATCTCGAAAGTCCTGGCACCTACCTACTCTCGCACTCAAATGAGCACTACCATCGGCACGACGGGGCTTAACTTCTGTGTTCGGAATGAGAACAGGTGAACACCCGCGTTAGAAGCACCAAGACACTCGAGACAACACAAAGTGTTGTCATAATCTGAAGAAAAAGTTACGATGAGTAAATTACAATAATAGCGAAATGCACACAAAAGCGGAAGAAATACAAATATGACCGTTAGTATCGCTCGGCTGAAGACATTGCTGTCCGTACACCTGCGACCTATCAACCTCGTATTCTCCGAGGGGTCTGATATCTCATCTTGAGGTGAGTTTCCCACTTAGATGCTTTCAGTGGT
>CAZVRL010000003.1:24436-47192 GCA_964630285.1 uncultured Candidatus Peribacteria bacterium | reverse complement strand
GCACTTCTCACGGCTATAGTAAAAAAACATCTCACCGGAGCAGAAAGAGAGGATCTCGCAGGCTTGGTTTCGACTGTTACATTTTTTCGAGACATAGTCACTATAGTTACCAGCAAACCTATTATCAATTTTGAACTCCGTGCCTACGAAGGAGCCCTCAAGGACATTCTCTCAAAAACTCTCCAACAACACGGTTTCGAGAATAATATACATCTTCATTTCCGATAATTTCGGATATGGCTCTTTCATGAAAAATTATTCCCGCAGTGCTTTCGTGTATTATTCTCGTCCTCTCCGTGAAGAGTTGCGATGTAGAGGAATATAGAAATTATCACAAAGACGCTCTCGTAACTGGTGTACAAATATTTCTCACCAAAGGAGATATAAAAAAATGACCAATAACAGAAGACTGGCTCGTGGATATGATTGATGCGTCTCGAAAACGTGCGTGGATTGCTGTCTATACTTTTACATTACCGAGCCTCCGCGAGGCACTTGTGAGAGCGCAGAAGAGGGGAGTGGATGTGCGGATCATACTCGAGAAATTTCCATTTTGAAATACGTCTCTCAATCGCGAGACTCAACTATTTTTAGAGAAAAATAATATCCCACTGTATCAAAGTGGAGAAAATCAATTTGCCTTCATGCACGCAAAATATTCACTCTTTGATACAAGTTGGGTGATTGAAACAGCGAATTGGACGCGTGCGAGCTTTGGATCCAATAGAGAGTTTTTTATTGCCGGAGATGATGCCAGTATTTATGAAAATCTCTCCAGTATATTTTTAGCAGATTTTGCAGGAGGGAAGTGAAATTCGGGTGATGTGAGACTCCTTGCTGGTCCGACAAATGCCCGCGAGAGAATAATTGATTTTATTTGAGAGACACAAAAAAGTCTGGATATTTACGCTCCGAGTTTTTCTGACGCTGGACTCCTGACGAAGCTCTCAGAACTCTGTTACCAGAAAAAAATCATCCGCATACTACTCGCAAACTACCAAAATGAATCAACGCAAAGGCCTGATTATGGTACCTGCATCCAGGTACGTATTATGAAAAAACCACTCCATGCAAAAAGTATTATCCGGGATAATCAGAGCGGATTTGTCGGGAGCTTCAATTATACCAAAAATTCACTCGAAAATAACCGAGAAATAGGTCTTTTTGTCTCATGAGAAGTGGTGAAAAGTATCTCACAATCATTTGAATCTGATTGGAAACAATCAGAAGTTGCTCTCAGGTAAAAATCATTACTATAATCATATGTTGCGCAAGTTAGCACTCCCTCTTCTCTGAGTTATCGCTGGAATCGGCCTCTTTTTTTGGTGGTTGAGTTATTGGCCAGCACAGGTGACTCTGCCTGATGAGGGTCCGGATTTACTCTGGAGATCGATACAGAAAAAAGAAAATGGCTGGGAGAGATGAATCTATTCTGCGAGTAAAAAAGCTGACTTCATGAGCTACCAAGAAGGAAAAGTGGTGCTCTACGGACAGGGCAAGCAACCAAAAATAGAAACACAAGAAGACGGTATAGATATAGTTCTCGATGACGGGTCTTGGATTATTCGCTCTCTCGATCAATCTCAAAAAATCTCCCTCAAAGCCGATAGTACAAATGCTGCTATCACAGGTGTCGGAGGTATTTTTATCGATGTAGATCAAAAAATAGTTTCCAATTTCGATGCCGACTTGATGCTCGGAGGCTCCAAGCTCCTGCCCGCATTTCTCTCTCGCGATGGAAAACAAGAATTTTTCGATATTGGAGAGCAAAAGGAATTGATACCAACTGATCTCTGGCTGGTATATGCGACGTTTTTCCCTCGTGATCAGGCAAAGGTACTCGGAAATATCTCAAAGAAGTTCCTCGATACGATGATTCGTACGCTCATCACTCGTGAGCCGGCATCGTCGGAAGAAGGCTTATTTAAAAGGGATGTGCGAGTAAAAAATGCTCTCGATGAAATACAATCTATCATTGCAAAAATCGATACAGGTGATAACTGCGGAGTGGATCGTTCATCATGTTTTACTATTTTATCAGATATTTTGGCTCGTGAAAAAATACGCTTCCCAGAAGTTTTCCTGCCTCTCGAACACGCGATTCAGGCGTGGATACAACTCGATACTGATGTGCAGGAGACGGGATATTCGTGGGCAAATATATTTCGAACGTATCATACACAACTCCTCAAATGAGATGCTCGTGCGCGTGTCATCCGAGATAAGTCTATCCTGGAGATGATAAAATCTGGATCGACTGATTCGAGTCTCGAGACATGGGAGTACCTCACACAGATGCTGGCGAGTCAAAAATTAGGAAGTGCTTATTCGCTCCAGATTGTACGAGAGATGATACGTATCGGCGATATACTCCAGCGTTCAAACGAGATTCCTGAGGCGACCAGAAAAGCTCTTGTAACCAGTGCGATTCAGTCTCTCTCAAATCTCAAAACGATTCTCGAGAATACCTACTTCACAAAAAAAGAGTATTGGTTCGTCCTCCGTACTGATCTCGTCGATAGTGAAGGAAATGCCATCAAAAATCAAGTATTTATCAATGATCTCCAAGAGCTCATAAAGCATATTGATGCATCGAGTTTGATACAGGTGTCATCTCAGGAACAGTGAACTGAATTGCCTACGATACGTGCTCAACTCGTATGGTTCAATTGTATTTTTTCGAGAAACGAAGAGTACGTCACCAACCCTCGTATCTGCCGTACAACAAGAGTAGAGACAAAAAAATAACTCCACGTGACAGAGACTCTTTTTTCACTATACTCCCACCGTTCATTTATTTTTCCACTTATGTCAAAAATTCGTATTACTTGGGTACAGGTTATGGCTATCTTCGCTCTCTTTGGTATACTTCTTGGTGTTGTTGGTACTGCGTGGCTCGGTATGATGCCAGCGACTTCTTCCACTGTTCCAGTGCCAACCATTTCGGCAGAAGTTAATTCTTAAAATCCACCATGGTACAAAAAATCTGGCGTTTTCTTATCCTATTTTTTATAGGGTTTCTTCCGTGGTCTGTTGCTCTCACAGTTCTGGGTACAGAACGATTGTGACTTGAATGGATGCGATTCTCAAAGGAGATATTTCTTGGTGTTCTTGTGGCTCTCTGAATCATCGATGCTATTCAGAAAAAAAGAAAAATTGTCTTCGGTAGTATCGATGTATTTATCGCTCTCTATATTGTCACACTGCTGGCAGTGAGTTTCATTCAATGAGCCTCTATTATCTGAATGGTGTATGGTTTACGGTATAATGCTGAATTTTTGATAGCATTTGTAGTACTCAGGCAGATTCTCGGATGGTGGAATATCAGTTTCCGTGAATTAGCACAAGTATTTATCATCTCAGGTTGAGTGATGCTTTTTTTGAGTCTCTTAATTCGATATGTTTTTGGAGAAACTATTCTCACTGTCCTTGGTTTTGGTGATAAAGTAAGTGTATGGGATGGCTCTGGCCCACCACCCATCTATCATGGTATTCCTGGGGCAGCAGTGGTCCGTTTTCAGGGCATGCTCGAAGGACCAAATCAGATGGCATTTTTTCTTCTGACCTATCTCGGGACCTATCTGACCCTCTTTTTCCGTTACAAAAAATATCGCTTCATCAATAGTGTTATCACATTACTTCTCATATTTCTCCTCACCCAGACGTATAGCAGAAGCGGTCTTCTGGGGCTCATGGTCGGTTCATCTTTCCTGATATTTTCCTATATAGCTCACAAAGTACACACATGGAAACAGGGATTCTCTTGGAAAAAAATCGCATGGAAAAAAATCATCACGACTACTATACTTGTGTGATTTGGTGGGGTCCTGGTTCTCTTCCAATTTGGTCCAAAATTTACAGAAATTATTACTCGAAAGGGGTCAACATCAGCGCATTTTGAACGTATGTATATAGGCTACGTACGTTTTCTCGAGCAACCATTTGGTCACGGTCTGGCTCAAGCTGGTCCAGCGAGTAGAGCAATTGCGAGTGTCAATCAAGAGCCTATCCCAACAGCGTCTCTCGATGGTGAGATGAAGAAATTGTCGGAATTTTTCTCCGCGAGAAATCCAGATTTTATTTTCAGCACAGAACACTACTACATACCAGAGAGCTGGTATATCCAGCAGCTCATAGAAGGAGGCATCGTAGGTTTCTTTTTCTTTGTATGTATCGGGGTGATGCTCCTCTTTTTGCTCAAGAAATATCCGATTTTTATCGCTGCGTTTCTAGGGGTTCTCGTGATGAATACGTTTCTCCATTCTTTCGAATCAGTTCACACAGCATTAGTATTGTTTATCCTTTTTGCGAGCTTATTTTGCAGGGGGGACAAATCATCGACCTAGTTCATGTAGTTGATTTTTAAAATCAATCACAGCCTGTTGTCTTTTTGAAAGAGGTGGATTGCTTTTTAGATAATTCTCAAAGCTACTTCCTCGCTCAGATATTTTTGGTTCTCTGTATGGCGTCTCAAAACGAGGAAGGCGATTATAGGTTTTGATAAATTTTTCAATTATATCGAGATCTTTTTCAAATTCATCCTTGCCATGAGGAGTACGAATCGAAATCTGTACACCATCATCCAAGACTATAGAGTAGGTTCACCACCCAGGAAGAAAACGAATTTGGAACCTCTCAAACTGATACTCTTCGGGAAGAATCATTTTTTCATGAGTGCCGTGAGATATTGTATATTCACGTGTCTTAACGTGCAGTGCAGAGAGTGAGAGTATGTGGATGACTTTTTTTGCACGTTTCAGGGCTATATAGTGAGCCTCCATGTGTTCAGGAATATTTCCTGGTATGATAATTGCTTCTGAGTAATCAGAGAGGGTGTTCGTAGCCATCAAAAATAAGGGTGAAAAAATAGAAAATATTTGTTGCAATATAACTAAAAAATCTGTATGTCAAATTAATAGAAGAAAAAATAAAAAAAATCCCTATACTGTGCCCATGAAAATCGCAATTATTCACGAGATGCTTATCAAGCTATGAGGCGCAGAGAGAGTGCTTCTGGAGCTTATGAAAATCTACCCAGAGGCAGATATTTTTACGCTCATGTATGACGAAAAAAAAGTAGGAAGTATTTTTCCAAAAAATCGCATCTGGTGTAACACTCCTGCTCAGACACTTTTTTCTCTCACAGGAAAACCACGACTCTCCCTCCCTCTGATGCCTGTTTCAGTGAAGAAAATAAATCTCACAGGGTACGACCTTGTTATCTCGAGTTCATCAGGATTTGCTCATGGTGTTTCGGTAGATTCCGCACGACCCTATGCGACACATATTTGCTATTGTCACTCACCAGCGCGCTATCTCTGGGACGCAACAGAGGAAGTGCAGGCGCAGCTCGGTGTGAACCAGGCAGAAAATAAGGGGGATATTTTTTCAAAAATAAAATCATCCATAGGAGGGCCGATAGTTCGCTCGCTCTTTGATCATCTACGTACGATAGATCTCGAAGCATCCAAGAGGCCACATCTCTATATAGCTAATAGTGTCGAAGTACACAAACGTATCGAGCAGTACTATCAGCGCGATTCCCTTATTCTCTGGCCACCAGTTCAGACATCACAGTTTAGCCTCGGACCAATTCCGATTTCAAAAAGACAATACTATGTTGTGACGAGTGCACTTACACCATTTAAGCAAGTGGATAGAGTGATTCGTGTGATGACGAAACTAGGGCTTCCTCTCAAAATCATTGGAGATGGAGCACAAAAACAAGAGTTGCAGAAAATTGCTGGCAAAAATATCGAATTTCTCGGGAGGATCTCTGATGAAGAAGTGGTGAAGGTATATATGAATGCACGTGGTTTCCTGATGCCACAAAAAGAAGATGCTGGTATAGCACCTCTCGAAGCTATGGCTGCTGGTGTACCCGTATTTGGTCTCGCAAAGGGGGGATTACTTGAAGCTAATAAGGATGGTATAACAGGTCGATTTTTCCCAGAAGAAACGGATGAGAGCTTTCTGACATGATTTCAGGGTTTTCACGCAGAAATCGAGACAGGGAAATATGACAATGGAGCTGTGTTTCAGACACATGTAGCACAATTTGATACTGAGAATTTTCGACAGAAATTTCAGCAGATTGTTCAAGAACATTGGAAGGGGTAAATTTTCCTTGCCTTTTTATTTTTTCGGTTATACTCACGCATACTGTTACAATTGTGGGTTCTTAGCTCAGTCGGTAGAGCAACGGACTCTTAATCCGGCGGTCCTGGGTTCGATCCCCAGAGGACCCACCATTACTTTCAGGAGAAATCCTGTTATCGTGCCTCGCAAGAGGGCTTCTCACGAACCAGTGTTGGATAAGTAGCCAACCAAATTTATACTTTCTACTTAACAATTTTATTTATGGCTAAAAAGAAGGAAATCAAACGAATCGTCAAGCTTCAGATTTCCGCTGGTTCTGCCAATCCTGCACCGCCAATCGGTACAGCTTTGTGACCAACGGGTATCCAAATCGCTGACTTCTGTAAACAATTCAATGACAAGACTCGTGACCGCTCTGGTTGGACTCTTCCAACTATCATCACGATTTACGATGATCGTAGTTTCACATTTGAGACTCGCGAACCACCTATGACCAACCTCATCAAAAAGGCTATCGGTCTCGAAAGCGGTTCAGCTACTTCTCACAAGGTGAAAGTCGGTAAACTCACAAAGGCACAGATTCAGGATATTGCTACTCGCAAAATGCCTGATCTCAATGCCAATGATATTGAGGCTGCCATGATGATCGTCCGTGGATCAGCTCGATCTATGGGTGTCGAATGTGAATAGTTCAAAACCAAATGGGGCTTCGGCCCCATTTTCTGGCCCCATCGTCTAACGGCTAGGACACAGGATTCTCATTCCTGCAATTGGAGTTCGATTCTCCATGGGGTCACCATTCTTCGCTTCGCTCAAAAGAAAAATTAAGAAAGAAAAAAGAAAAAATTCCCAACCTCTCAAACCGAGAGGTTTTTTATTGCAAAAGAGAAAACCACGAGATAATAAGACTATGAAAACAAATCACGAAGAACTCTTAAAAACTCTCAGAACCAGGTTCGCGCAAAATATGAAGCGCCATCCCGGTATTAATTGGGATGTAGTCGAAGCAAGGCTTGCCTCAAGCCCAAAGAAACTTGCTACTCTGGCCCAGATGGAGGAGACGGGTGGTGAACCGGATGTTGTTGTGTTTGGGAAAGAAATCACCTTCTGTGATTGTTCGCCAGAGAGCCCAAAGGGTCGCGTCAGTCTGTGCTATGACGACGCAGCACTCAAAGCCCGCAAAGAACATAAACCAAAAGACAGTGCCATGAATATGGCCGAGACTATGGGCGTCGAAATCCTGGATGAAGAGGAATACAGATATTTACAAACCCTCGGAGAATTTGACCGCAAGACGTCGACGTGGGTACAGACACCAGCCAATATAAGAAAACTCGGCGGAGCTCTCTTCTGTGATCGCCGATATGATACCGTCTTTACGTATCACAATGGGGCAGAGTCGTATTATGCGGGGAGAGGTTTTCGAGGGAAAATGAAAGTGTAGTCCTATTCAAATATCTTCCTCAACTCTCCTAAATCTTCTTGAGGGTATCGTCTCTGGCGAATTGGGATGAGACTTCTGCCAAATGATTTTGCATCATCTGTCATCGGTTTTGCATTTCCATTTTTTTCTATTTCTGGAAGTGTATTTCCGAGCCTCTTCATGACAAAAACAAATTGATCAAAAGAAACATCAAGTGCCTGTATAAGTGGCTGTTCGCTTGCTCGCAGATGATGGTCGTAACCAAATTGCATCAGCATTGCATATTCTCTGACCGTTTTTCTCTTCATATGCATGAGATAGTACTCTAGTTTAGAGCCATCGAGATTGTGTTTCTTGATAAGTCCCACTATCTGAGGTAAAAATCCAAAAACAGAGAGGAGATCTTCTGTCCCGCCATCTACTGACTTGAAAAAATGATACTTCATTTTTTCTTCGAGAATATAGGCTATCCAGGCAATAAATCTCACAATACCAGGGTGTTCTCCTGGCTTTATCATACCAAAACCCTGAATAAAATTCTGAAATTTTGCATCATTAACGACACGGAAGCCAAGCTCTTCACCTTCTGCTTTTGTTGATTCTTCTACTCCTCCAACCTTCCATGCCTCTGTTCGCATCATATGCTCAGCGTGTTCTGTTGCACGCTCTTCGTACTGTTCGGCTGTGATGCCTTCCTTTTTCATTCGTTCAAACATCTTTTTTCCTTCTTCTGGCACAGGTTGTGAGAAAGTACCATCGCGGAGGAATTGTTCGTATACGCGACGAGTATTCTGTATACCAATAACATGAAGAGGTGGAAGAATTATCTCCATACCGCTTGCCACCTGACACATCTCTATACCCATCATGCCGATGATTTCACCATGATTTTTGTTGATTCCATTGAGAGAGAGACGCTTCGTACGAGGTATAGAATCTTTCATACCAAGTACTTCTGCTTGCTTAGTATAGGTTTGCTCTATTGCGAAGTCAATCCCGTGGCTCTTCATATATTGCCTAATAGCCTCTTGGAGGTCTGAGAGAGCTGATTCTATGCCCTCGATAGTATTGAGTGATGTATTCATAGTAAATTTAGATTTTTATTATGATAATAATATTTATTTGTCAAATTTTATAAGAAGACTTGCAAACATTCTCTTTCGTATAAGATAGTTGAGCCAGAACTACATTTATTTGTATTGCACTTATTGGTGTCAATTCAACGATTAAAAGGGGGGATTAAATCCTCACTTCCTTTTGTGTCGTTGATTCGATACTAATAGGTGTAGTTCTGGCGAACTAGTCGGGGATTGATCCTCCCTTTTTGTTCGCCAGCACACCACAAAAATGTTTTTTGGTATTTACTTCGGTAAGTACCTTTTTTATGTCTCAAAAATCCTCAAATAAAAATCTACATAAAGCAAGTAAGGCAAAAAATGATGAATTCTATACGCAATTGTCTGATATTAGTAATGAAATGAAAAACTATAAAAATCATTTCAAAAATAAAACAGTTTTCTGTAATTGTGATGACCCGAGGATAAGTAATTTTTTTCATTATTTTTCATATAATTTTGAAAAACTTTGACTCAAAAAACTTATAACCACTTGTTATAAGAATCAAAATCCAAGCTTATTCACACAGAACAACTCAGAAAAAGCTATATATTTGGAGTATACTGGCGATAAAGATGGAAGTCGTGTTCCGAGCTTAGATGAAATAGGGATTAATTATCTGGAAGGTGATGGGGATTTTCGTAGTAATGAGTGTATCGAGTTATTAAAAGAAGCAGATATTGTTGTCACAAACCCGCCTTTTTCACTTTTTAGAGAATATATGGCGCAGCTTCAGGAATATAATAAAAAATTTATCATTATCTGAAATATGAATGCCATAACATATAAAGATATTTTTAAGCTTATAAAAGATAACAAGCTCTGGTTGTGATATGGTTTTAATTGATGAAATGCTTACTTTAAAACACTTCACCATAAAGAGTTTGCAAGTGGTGTTTACAATGAGGAAACAGGTCTTGTAAAGTTTCGTAATGTAGTTTGGATGACAAATGTTGATCATAAAAAAAGACATGAAGATTTGATTTTATATAAAAGTTATAATGAGGCAGAGTATCCAAAATATGACAATTATGATGCCATTAATGTGGACAAAACAAAAGATATTCCAATGAATTATGCGGGTGCCATGGGTGTACCAATTAGTTTTCTGGATAAATATAATCCTGAACAATTTGAGATTATTAAATTTCGTAAAGGTAATGATGAAAAGGATTTATGTATAAAAGGCAAATGTCCTTATTTCAGAATAATTATTAAAAATAAAAAACTTAATTCTTAATATTTTACTATGAAAATAGAGCTCCGAGAAATCACTATTCGTGAAGTCGTAGAATGATATATAAACAACCAAGAAGATGGCGTGGTTGGTTTTGGTGGTAAACTCAATATCCGTCCAAAATATCAGCGAGAGTTTGTCTACAAAGACAAACAGCGTGATGCGGTTATCGAGACCGTGAGGAAGAATTTTCCTCTCAATGTCATGTACTGGGTCAAAAATGAAGATGATACCTATGAGGTTCTTGACGGACAACAACGAACTATCAGTATATGTGAGTATGTGGAAGGCAATTTTTCACTCAGTAATCTATTTTTTCACAACCTTACAGATACAGAACAAGAACAAATACTCGACTACAAACTTATGGTGTATTTCTGTGAATGAAATGACCGTGAGAAACTGGATTGGTTCAAGACCATCAATATCGCAGGAGAGAAACTCACTGATCAAGAACTCAGAAATGCTATCTATACAGGAACTTGGCTCACGGATGCAAAGAAATACTTCAGTAAGTCTGGTTGTCCTGCATATGGTATCGGCAGTGACTATATGAACGGTTCTCCTATTCGTCAGGATTATCTAGAGACGGCTATTAGCTGGTTCAGTGATGACAAAATCGAAGAGTATATGTCTCGCAATCAGCACGAACCAAACGCTTTTGAACTTTGGTCATATTTCCAAAATGTCATTACTTGGACGAGTACGGTATTTCCAAACTACCGCAAAGAGATGAAGTGAGTGGCATGGGGCACACTCTACAATACGCTCAAAGATACGAAATTTGATGCGAAGAAACTCGAAAATGAAATCAAAATATTGATGCAGGATGAAGACGTAACCAAAAAATCTGGTATTTATGAATATGTCCTCAACAAGAATGAGAGAGCTCTGAGTATTCGTGCTTTTACTGACAAACAAAAACGAGAAGCATATGAGAGGCAGGCTGGTATCTGTACAAAATGTGGTGAATATTTTTCCCTCGAAGAGATGGAGGCAGACCATATCACTCCTTGGTCTAAGGGTGGAAAAACAACAACAGAGAATTGCCAAATGCTTTGTAAAAACTGTAATCGTACAAAATCAGGGAAATAAGGAGAGTATTTTAACCTCCAATCTGTTTCCACGCTGCTTCTGCTTCATGGAACATGCGTAGTTGTCCGTCTTGGATCAGCCAAAAAGCGGTAGAGGTTTTCGCGAGGAGATCACGGTCGTGGGAGACGATGATACTGACACCATTGAAGTTTTTGAGCATGGTCTGTATCGCTTCTTTTGAGTGGAGGTCGAGGTGGTTTGTCGGTTCATCCATGATGATGACGTGGGGGCGAGAGAGGAGCATTTTGGTGAGGGCGACTTTGGCACGTTCTCAACCTGAGAGGGTACCAATGGTCTGATGCCATTTCTCGTTTTGGATGAGGAGACCGCCGAGCATAGTGCGTATTTCCTGATATTTATCGTGACCTTTTGTGAGTTCGTCCATGACGGTTGATTCATGATCGAGGTCGGAGAGAACTTGCGAATAGGAGCCAATAGTGAGGCTCTGATTTTTGACGACTTCTCCTGAGAGGGGTTTGATTTCTCAGAGGATGGTTTTGAGGAAGGTGGTTTTACCAGCACCATTGCGTCCGATGATACCGATTTTATCTCGCTTGGTCACGATCACATCGTAGGGGATGGAGACGATAGGGGAGTCGTAGCCTGCGGTGACTTGCTTGAGTTCCATGATTTTTTCAGGGAGGTGCGAGACGGTTTTGAGGACGATAGGTTTCACGTGTGCTTCGCTCTTTGGCTCGGGGATTTTTTCCATGCGGTCGAGCATTTTGATACGACTCTGTACACTCGCAGCGGTACTCGCTTTGTAGCGAAAACGATTGATGTAGGCTTCTTGTTTTTCTATCTCGCGTACTTGAACTTCATAGTGCTTGAGTTGTGTCTCGTAGCGTTTTTGTTTTTCGATGACGTAGGCGTCATAATTTCCGGTGTAGATGTTGAGTTTTTTCTCAGAGATTTCCACGATTTTCTGACACGTGTTATTGATAAAGGTGACATCGTGGGAGATAGAGATGATGGCCTTTTTCCAGAGACGGCAGAAGTGTTCGAGAAAGACGATTCACTCGATATCGAGGTGGTTCGTCGGTTCATCGAGGATGAGAATATCTACTTCGTTTATGATAAATTTAGCAATCTGGACTTTCATCTGTTCACCTCCCGAGAGCTGTGTCACGACTCGGTCGAGATAGGTATCATCGAAGCCGAAATAGGTGAGGATGCGGAGCTGTAAATCGTGGAGATTGTAGCCGTCGCGAGCTTCGAGGTATTCTTTTATATCGCGGATTTCATCACGATGTTCTGGATTGCCTTCGATTTCGTGGAGACGATTAATCTTTGCTGTAATATCTGGAAATACTTGGAGCATCTCTTCGCGGAGTGTATTCGTCACATCCTTCCAGAAGAGGTCTTGCGTGAGGTAGCCGATTTTGAGACCTGCAGCACGATCTATCTCGCCATCGTAGTCATCATCGATGCCGACGAGCATCTTGAGAAACGTGGTTTTTCCAGAACCATTTTTTCCGATAAGGGCAAATTTGTCTTCTCGATTAATTTGGAGACTGGCTTTGTCGAAAAGCTCTGTATGGCGGATAAATTTCGAGAGGTCGGTGATTTTGATAAGTCTCGAAGCAATTGTTGGTTTTGATTGGAGGAGATTTTTTGGGAGCGTATCGATAGTACGTTTGGTATACGTTGCCGTACTCTTCGCCAGAGTATTTTCGATATCGAATTCTTTTTCGAGATATTTCATCAGCCGTTTCATTTTGGTCTCTTCTTTTATCTTTTCTGTGATAGTCGCGAGGAAACTATTACAAAAGAGTTCCACTTCTTCAAAAGTGAAATCAGGATGCGCTTCAAGCACCCTCTCGATAACTTCTTGGAGGGGTGAAGGTGGAATCGGATCATCGTAACTGAGCATCTGGGTCATAACCACCGTAGAATACAGGATTTCTGGGATTTACAAGGTGAGCCGTCATCCCGACGAAAGTCGGGATCCAGGTCAGACTCAGATTCGTTCTGGTACTTTTGACAGCAAAAGTACCCAAAACTGCCGAAAGCAAATAAACTCGCTCTCCACTTCAGCAGCTTCAATTCTATTTTCATGACGCTCAGACAGTATTTGCTCTCGAACTCTCGTTTCTGTTTTTCTTCTTATCTTTTTAGTTGGTAAATTTTTACTTGAATCTCTCTCTGAAGGACTATAATAAGAATATCTCCCCGGCACGGAGACTACCGTAGACATCAAAAAAGTTAAAAATCGGGTGGAACCGTCTGACCCACAGACCCCGAGCAGTCCGCATATGTGTGATTGCTCGGGATTTTTTTATTATGACAGACTACTCCACCATTCCAGATTGTTTTTATCGCGTCTCCATCAAGGCTCTTGTATTAGACGAGCAGGGAAGATTTCTTCTCAGTAGAGAACACGATAACCGTTGGGATTTTCCAGGTGGTGGTTATGACCATGGAGATAGTAGCCCTCGCGATGCTCTGATTCGAGAACTCCGAGAAGAAATGGGCGTGGAGATACTTACTATGGAAGACACTCCGAGCTACTTCACCACTGCGAAACACAGAAAGTGATTTTCTATCGCCAATATTTTTTATAAGACAACACTCAAAACCCTCGAAATAACACCGAGTGATGAATGTCAGGAGGTACAATTTTTCACTCCGGAAGAAGCTCTCAAATTAGAACTCTTCGCGAATGTGATAGAATTTTGTAAACATTATAAAATCTAGTATGTCTCATGCATCGCTTACATTTTCATGCAAAGACACCATTGGTATCATCCATGCAGTGACGGGTGTATTTGTGAAGCATGGTATTGCTATTGCTGATTCTCAAACGCACACAGAGGGTGATGTATTTTTCGCTCGTTATGTATGGGAAACAGAACAGTGCAGTATGGACGGCATCGATACTGATATAGAGCGTATTCTCCGTGATCAATTTGGGGGAGCGTTGTCACTTCGTCTTGCATGCAATCATACCGCTCGTGTAGCCCTTCTCTGTTCTCGTGATCTTCACTGTCTCAATCATGTCCTCGGTGAAGCAGAACAAGGTGTCCTCCCGATTATGTGTCCCTGCATTATAAGTCACCTCAAAGAATGAGAAAAAGTGGCACAGCGATATAACATACCATTTCATCATGTTCCAGATACAGGCGATACAGTGGCACGAGAAGCGGCTATCACCGAAGTTCTCAAACAATATAATCCCGAACTCGTCGGACTGGCTCGTTATATGAAAGTCCTCTCCAGTGACTTTGTCGGGAACTCAGCGTATCCGATTATCAATGTCCATCACGCATTGCTTCCAGCATTTAAGTGAGCACGCCCCTACGAAGATGCGTATGAGCGAGGTGTAAAAGCGGTCTGAGCGACATCACATTTTGCAACGGCAGATCTCGATGAAGGCCCCATCATTGCACAGGCTTGGCAAGCAGTGAGCCATACAGAGACTGTCGAAGATTTGAAAAAATTATGACGCACAAACGAGTCATTTGCTTTCACGAAAGCGCTTCAAAAATTTGCCGAAAATAAAATAATTCTCCACGGCAGGAGAGTGATTGTTTTTTAATTTCTTTTATGAACAAAACTATTGAATCTCGTCTCGCTGAAATAGAATCTCGGAATGCTCGCGTCGAAAATGACAAAGCATGGGAGACTTCACTCACAAGGAAATTTTCTATTCTCATCATGACGTATCTGATACTCGGAATCTATATGATGTTACTCTCTGTAGAGAATTGGTATCTCCATGCTCTGGTTCCGACTTGTGGTTATTTTCTCTCGACGCTTGCACTTCCAGTTATTCGGAATATGTGGGAACAAATCAAATAAATTTATTAACCTTTTTACTTTATGAAACGCATTGTTGATCTCGCGAAAAATCGCGGATTTGTATTCCAGGGCTCAGAAATCTACGGCGGTCTCGCCAATACTTGGGACTATGGTCCTCTCGGTTCTCTTCTTAAAGAAAATCTGAAAAACCTCTGGATACGAGAATTCGTCCAACGTCGTCCTGATATGGTCCTCCTCGATGCTGCTATCCTCATGAATCCAAATGTTTGGGTAGCCTCAGGGCATGTCGGAGGCTTCTCTGATCCACTGATTGATGACAAAAATACGAAAGAGAGATTTCGAGCAGATAAACTCATGGAATCACTTTTTATGGAAAGAGAGGGGAAGGGGATTTCTCGTGATGATCAGCTCAAGGATTACGCTTCAAAATATGGAGTGAATAATCTCGTTCCAGAGTCTTGGACACCAGAACAACAATTCGCATTTATGACGGGTGAAAAAGTAGAGAACCCAAATACCAAAAAACCAGGTGATTGGACTGAGATTCGAAAATTTAACCTGATGTTCAAAACTTCCCAAGGTGTCACAGAAGATTCATCAGCAATGGTCTATCTCCGACCTGAAACTGCCCAGGGTATCTTCGTTGATTTCCCAAATATCGTCCGTACTTGTCGTCGTCGCGTGCCATTTGGTGTCGCACAAGTTGGTAAAGCATTTCGAAATGAGATTACTCCTGGTAACTTCATTTTCCGTACTCGAGAATTCGAACAAATGGAAATCGAGTTTTTCTGTGAACCAGGAACACAACTGGAATGGCACGAGAAGTGGAAAGTGGATTGCAAGAAATTTCTCATGGAGACTGTTGGAATCAAAGAAGCAAATCTCCGATTCCGTGAGCACGAGAAAGATGAACTCTCTCATTATTCTGATGGAACATTTGATATCGAATACGATTTCCCGAGTATTGGATTCTCTGAACTTCAGGGTATTGCATCTCGTACAGATTTTGATCTCAAGGCTCATATGTCTGAGAGTAAACAAGATATGAGTTATTTCGACCCTGTGAAAAATACGAAATTTGTTCCCTACGTTATCGAGCCATCTATCGGTCTCACACGTCTCTTCCTCGCGACGCTCTGTGATGCGTATGATACTGTCGCTGATGGCGATGAAGGTGGAGAGAGAATCGTATTACGTCTCAAACCAGAAGTGGCACCAGTGAAAATCGCTGTCCTCCCACTCGTAAAAAAACTGGGCGAAAAAGCTGAAGAAGTATTTCAGATGCTCTCAAAACATTTCATGACCTGGTATGATGAGACAGGCTCTATTGGAAAACGCTACGCTCGATTTGATGAAATTGGTACACCATGGTGTGTGACTATCGACTTCGATAATACCCTCGAGAAAAATATGGTCACGATTCGTCACCGAGATACGATGGAGCAGGAGACTGTGGCTATCGAAGAACTCGTAGACTTTTTTCAGAAGGCTCTTCAAAAATAAACACTAGAAACGAGGTATGATATTAAATATCGTACTCGCAATTTTTGGTCCCAGCTCTGCCACTAACGCAGCTTCTATACGACCGCGTTTTTGGCGGTAGCCTGTTGTTGTGTGATATATGAGAGCTTTTTCTGGTGCTACTGGAGTGTAGCTCGGAGTGGTATTATTTCTTTTGAGATTTCGTAGAAGTGTTCCCATGTAGTTCCATTGTGACTCCGCTGTTGGCTTGATGCCATGTTTTGCCATCCAAAAAGCAAAAAGTGACTGGTCTGCATACTGGAAATGCCCCCCATACTCCTGCTGTATTCTCATGAGCTCACCGTGAGTCTCATCATTGCGCAATGCCTCAGGTATTATCATGACGCCTGAGTTTCATAAGAGTTCTGGCTTCCATTTGCCTTTCCCATCTAAACAAAGTCGTCTTGTGTCGTGGTGGAGATCTTTTGGATCTGTGTGAAAAGGGGAATAATTCGGATTTGGTGAAGCTACTTGGAAAAATCATGGTCTTGCGAGAAGCGGATGAATATCGCCACACACAACGGTATCAGCGTCGAGGTAGAGCATATTTCCATATCTACTAAAGGATTGATGATCCTGAAAAGGCATAAGCCGTCCATAATACACAGATGGATTGATTCACTCGTGGTAGCGTAGTCGGGATAATTGAGTACTGTTAATTGTGTTATCTATGAGATGTATTCGTTTATCGTTGTTCCATATATCATCACTTCTCATATCGTCTGCTGTGGCGATAAAAATATCTGGATAATTAGGGACATTCCTATCTATGCTCCGAAGGAGATTATTGACAAAGCCTGCATATTTCCGATTTGCAGAGAGAAATATAGCAGGTGGCTTTCCTGTACTCTGAAGACTTTCTGGAGAAGAATTCATCACTATATTTTATGTATAAAAATATATTGTAAATAAAAATATTTCTATTTTATTCTTGAACGAGGTGAATATAATTAGGTATATCAATGAGAAAAAAATATTTTTTTCTTCCGATTTTCCTCAGCATTGTTTTCTTTGCTACGAGTGAATCGTCTCTTTTTTCTTGGTCGTTCCAACAACCAACGTATCTTCTTGAAAAAGAAAACACAACCCTTACGAGTTATACCTGTGATAGTGAAAAAGATACCTGCAAAGTAAATTTTGATTTTACATCCAGCGTACCGACCGATGAACCGAGCACTCACTATTCTTGTTTGATAGATTTCTGATTCGGTACTACTGGAGAAGAGGATAAATGTAATCCAAATACCGTCGAGTTTCCAGTTGGGAGCTGGGCTGTGCACTTGGTTGTGAAAAAAATTGCCGATGACTCAGTTGTTACGGAGTGAAGTATGACAATAATCCATCCTGATGGCTCTATTGATCCCCTCCGCGTGACGCATACTCGTGAGTGGCAATCTCCGAGTTATCTTCTTTTATATGAGGATACTTCTCTCGGTGAGTATAGTTGCGACCCAGTACAAGAAGAGTGTAAAATAAATCTGAAAGTCACACCTATGCTTGATGGAACAGAATCATCGCTTCTTGCTTGTGAAATAACATCGGATTTTGAAATAGTTCCGACGAGCGATGCCTGTAATCCGAATACTTCCATCGTTCCTGAGTGAGAACATGCACTCACGATAAAAATTCTCGACAAGGCAAAAAATACCATACTACAGACGTATGAAATACTTCTCAAGAATAATCCGCCTGACACTACTATCGACCCGACAAGAGTTGTGACGGATATAGCGTGGCAACAGCCGACGTATCTCCTCGGAAAAGAAGATGTGTCAAAAAATGAATATACTTGTGATACAGAAAAGACTGAGTGTAAAATCAACGTACTGGTAACCCCAAAACTTGACGGAGTAGAATCGAGTAAATTATCATGTCACATTTTGACTGATTTTGGGCTAGAAGAAAATGACTGCAATCCTGATACTTTTTCAGTACCAACAGGAACACATACACTGACCATAGAGACAAAAAATAAAGTGACCAATGAGATTATCACAACCCGTACTATCCAAATTCAATGATTGCCGGTATCAACGGGATGAGGTGGTTCTGGCCCCTCTTTTCTCGATTTCTCTAGCGCAAAAATCCTTGTTCAGAGTGGTCTCGATGAGGCATGAGTGTGCAAAACTGAAACATGCCAAGTGAATTTTCTCGCAGAAGTTCCGAGTTGATCGCTGTGTGAATGGGATTTTGCTTGAGGCGTCTTCGAAACAGAAAATACGAATAAAAAATGTAACCCGGGATATGTACGATTTTCTGCAGATGCCACCGTGCGTCTCAAAGTGACAGACCCGTATACTGCTTCAAATACCATAGAGAAAACTTTGCAAATTTTCAAAAATGAGAAAAAAATTGATGTATGCCCTGACTGTGAAAATAAAAAAGGAAAACTACAGATCTCTGCCGTCCTAGCTAATCCGCCACACGCTGACACAGTTGAGTGGATAGAGATAGAAAATGTTTCGAATGAAAGTGTCTCTCTCGATTTCTGTAAAATAAGTGATGAGAGCAAATCATACACAATAAGCTGAACGTTATCTGCTGGTCAAACACTTCGCCTTCGTCAGGCTGCCACCTCACTAACTCTCGGAAATACACGGGATTCGCTCACACTTTCCTGCGCTGACACTGTTATTGATGATTTTTCTTGGGATTTTCCTATCCCGACAGGCTACATTCTGCGACGCAAAGTCTTGCACGGTATCCCAGAGCAAGCCCTGATTGAGAGAGTTATTGATGGGGATACAGTTGAGGCTATTATTGCTTGAACGAAAACACGTTTGCGCCTTCTGGGAATAGATACCCCTGAAACTGTTCATCCTCGTAAATCAGTTGAGAAATTCTGAAAAGAGGCCAGTAATTTCACACGTACCACATTGGAAGGAAAAACTGTATGGCTCACATTTGATGCCGAACCAGTGGATCATTATGGTCGTCGATTAGCCTATGTGTGGCAGTGTCAGGGCGATTTTTCTGAGAGTTCTTGCGCACTGTTCAATGCTCGGGTAGTTTCAGAGTGATATGGTCGGATGGAACGACGATTTTGATTTCGTTTTTACAACCGTTTTATTGATTTAGAAAAACAAGCCAAGGAATCTCTGAAATGAATATGGTCAGATGCTGAAGTCACGAAAACTATGAATGAGATAACAAACGATGAAAAGGATATACTGACCTCGGAACAGGAAAAAGAATATCTCAAGCTCCAGGAAGAACTCTTGCTCGAATGTGAAAAATGAGATTCAGAATCCTGTGATACAGAAAAAATAAATTGGACTGAAATAACGGAAAAATTGAGCACTCTTTCTGTGAATCAGAAAAAATCAGGCGTGGTTACTCTTTCTGGTCGTACTTGGGCAGATTTTCCAGTTACAATAGATATCTATGAAGGTGAGAGAGTGGTAGAAACTTTACAAGCTAATAGTGATGAGCTCGGAGAATATGAGATGTTCTGGATACCAAAAATGCTTGGTAACTTTGTTGTACGCGCGGTTTTCAAAAAAGGAGAGATGGAAGTTGAAAAAGAAAAAGAGCTGATTATTGATTTTATCTCTCCTCACTTTCAGACTCCACTAGCCTCATCGATAGTTCTCCAGTGACAAAAAACTGATAATCGATGGAGAGAGTGAGATATGTTTCATTGTCGTAGTCGCGGATCATGTTCGATCAATGTGACTGCCGAGACGAATAGGGAAGGGGAGTTGAATTATCTCTGGATATTCCCAGACGGTTTGGTGTCTGATAAAGAAAATCCGACAGCATTTAGCCTTGGTTATGGGAACTCTACGATTATTTTGGTGGTTTCTGATGAAATAACTGAAGAGGTACAGCTATCCACTATTGATATAGAGCACAAGCCTATCCCCAAAACAGCTAAAAAGGCATCTCCGGTCAAAAAATATACCCTCGATATGAAGGAAATTTCTGATGATATCTGAGGAGGGAATATAGTTTCAGAAAAAAATGCAGGAAAATCCCTCATTCATCAGTTATTGATGCTCTTTCTCGTCTCTGGAATTTTCTACGCTTTTCTACCAAAAAAGTTCTCTTAAATAAATTGTCAAGTTACACTATTCACCTATTTAAACTTGATTTCGTATAAAAATAGATACGATTTTGTGGCATAGAGTAGTTTTATCATGAATACGAGACTTATTTTCTAAACCGTTTTATGAGTAGTCCTGGTAGTTTTCATGAGTTTGATAAGAGATGTGTTCGGGCCCAGATGCAAGAAAAGTATCCTTTGACCTGAGGATATATGTCATACGAGACAGTTCGTAGATATGCCCAGCTCATTTCTGCCATGGTAATTCTCTCCATACCGTGAGCAACAGCAGGCACGAGAAGTCATACCACAAGCAGTGATGAAAACATGACTCAAAAAATTAGAAAAATGCAGCAAGATACAGTAGAAGTAATTGGTACTATTACCGTACCTACCCCGATAAAACAATAGTTTTTTTCAAAAACTGTAATTGCAAACATCCGTTTTTCCCTATACTGCGGGGGTTATTTATTACTATTTTCCCTATGCAAGCTACCAGTAAAAAGCTCAATGCTCATACCTACGAAGTCACCATCAAAGAAAGTGCTGCCGAAATGGAGCACTATAAAAAAGTAGCCGCTCGAAAAATCGCTGAGGTCCGGCAATTTCAGGGCTTCCGTAAGGGCGATACTGTTCCAGTAGAGGTGGTTGCTCGAGAAATAGGTGAAGACAAGCTCATGGCTGAAGCTCTCGATGAGGCACTCCAGGCGACATATCCAAAAGCACTCAAAAAGCTCGAAATCCAGCCTGTTGATGTCGGTGAGCTCACAAAAGTCGTCTCTATGAGTCCACTGGAAGTAGTGATGCATGTCGAAGTGATGCCAGAGGTGAAAGTCGATTTCAAAAAACTCGAAAAAATCAAAGTCGAAGTAGCAGACGTCTCTGTTTCTGATGAAGAGCTCCAAAAAGAACTCGATGAGATCATTGCTCGTTCGACGCATTTTCACCCACGAGGTGCTCACCATGGTCATCATCACGATGAAAATGGAGATATACCAGAAACAACAGATACAGCTATCCAAAATGGTGATCGTGTTCGCGTAAATGCTCTCGGCTCTGATAAGAAAGGTGGCAAAATTGATGAGCGTATGGCTCTCCATGATTTCGAGCTTACTATCGGTTCGAAGATGATGATTCCAGGATTTGAAGAAGCCCTCATCGGTGCAAAAGAAGGTGATGTCGTAGAATTTGACATCACATTCCCAAAAGACTATCACAGTGCTGATTTTGCTGGAAAAGATGCGTATTTCTCATGTACTATCCTCACAGTAGAATACCCTCACAAACCAGAATGGAATGAAGATTTCATCGAGCGTGTATGGGGTAAAAAGCTCTCACTCTCAGATTTCCGAACTGAGTACCGTGAAGCGATGCTCTCTGATAGAAAAGATAAAGCTCGTTCTGAAGCAGAAGAAAAACTCTCAGGAGAATTTATCAAAACCGCTGATGTAGAAGTCGGTCCAAAGATGCTTGCAAAAGAAGTAGAAAACCTCTGGCAGTATCACAACAAAGAAATCGAAAAACAGGGAATGGAAATCAAATCATACCTAGAACACCTGAAAACTTCGGAAGAAGGATTTAAAAAAGAACAAATCGAACCATCAGCGACTCGTCGTATCAAATCGATGATTATCCTCGAAGAGATGAAGAAGCATTACAAGCCTGAAATTACAGAAGAACAGGTGCTCGAAGAGATGAAAAAAGTATTCGCACGCTATGCTGGTGATGCTGACTTTGAAAAACGTCTTCTCGAACTCGCAAAACCAGGAACTGATCACTTCAATGATATCAAATCTCGTCTCGAATACCGAGCAGTGATTGATAAGTTTCTGAAATAGTTCTAAACCTTATTGTTCGCTGTGTTCTGAGTAGGATACTTTTTCTTATCTACGAGATTGTCCGCTATATACAGGTAATTATTTATCTCTCTTCATAATGAGATAGTTGCTTCGGTTTTTTGTACTCAAGGATTTTGTGCAAGTTTCTCAGCATCAGAATAACTCATAACTTGATATTCTTTATTGCTGTCAAAGTTTGCAGCTCCAGGCATTGTTATTCTTCGGGAAAGTCTACCAGAACTACTATCTCAGTTATCATAAACTTCACGGAATCATGATCAGTTGTATTGGAATAATTTTCCGTCTTGATAAACTATATTATTTTCATCTCTAGCGTTTAAGATAGGTCATTTTACATAATCCTCCAAAGCATATCCAGGTGTAGCGTTGGCTATGTTGTATCCCTTAGGATTGATAGCATTATTGAGATCCTTTATTTGTTCTTTGGAGAGAGCATCTGCAGGTATATCTTTCACATAGCCTTCAATATAATCCCGAGAGTCTCCAGCTTCTACCGAAGCTTTGATGCTTGTGAGGAGTTGGTTAACTTCTTTTCCTTTGTAATCATAATCCTCCAAAGCATATCCAGGTGTAGCGTTGGCTATGTTGTATCCCTTAGG
>CAZVRL010000003.1:0-24336 GCA_964630285.1 uncultured Candidatus Peribacteria bacterium | reverse complement strand
CATAATCCTCCAAAGCATATCCAGGTGTAGCGTTGGCTATGTTGTATCCCTTAGGATTGATAGCATTATTGAGATCCTTTATTTGTTCTTTGGAGAGAGCATCTGCAGGTATATCTTTCACATAGCCTTCAATATAATCCCGAGAGTCTCCAGCTTCTACCGAAGCTTTGATGCTTGTGAGGAGTTGTTCAGCTGTCATGGTCTCTTTTCTAGAATCCCACTCTCCTCCATTTTTATCTGTATTCCAAAATTGTGTTTTATCATTAGTTTTTACTAAAACTTGTTTATCCTGATCAACTCCGACGCCTTTTGGAAGTCTGTCATCTTCAATGCCATTTCAATCTTTTAGCTCAGCTGCCAATTGATTCATATCTTTCTGAAAAGTTTTTTCCTCTTCTATTTTTTTTGTTTCTTGGTGTGCCACGCGATCGAAACCGTATCTATTATCTTCATTTTTTTCGCCACTATCCTCATCTTCTAATTTATGCTGATCTTCCACCATCTTATCAACTTTCTCGAGCGTTTTCCATCAGAGAATACCGTCACAATCTTTTGTTGAAAAGCCAAGGTGTTTCTGAAGCGCTATAACTCGTCTTTCGAGCTCTTTAGGGTCTTCTGAATCGATATCTTTTACGAGTAATTCATCACAAAGAGCCTCTTTCTGTGCAGGCGTGAGATTTGCCTTTTGAACCCAGGTTTGAGAGAGCTCTTTTTTCCCTTCAGGTGTTTTCTTTTTATCTACTCAGCTATTTGCAGCTTTGATTTCTTCAGCGGCCTTCTTGCGCTTAGATTCATCAGAAATCTCAGCTCGAGAATATTTTGGTTGCTCAGTAGACATAATAAAGTAATTAAAGGTATTACTTAATTACTCTACACCATGTTATTTTGAAATGCAAATATTTGATGCAACTATTTCTGAATCTGCATCTTGATGAGCTCGACGGTATTTTTTCCACGGCGGAGAACAGTGATATCATACTCTCCATAGTCTATCATCTCACCAGCGTTTGGTATTCGACCAAAAATAGTATTGATAAAGCCAGAGACAGTATCATATTCGAGACTTTCGGGGAGGGGTATAGGTAGAAAATCATTTACATCATCAATAGTTGACTCGGTACGAACCACATAGGTACCAGGACGTTTTTCTGTGACCACTTCCTCTTCTGTGTCGTGTTCATCTTGTATTTCTCAGACGAGTTCTTCGACTATATCCTCGAGGGTGACTATACCCGCAGTTTCGCCATGTTCATTCGTCACGATGGCCATTTGGATGTGAAGGCGTTGAAAATCCTTCAAGAGTTGTTCGATTTTTTGGTTTTGAGGGACAAAGTGAACAGGGCGTGTGAGCTTATGAAAATCGACGGTACCATGACTTTTGAGAGCAGGTAAGAAATCCTTCAAATAAACAACACCAACGATATCATCGAGATTGTTTCTATACACTGGTATGCGAGAATATCCTTCCTTGATGATGGTTTCAAAGTGCTTTTCAAAATCATCATCGATATTGATAGCGTAGACACGACTGCGAGGGATATATATCTGACGGACAGTTTGATCATCAAACTCAAACACGTTTTGGATGAGTTCATTACTAGATTCTGCTATAACTCCACCTTCTTCTGATTCTGTGAGAAGGAGCTTGATTTCTTCTTCACTATGTAAATCATTATGGCCATTCCCCTCTATTTTAAGCAAGCGCATGACTATTTGGGTGAGACTGTCAAAGAGCCATATAAAAGGGAATCCTATAAATTGAAAACCTCGTAATGGTTGGGCTACGAAGTAGGATACACGCATAGGATGTCGTATGGCAATGAGCTTTGGTATCTGCTCTCCGAGGACTATATGGAGGAGCGATATCGTGAACAATGCGATACCAAATGAAAAGGTATGTATGAGAGCATCCGGCACGTCAAATCAGAGATTTAAAAGAAAACGCTCAAGGCCATGAGCAATTGCTGGCTCTCCGACCCAACCTAATAAGAGACTTGTTAGTGTAATTCACAACTGTATGCCAGAGAGGTACTGATTGAGGTTCTGGACTATATGATAGACGAGTTTTGATCCTCGTTTACCATTGCGTACTTCTATTTCAAGTTGTGAGAGACGTACTTTGACGAGTGCAAATTCTGCTGCAACAAAAAAGGCGTTACAGGCTACAATTGTCATGACAATCAAGAGTCATGTACTGGGGTCAGGGGTCATATTTACTTATTGTAGAACTTTTGCCCTATTCCGCAAGGGCTGTACCTCATTGTGTTGTATTTGGACGAAATTCTGGATGTCTGATTTGTCATCCGAGATATCCAACATAGCTAAAACCTACGATGAGTAGGAAGTTGAGTAAGACAGTGGCGATAAAAACCATTTTTTTGTATTTAAATTTTTTGTTCCAGAAAAATATCTGCCCCACAACGAGAACGAGTCAGATGTATCCTATTTTTGAAACCATCTCAGCCGCTTCGTAATGGAGTAAGGCATAGTGAGAACCAGCGCTATCAAGATCTGGTGAAATACCTCCTGTCATAAATTTCTCAAGCGTTTCTTCGCCTGATCCCATCGCAACAGGGAGGCCTATGAGTGATATACCCATAATGACGAGACCAACGAGCTGTATAGTTTTGTCTTTTGCATAGGTTCACCAGAGGAGTGGCACCATAGCTAGAGCTACTCCCATAAGGGGTAGATGGACAATCATGACGTGGATATGGGCGAGGTCAAACATAAACGAGAGGGGGTTATCTTTTTAGAGTATATTGTTTTATATTTGGGTCTCAAGAGATACTACGTCGAGAAGTGATAATTCTTTCATGATTCATTCAGTTTCCGAGACACTTGTGACCATGGCAAGTCTTTTTCTATATTCTCTCACTCCTTCAAAGCCGTGGAGATAATGAGTAAAATGTTTTCGTATTTCGAGACATGCTCGATTTTCTCATTTAGATGCCACCATTCGCTCCATATGTTCAGACATGATTGTGAGTCTCTCTTCCCAGGTTGGTTGATAATTTCCGGGGAGAAAGCACCATGGATTTCCCAGGCTTCCACGAGCTATCATGAATCCTGCGAGGTTTCATTTTTTCATCATCCCATCTTCATAATTTTTACAGTCACCATTTCCGAGCACTGGTATTGTGACGTTCTTCTGGAGTTCTTGAATCGGTTCCCAGTTGGCACTCCCTGTATATTCTTGCTGATAGGTTCTACCGTGTACGGTGATCAGTTTTGCACCAGCTTGTTCGAGGCATTTTCCGAACTCTACGAGCTCATCCGCACCATTCCATCCGAGACGAGTTTTGACCGTCACGGGAATATTCAAATTCTCTGCGAGGATATTCACGATTTTCATAGCTCGATCACGATCGACCATGAGACCAGATCCGTAGCCACACTTCACTACTTTCTTTGCAGGACAGCCCATGTTGATATCGACTCCTTGTGCGCCATAGGATTCTATTATTTTTCCAGCTGAGAGAAATATCTCAGGCGTGTTTCCAAATATTTGAAACACAAGAGGGTGTTCGATAGGGTCATGCACGAGAACTCGCTTTGCCAAAATAGGATTGTGGTGGAGACCATCAGCACTATAAAATTCACTAAATACGACAATATCTCATCCAGCTACTTTCTGACAAACTGCCCGAAAGGCACTATCACAGTATCCATCCATCGGAGCAAGGGCAACAATGGGTTTATTCTCTGATGTAAATTTGTCTATCCAGTTCATGTATTATTTGATTATTCTTCTTCTCCAGAGTAAATAAAATACGAATACGGCCTCCATTATAGTCAGAAAAATAGGGTAGAGAAGAGTGGTGAGATTTGGATTTTTCACAGCCAGGGCAAAACTAATCAGTTGAAATGTCCAGAGAACGTAGGAAGAGAGTTTCTCATCGTAGGGTTTTGAGTACGATTTCTTGAATGTGAAATAAAAGGCAATGGCATCGATGATACAGACAAGGATGATAGCGAGGAGATCGTTTTTTGAGAGTTGCCAGAGTATGATTGTGACGACAGCAGCTGCGAGGAGATATTTATCTTTTTTCGTTAGAAGCGTTTCGCCATATTTGAGTGAGAGTGCTGCTATGGAGAGACTGCAGAGGGCCATAAGTCATGATACGAGTATTGACCAACCACCCTCATTGGTTACTTGTACGACCGTGACGATAGTTCCAAGTGTTCCCCAGAGGAGCCATGTGTAGAGGTGGGGTTTTGTTTTTCCACGAAATATACTCAGAATGTATGTGCTGAAGGCAAAGAGCTGGAAACTGGCACCAAGAATGGAAAAGAGAAAATGCATAGAATAGGCTGAAGTGTATTGATTTCACAGTTTTTACAAAAGGCATATACTATCCCCATGAAAACTTTTGTCCTCTTTGGGTCTACGGGTGACCTCGCAACTCGCTATGTCCTGCCAGCTCTTGGTGCTTTGCTCCAGAAATGAGCCTATGATAATCTCATTTGTATTGGTCGTCGTGACTGGACGCGTGATGATTTTCGTAATTTCCTTGCGCCATACCCAGAATTATTGAACCATACTGAGACTATTTCATATGTCCGCATTGATATAGAGGGGGGCGATTATGGTTTATTGAAAAATGAACTTACACAAATAGGAGGCGTAGATGATGAGATTACGTATCATCTCTGTCTGAGTCCTGAATACTTCGTATCAGTAGCCAAGGGTCTCGCTTCTGTCGGCCTCAATACACCATTCTCTCGTATTATGATAGAGAAGCCTTTTGGCCATGACTTGAAGACAGCCATAGCTCTCAATCTCGAACTCCAGCACGTGTTTCAGGAGGATCAAATCTATCGTGTTGATCACTATCTAGGTAAAAACTTCGTCCGAGAGATGATGGAATACCGTCTCGAACAAGGCGATAATTGGTATAGTCAGAGAATTGCTGAGATTCACATCACGGCGAGAGAAACACTCACGATAGAAGATCGCGGAGCGTATTATGATCACAGTGGTGCAACGAGGGATTTTCTCCAAAACCACCTTCTCCAAGTACTTGCATTTGCTACTATGCAGACGCCTCATTCACGTGATCAGCATGATATGAGGGATAGGGTATTTCAGGCAATTAGCTCTATTGCTCCGCTCCTCCTGGACCCTCGCCACGACATCATTCTGGGGCAGTATGAGTGATATAGAAATACTCCATGAGTGAGCCCAGATTCTCGTATGGAAACGTATATCAAAACAAAACTCACTATCGATAATGCTGAGTGGATGGATACAATTGTGACGCTTGAAACAGGGAAGGCGCTCGATCGAAAAGAGAGTTCCGTGCGCTTTCTGTTTCGTGATGGAACGGAAAAAATATTCGCAGAAACTGCTGACAATAAAAATAATGCCTATGAGACCCTCCTTGAAAAGGGTATCATGCGTGATGCATCGTATTTTGTCCGATGGGATAGTGTCCGTGCAGCGTGGCAAGTAGTGGATGATCTCCTTCATTGCACAGATAATTGTCCACTCTTACAGATATATAAACCAGGCGAGACTCCCAAAATTTAGAGCCAATAATTTACGATACCAACTGCTGTAATAGCAGAAAAAGCGAGTGTGGTTATGAGGATGCCGATTTGACCAGCATTTTTGTATGATTGCCACGAAGAGTAGAGCCAAAATGGCTGAGCGAGCATATTGAGGATAAGCGCCCATTCTGGGTATTTCATGGAGAGTGCGAGTTGCTCCCCAAGTGTGAACGTAGGTATAGCGAATTGTGAGATGGTATCGAGAGGGGAGTGAGTTTTTTTCTTCATGGAGTGATTCTCTTGATTTTCTGAGTGAACGCAAGAAGATAGTCTGTATGAAAATAACGCACTCATACGAAGAGATAACAACATGGTTTCAGGGTAATTTGAAACATTTGATGGAACTAGCTTGAGAGGTGAATATCGGCCTCCCTGGAGGGAGCTCGCTTGATGGCTGGTATGATTATATTCTCACACATCCAGAAACCTGGCGTGGTATTGATGTGACGAGACTGCGTTTCGGTTTGGTGGATGAGCGATGTCTCCCAAAAGGGAATAAAGAGAGAAATGATACCCATGTTTGAGAGGTTTTTATCTGACCACTCTGTGATATGTGAATACTGCAACCATCTCAATTTATCACTCCATGAGATATCGTAGAAGCAGCGAAGTATGAACAGGAAATACCATTTTTTGATATAGCATTTTTTTGAATCGGTCCTGACTGACACGTTGCATCGCTCTTTCCTCACCACCCATGACTGGAAATGCAAGGGAGTAGATATATCAATATAGAGCATTCACCGAAGCCGCCAGAAAATCGTATCTCCCTCTCTGTATCTGGAGTGCAAATTCCACTAATTTGTCTCTTTGCTGTTGGTGAATCAAAAAAAGAAGCCCTTGCGAACTTCCTTGATGATTCAGTAGATGTGGTTGATTGCCCTGCGAAACTTTTGAAACCAGAGATTGTCCTGGATCTAACCAACTAAAATTCTCCCGTACCCTCTGTTGTGAGTGGGTTTTCACCATCGGTCATAGTGATAGTGACATCTGTGAGATTGATAGAGTGAACTTCGGGGAGTACTGGCGTCATAGTCCAAGTGACAAGTGTGTCACCTTTTTGTATATTGGTTGGTTTGGGGAAAGTGAGAGTGATCTTTTTTGAAAAATTCTCGTCTACTGTGGCTATGGTTCCAACAGATGATTGAGGTGCGCTTAAAATGATTGATTCATCATCATAATTGAGCGTTCCTTCGATTTTTGTGACGTTGGTGGCTGTGACATTGACCTTGAAGGCGACACTTTTTTTACTGGCAACCAGGTGGGCCTCAGCATGACTCGTTGTATCACTCTCAACGATGGCACTTTGGAGACGGTGACCAGAATCAGTAAAGAGGACCGTGTGTACACCGACAGCACAGAGAACAGCCAGAATAATAGGAGATGTTATGCTGCGTTTTTTCATGTCAAAATTCATTTGAAACGTTTACCTATTTCTAATATAAGCTTTTTAGTTTTGTGGGTTTTGCTGGGGAGAGCACGAACAAGAAGAGTTTGTGGCTTATTTGATTGATCGATAGTATATTCAAAAGCATCACATTCTGTTTCTATAAGATCACCTGTTTTATTTGTTGGTAAATATTTTTTTAAAAAATCCTCTTTTTTCATTTCTTCACCGTGTTCATCAAAATAATGACACTCTTCACAGAGTTTACCATCATCATATTTCTTTATGACATTATGGTATGTGGAACGAGGACCTTCCTCATAGACAAGGGGGCCTCCTAGGCCAGCTTCATTTGATTTGTAATCATCGAATCGCATAAATATATTTTATTTAAAAAGTTTAGGATTGGTATCTGTTTCATTCTGGCAAGCTTTGCAGAGTTCTTCTTCTGCAGCGATAATATAACCGCATCGTTTACACGTTGTGAAGTTATATGTCGCAGTATGTCTCGGGGCAGTAGTATTCATAGTAAAACTATATTACCATGTTTTTCTGAGCAATGCAAATTATTGAGATTTCCTAGTTAATTTTTCGAGGTTTTTTGGAGCATAGGTTTGTCGCTTACTTTCAGCAACAAAAGCCTTTCGGAGTGCGTTATTGAACTCCTCAAGAGAAGAATGTTCATTTATTGTTTCTGCAGGGATTGTATCTTTTGGGAAGACAAAGAGAGGTTTTTCTGCCTCTCTCTTTTCAAATATATTGAGAAGAAAATCTTCCCGACTCTTGTCGTATATCTGCGATGAAGGATTTTCTCCCGAGAGAATATGATAGATAAAATTCAAATCTGCTGCTATGTCACCCGCATTATCATACCATCGTTTTTCCCAGTTAATTTGAGAAATTTCATGAGCTGATTGTGTATCCCCCGTAGAATGGCAGTATTTTTGAGCTCCAGATACGATATTGAGAGCCATATTGATGAGCTGATTGTTCCATCAAGTTGGATTATCAAATTGAGAGCCAGCTCCCTGCATATCATGATGAGCGTAGAGGATTTGGAGAAAATCCTGAGGAGCTAACTCTGGTGTTTTTTCTGGAAAAGGTGTCTGTTCGAATAAATTCATTGTAATGTGCGTATTAATAATTACTATCTTGTTATGCGTACTATTCTTCTCGATATAGCTCCCAAAGATTCTGCCCTGCTCGCAGGGTACAGTTTAGACGACCGTGTTGCTGAACTCGAAAAACTAGTCTCTACCTACCGAGGTATAGTAGTTTTGCAAACTCTGCAAAAAAGAGATGAGCCTGATTATACTACCTACGTAGGAAAAGGGAAGTTGGATGAAGTCCTGAATCTCTCAATAGAGCTCAAAGCAGATGTGCTCATTATCGGAAACATCCTCAAACCTCGTCAGGTTTTTGCTATTATTCAGGAAATAGAAAAACGGAAGCTCAAAATCCAGGTATGGGATAGAGTGGATTTGATTCTCAAAATCTTTCAACTGCATGCGAAGACGCCAGAAGCAAAACTTCAGATTCAACTTGCCTCATTGAAACATATGGGGCCTCGTATTTTTGGTATGGGTATGGAGCTGGATAGACAGGGTGGGGGAGGCGGTGCCGCAAACAAAGGTATCGGTGAAACCAACACTGAGATCATGAAACGTCATCTCCGCGAAATGGAGAGAAAGACAAAAGAAAAAATCAATCACTACCGAAAAGTCCGAGTGCAAAATAGGCTCGGACGTAAGCGTATGAATGCAACAACAGTAGGTATAGTTGGATATACCAACGCAGGCAAATCTACCCTTATGAATACGCTCACAGATAAGGGTGTCTATGAAAAAGATGAACTCTTCGCGACGCTCGGAACTTCAGTAGGACGTCTCAAGCTTCCTCAGACTGCTTTTGTTGATTCAGAGGGGAATTTCAAATCAAGACCAGATATTCTCATCTATGATACGATTGGCTTTATTCGTGATTTACCACCAGAGCTCGTCGATGCATTTTCGAGCACTCTCGAGGAATCACTTTCGTGTGATCTACTGCTCCAAGTCGTCGACGCAAGTGACCCGCACATCATCGATCGTATCGCGGTAACAGATGACATACTGACACGTATTGGTGCGAAGCAACCCCGATGGTATGTCTTTAATCAGATAGATAAATGCACACCTGCACAAATAAAGAAACTCAAAACAACCTATAAACATCTAAAGCCTCTTTTTGTTTCAGCAAAAACCAGAGTATGAGTAGATGAGCTGATACAAAAGATACAGAAGGTATAAGGAGCTATATTTGACAAATAATATAATTAAACATAATAAATTTATTATTCTGTTATATTTTATTATGGCACGGCCAAATGATCTTGTCGCAAAAACTGATATTACAATAAGAATGCATCCAGAACATTCATGTGTGTTAGAAAAATTAGTTGTTTGATGATCTATGTGAGCATGAAGCGTTGCTGAGCTCACTTCCCGTATAGTTTCTACTGTTTTGAGTCAAAATGGTAAAATTGATATTTCAGATGAGATGAGACGTATTCTGGATGAATCTAGGAAAACTGATTAAGGTTATCCGAGAAATATTTTCCCCTGTTTTTTCTCGAGTTTCATCTTTTTTATTTCTTTTTTGCCTCCATTTCTGGTGGAGAGAAAACGGTCGAGTTCTTCGATAAGTGCCGTTGAGAGGCCATGTGTAGAGCCATTTGCTCGCTCATAGAGGAAACGCAGTAATTCATGCTGAAAACCAAGAGGAAGACCATGGTACCAATCGAGCTCAAAGGATTTTTTTTCGACCACTTCCGTGAAAAAGGCATCAAAACTCATCTTGAGCTCTTGAGCAGAATGGCTCAGTCGAGAGAGTGCATTATTGACTTCGGGGTTGATAGTTCTGATTTCTGGGAGGACTTTATGCCGGAGAAGATTGCGAGGAATATCTGTGTCATCGTTGGTTTCATCGTGTCAGAATATTATGCCATGCTCTTTCGCATAGACGAGAATCTCATCTTTTGTGACGGAGAGAAGAGGGCGGATATAGCTTCCAGCGAGAGATTCTATACCGACGAGACCCGTGAGGGCTGTTCACTTTGTGATACGATAGAGAATAGTCTCTGCCTGATCATCACTATGATGAGCCGTAGCTATGAGGTCTGCACGGTATTTTTTCCTGATACTCTCGAGCCATTTTTTACGAATATTTCTCGCACATTCTTCGATGGTTGTTTTTGTCTTTTTAGCCTCTTTTTTTATATCTGTTTGGAGTGCTTCAAAAATGAGCTTATTCTGGGTACAATATTTCTGGACAATATCCTCATCTCTTTTGGCAGTTTTTCTGAGATGATGATTGATGTGGGCCACGATGATGCCAGAAGAGGGGAGTAGATCCTCTACGTAGAGGTCGAGGAGGACCATAGAATCTGGTCCACCAGAACAAGCTACGATGATTTTTTTATCATGCGTATTTATATGATTTTTTTTGATTTTTTGGACAAGAGTTCCAGGCTTTTTTGGAGACATGCGGATATTGTATCGATATTTTTGCAAAGCGAAGAGAAATAGGGTAGACTGAGGGTATGACTCAGGTATCCGACAACGTCGCAAAACTTTCCCAGATTCTCAAAAAAGAGCAATCTGGTACCAGTGCGTTCTTCCCAGAATTCCGTCATATACTCGATGAGATACAGCTTTCTCTCGATAAACAAGATTCTGATGGGGCCCTCATGGCTCTCGTAAAATGAGCTCTCGAACTTCATGCATCTGATATCCATCTTGAACTCCATGAAATTGATGCAGAAGTACGCTTTCGTATCGATGGTGACCTCGCAACAGTTGGGACACTCAAGGCAAAAGAACAGGCGACTATCGTTGAGCGCATGAAATATAAATCAAATCTCAAGCTCAATATCCATGATGTCCCACAGGATGGGAAGTTCCGATTCTGAAAAGAAGGACATGATGCGCAGATAGATGTGCGTGTTTCTGTGATGCCAACGAGATATGGTGAGAGCATCGTGTGTCGTATTCTCGATTCTTCTACAAATGTTATCAATTTCGATGGTCTCGGTATTATCGGCCCACAAAAAGAAATCATCACCAATACTCTCAAGAAAAAGCAGGGTATGATACTTGTCACTGGTCCGACTGGTTCTGGTAAGACGACAACGCTCTATACTATGATAGACGCTCTCAGAAAACCAGAAGATAAAATTATTACCCTCGAAGACCCTATTGAATATCAGATTCCAGGAGTCCTCCAATCAGAAATAAACGAACGCGCTGGATATACATTTGCCATGGGTGTACGATCGATTCTCCGTCATGATCCAGATATTATTATGATTGGTGAAATCCGTGATCTCGATACGGCAAATACTGCTGTCCAAGCGGCTCTCACTGGTCATCTTGTGCTCTCTACTCTCCATACAAAGAGTGCCTTTGAAACACTTGAGCGTCTCGAAAATATGGGCGTGGGAGCATTTGATGTGGCAGCTTCGCTCGATGTCATTATCTCTCAGCGTCTCGTACGTCGAGTGTGCCGTCACTGTGCAGAAAGAGAAACAATACCAGTACTTCCGTGAGATGATGTCTTGCTCCATCGTTATGGCGCATGAGAACCACTCTCACAAAAAGGTGTAGGATGTGATCAGTGTGGCCATACAGGATACAGTGGTCGTATGGGTATCTACGAAGTGCTTCAGATAACAGATGAAATACGAGAGGCAATACGAGTGTGAAAAAATGACTCAGAGATTCGTATTATGGCAGAAAAAAATGGTTTCCTTTCTCTCCCACAAGATGCTCGAGCAAAGATATTGCTCGGTATGACAACACAGGAAGAATGTGAGAAAAATGGTGTATTGTAGAGAGTATTTATAAAATATAATTTCCGAGACAATTATTTTTTGTCACCTGCATTGCGAGACTCAACGCCTTGAAAAGCCCTAAAGATGAGTATCTTTGGTGTATTATTTCATCCTCTTACCCTTATGGCTGAGTCTAAAAAAAAGACTACGACAAAAAAGTCGTCGACAGGAGCAAAAAAAACAACTAAATCTGCTCCCAAGAAAACAAAGAAAACCACAACTAAAAAAACTGTTGCAGCACCTGTAGTAAGTACTCCTGTTGTGAAAAAAGCAGCACCAAAGAAAGCAATAAAATCAGTCAAAAAACCAGCACATTTTACAAAGGATCTGATACCTGAAACAGTAAAAGTTTCAAAGCCTGCTCGTATGGACACGAGTATATTTACGACTGTTCTCGCTCTCTTTGTGGTAGCGTTGGTTGTCCTCGGAGGTTTTATATATTCTCGTCAATCACGTATGATGGAGCCCCCTGCTCCGCCTCTTCCACCTACTGTGTCAGAGCCTCAACGTATCAGTATAGCTTCTTCAGTCGTACTGACTCCAGAGATTATAGCTGCCCTCGAAACTCTCGTGACCCAGATTGCTATCGGTCCAGATGAAGTACTTCAAAATGTTCGTAGCATTAGTGATGCTCAGACTGAAACGGTGTTTTCTCCTGATGCTCAAGCAGGTGATTTTGTGTTTGAATTCAAAAGTGCATCTATACTGTATCGACCATCAACAAAACAAGTTATCAAAACTGCTGCACCAGCAACAGTTTAGTTACAATAAATATTCCAAAAAAGAGGCACCAAGCGGTGCCTCTTTTTTTATTCAAAAAATGCAACGAGACTCATGCCTATGACTCCGAGGACAAAGAGGGATACAGTGATATATTTCATTTTTTTTGTTGACTGGGCATGTATCATGGGGAGGAGTTCGACATTGGATACATAGAGGAGAGAGCCGCCAGCCAGAGCGCTTGAGAAAGCAATGAGGGCAGGGGAGAGGTGAGAGATTATTGGTGCAGAAATAATGAAACCCAGAGATGCAGCAAGTCCAAATGCGATAACGAGAACTATTTGTGTTTTTCGTGAAAAGAGAGATTCACGAAGCATAGAGGCCACCGAGAGAGACACTGGTATCTGATGAATGGCTACTCATGAAAGTATGCTGAGCCCAAGGGTATTATCCATAGCGAATCATGCCCGTATGCTCAGTCCATCAAAGAGGGTATGTATGAAGATAGCTATCCAAGCAACTGTCACCACGTGATTGTAGTGCTCATGGGGATCTTCGTGACTATGATCGTGATGATGGTGATCATGAGAATGGGGAGTGAGTATTTCCTCGAGAAGGTAGATAAAGAGAAAGCCGATTATAAATGCATAAATAGCATAATTACTTTCCTCGAGTGTCTCAGGAAGTATATGAACGAGAGAAACAGAAAACATCGTTCCGGCACCGAGTGCGATGAGGAGGTGGAGTATTTTTTGGTTTATTGTTTCAAAAAAATAGAGGATGATTCACAGAGAAGAAATCAAAAAAAGACCTGCAATAATGATGAGAGATGACATAAAGAATGATTAATTTTTGAAACAATGACGACAAGTGCCCAGAACCTCTAGTACATGCTCTTCGCAGTGAAAGCCATGGGCATGTACACAGTAATGAGGTGAGAGAAATTCTTCTACAGAGCTACATTTTTTGCAGATGAGAAAACCATGATCTTTGTCTTCGTCCTGGCACTGACATGCGCTCCATTTTCCGAGAGCAGGGATGTGGTGGACGAGTTTTTGTTCTCGTAGAAAATCGAGCACCCGGTATACAGTCACTGTATTTATCGAGAGTTTTTCTGCGATTTCATAGGGAGTAAACGCACCACGATTTTTTTCGAGAAAAGTGAGCACCTCTTGTCTGGTTTTTGTTTGTCTCATAAAGGCGATTATAATCACTTTTTTTTATATGCAATATTATTGCATTAATAAAATATTGCAATAAAAAGTTTATACATAAAATATCCGCTATGAATAAGCTCCAATCATCTAATCCAAAGCGTGCTATTTTTCTCACAATAGCGCTCGATCTCATCGGTCTGACCATTATTTTCCCGATTCTGCCATCGTTCATTGATCGATTTTGAATCTCTCACATGATGGTGGGAGTGATAGGGGCGACGTACGCATTTTTTAGTTTCGTTTCTGCACCATATCTCGGGCGTCTCTCTGACAAATTCTGACGAAGAAATATTCTCCTGGCAAGTGTAGTAGGTTCTGCCATCGGTTGGATTATTACAGCCTTTGCTCCAAATGTTTGGTGGGTTTTGGTGGGGCGTATTATCGATGGTGCTACTGCTGGTAATATCACCATTGCACAAGCCATACTTTCGGATATCTCAAAAGATAGTAAGGAAAGAGCAAAGTATTATGGTATATTTGGTATGATGTTTGGCATGGCGATGATTGTGGGGCCACTCCTGGGAGGATTCCTCATACGTTTTGGTTTTCCTGTGCCATTCCTCGTGGCTGGTATTTTCTCTGTCATCAATGCTCTTCTCATATATTTTACCCTCCCAGAAACGCATACAAATCGCAGTGAAAGCCAAGGAAAGATGGACAAATTTGCTGTCTTCAATGCACTTTTTCACGATAAGATCGCGATGTATCTCTGGCTCTTTTTTATTATTGGTTTGGGTGCAGGCGTATACCGACATTCGTTTGGTCTCTATATGGACGCGTTTTACCATTTAGATGAAACACATATTGGCTACATATTGGCCTTTGTATGAGTCTTTATGGCGTTTTGCCAGGGATATCTCCTCAATAATTTCTGGCTCAAAAAATTCACTCCGAGACAGATATTGGCGACGAGTCTGACAGCCTCGAGTATACTCTTTACACTCGTAGCATTCTATGACCAGACCCCCGCTCCTCATGTCTACGTTTGGCTTGCGGCGGAGCTGTGTATGGTTTTCTTTACTATTGCTATGTGGCCCGTGATGCAGTCTGAGGGCATGCAGCATGCAAATCCAAATAAACGAGGAGAAGTGACAGGGTATTTTAGTTCTCTCGGAAGTCTCACAGCTATCATAGGGCCGCTCGTCTGAGCCTGGATGATTGGTCAGCACATATCACCACTTTGGTCTGCGGCTCTTGCGAGTATTCTCAGTCTCGGATGGTTTATATTTTATCGTGATAGATTCTAGTCGGCGAGCATTGTTCGGAGTTTCTGTTCAAATTTTACCAAACTAAAATCCGCTCCTCTCTGGATACAGGCAGGAGATATATCTCCAAATGTATCTATCTTTTTCACCGCTTCTTGGATATCCTCTGGGGCACAGCGGGGATTGATCAGGATACCTGTTTTCCCATCGATGATACTCTCACGGAGACCACCGTCATTTACTCCTATGACAGGAGTTCCGCAGGCCATGGACTCAACTGGACTCATACCGAAATCCTCATCCACAGGAACATAAATCGTTGCTTTTGCACCGCGAATCAGGTCACGAAGCTCCGTATCGGAAGGGGATTCTTGCATACTAATATTTGGACAGTGTTCTACCATAGATTGTATCCGTGTTTTTTCTGGATCATTTTTTCCGTAGGTGATGATGAGTTTTTGATCTGGTAAACCCTGGAATGCTGTCACGATTCGATCAACTCTTTTGATAGAGGAGAGTCTCGCAAAAGAGAGAAAATAGTTCTTTTCCAAAGAGGTTCCCGGATTGAAAAACCTAGTATCAACAGGAGGGTAGAGGATATCTGCATCGCGACCAGTAAAGGTTTTTATGCGTGCTTGTGTGTTCTTTGAGTTTGTAATCAGTTTCTCGATAAGACCCAAATCTCGCAAATAAGCCCGTTTAAATATTGCCGTCATAACCTGATAGATGTGGAGCATGATTTTTGGGACTTTTCGCTCGTATTCTTCCTTTTGATCGAACAGGTATCGTGGTATTGTGTGGCAATAGTAGAGGATTTTCTTGTTTTTGAAGTGGCGTACAGAAGAGAGACAGTCACCACTGAGGATAATCGTGTCATAATCTCTGGCAAGCCGACGCGCATTCATGCTAAAAGCCCACTTGAGACCAAAATGTCGGAGACCATTTTTGCATATAAATGCTACTTTTTTGGGCATCCAGCGGAATTCGTGGAGAAAAAACTCGGGCATGAGCGGTATCATGGCTCATTTGAAGCCTTGTTCACGCAGATTGTAGCTTCCAGAACTGAAAAACCCAGAGGCGATATCAGCCTCGAGGGTATTGGCTATCATGAGGACGAGACGTTCCCCGCCACCGCGGTAGAGAAACGTATCATGGAGAACGAGCGTTTTTGACATGAAAAGATGATATAATCTTTGCTTTTTTTGCAAATCTATGGCAGAATTATTCCATGCAGTACAAGATTCCTATCCAAATAGAAAACGAAGATACCATTATTTTTGACCTCAGTCTGCGTCAAATGGGGATTATCATCGTGGGGGTTATCCTCTCTTTTGGCTTGTTCAACAAGTTTCAGGGTACTATCCCAAATACACCACTTTTTATCATCTGCGTGATTATAATTGGTATTTGTTTCGTGGTTGCGAAGTTCCGTACGCACGAAATGACGTTCCTCCCCTTTATTCTCAATCTCGCTCGATATAAAATCAATGGAAATGGTTCAAATGGCCAAGGAAGAGTGTGGATTCGCGGTGTAGATAGTTATTCTCCATTAGAAATAGGGTATGTACAGTCGGATACCTACGTAGAAAAGGGCCGAAAGCACCAAAAAAATACTTCAAACCTTGCAGAACAAGTTAAAAAGATCTAAAATATTCCCATGAAGAACCCTCTCGACGCATTTCTCGGTAAGAAAAAACCACAAACACCAGCAGCAAAAACTCCTGTGGAGGCAAAGCCTGGCAAGGATACGACCAAGGAATCAGTCAAGCCCACAAAAACAACCCATCCAGATGATTCTACCCAGCGATACCTCCCATTTTCGGAAATTCGCGACAATATCGTTATCATGAAAGATGGCTCAGCTCGTATCGTTCTGAAAGTAGAAGCAGTCAACTTTCTCCTCAAGTCTGAACAAGAACAAGATTCTATTATCTATTCTTTTCAGCACTTCCTGAATGCGCTCCAGTTCCCAATTCAGATTCTTATCCGTTCTCTCAAGGTCGATATCGAAGGATATCTCAATCGTCTCAAAACTATTACTGCTGGTCAGAAAAATCCACTTTTGAAAGATCAGTCAGAACGATATATCGAGTTCCTCACAAATCTCGTAAATGTCGCTCAGATTATGAAAAAAGAATTCTATGTCATCATCCCTCATGATGAAGTAGATAATCAGAGCGTCGCTCCAAAAGGAATGTTTCAAATAGTGAAAAGCTTCTTCGCTGGCGTGAGTCAGACAGTAACCTACGAAGAAGTACGTCGAAATCTCGCCCGTATCGATTACCTCAAAAAACGCCTCACAGAAAAAGCAAACATGGTAAAGGGAAGTCTTGAGTTCGTCGGTTTACGTTCAGAAATTCTGAACAAAGACCAGCTTATCGAACTTATGATCAGTTACTACGATCCAAAAGTAAATTCAGTGGCAAAAGTCCTCGATAAAGAGGCACACTACGATATAGTTGGATAAGTCTTTTATTGCTCAATAGTTATCTGATCTAATACAGGACGTATGATGGTATTCCAAATACTCGCATCTTTTGTATAGTCCTCCTTTCTTTGTATTATTTTGTAAGCCCCACAACAAAGGTAAAATAAGTTCAATAAAATTTTATCAAGAGGTCAGAACTCAGTTTCATATATTGTTATTATTTGTGAAAATTGTGCTCTAATTTTAGGTTCAGATATGTGAGATAACATTGTTGCAAATTCAGCCTCTTTCAGGCTCCATTTTATATCTCAGAAATCAATCAAAGAGCAATTTTTCTCATCTGGTATAAGAATGTTTCGTTCTTGAACATCTCCATGTACGAGACAGGGGATGTGAATTTTTCAAGATGCTTGTTGTTTAAAATGTAGTATGCCTTGTAGAATTTTTGTTTTGATTTCAGGGGGAAAATGGGTTGAATTTTCTATATATTGTTCAAAGTGTCAGATGTACGCCTCAAATGTTTCATATTTTTTTCTTGCTCACGGACCAGCTCTTCAAAAGAATAATTCTCAGTTTTGCTCTGTTTGATGTAGTTTTCCAAGTATTCTTGCGAGTATTCTTTTGTGGAGGTCTGTAAGATTTCTGTATTTTAAATAATCTGATCATGCTTCTCCAGGTATATATTCTTGAACAACCCAATATTTATTACCAGTAGGAAATTTTACTTCTCATTTCCTTAAAACAGAAGGTACGGTATCTGGGACTAGTGATCATACAAATATTTCCCTATCAGCATCATCAAGTAACTTTTTTTTCGCTCCTATTTTGATAATGATTTTCCTTCATTCAAATGTTGTTATGATTATCTGTTCTGCAACAAATCATCAACGTAGTATTTTATATGGCTCACCAAAAGAAGTCTGAGCTACTAACCCTACAATATTTCTACATTTCTGACAGATATCTCTTTGTAGCAAAACATTTCAAAGAATTTCTTCTACTATAAATTCGTATGACTTGTTTTCCATAAAAAACTTTTTACTTAACCAATGTAGCAGGAGATTCTATGTCTCCACAATTTGCATACGTGGATATTTTATCATATTCTTTCTTTACTATATCATACGCCAACTCGTGGTTCATCCAATCTGCCTTTTTTATTATGATTGCTTCCCTCTGCATGTCGTAAGTGAAACAAGAATATGCTATATCTCAAAAGTATTTTTTCAGAGTTAAAAGACATCGAAAAGCATGATGTGATTTGGATATGAAGCATATGCTTTTTGGTGAAATTCTCTTTTTTCTCAGTAAAACAGAAGAAAAAATAACATTTTCTAGGGTATTCATGGATTTTTTCTCTAAAATTATCTTTTCCATAGGAATGCCCTGATTAATACACTGCTGTCAGATAAATTCAGCCTGTGAAATAATATTTTTTTCTTTATTTCATTTGGACCATTTACCTGTTATAAGTAAAAATCTATAATCAAGCCCGTGAATTTTTTTTATAATATCCGACCAGTCAGATCGAGTTGCCCCAAATAAAATTATCACATCAATTTGATTGGTTGGGGGAGATGACCAAAATACCCTCTGCAATGTTTTTATTTCGGTTCTCATGATAATATGGATGCAAATATTTGAGTTTGGGCATTTTTTTCCACTCGGAGAAGATTGTCAAAAGCCTCATCAATATTTCTAGCCAACACAAAAATACCATGCTTATAGACTGTGAAAGCAAGGCCGTGTCTTTTGAGTTCTCGCGACCGCTTCCCCAGAAAAAGACGCATTTCAGTTAGAAATCATTCAAAATGCCTTAACGCATAGTCGTATCAAGATATCACGTTGTTAAGGGGCTTTTCTTTGCTCTTTATGAAACGAGTATGTCTTTGTGTGACCTCATCAACATCGCTGTCAAAGCAAGGGACTTCTCAAAGTATCTGAGATTGTAAAGTAAAAGGATGAATTGATTTTTTTTGTGTTGAAAAAGCATTTGAAAAAGGTGAATGTACATGAATAATCGCTCCGATTTTTTTTGAGTAATCATAGGCTGCTTTATGGATAATAGCACTTGGATGTACGGGTCGAGGAGAAGTGCTGTGAGAGTTTCTAGAAAAATCAGGATTTATAACAACCATTCCTTGTGGTTTCCATTTTCAGAATCATGCATGTGTTGGTGTCAGAGCAAAAGTTCCATTTTTATCAAGACGCTGACTAAAGCTACCACCAGTGGTGTCTACATATTGCCACTGGTATAATTGCATAGCAATATCATAAATTGCACTGGAAAATTCTTGTATACGGCATCCTAGATTACTTTCTTTTTCTCCTGCACCAGTAGAAACTGAAATTTTACTAAGAGACATAATGCAAAATTATGTAAGTAATACACTTAATGTTAGCCGGCAATATTTTTTGTCAAAATATTTTTAGTCTACTTAGTCTGCTCTTACCACCGGAAACCTCCTACAAAAAGTCCTCACTTCTTCACGGAGTGCTTTGAGTACTTCTTCATTGTCAGCATTTTTGAGTGCTCGGTCGATAAAGTCACCAATTTGCTCTGCGTCTGCTTCACGGATACCACGAGTGGTCATCGCTGGGAGACCAAGACGGAGACCTGATGGTCGGAATGGAGGATTTGGATCGTCGGGAATAGTCGATTTCGAAGTCGAGATACCGATAACGTCGAGAGTGAGTTCTGATTTCTTACCATCCATCTCTGTGCCTGAGAAATCGATGACGATGATATTGTTATCTGTTCCACCAGTGACGAGCTTGTAACCACGAGAGACGAGAGTCTCAGCAAGAGCGTGATTGTTTTTGAGGACACGAGCACCATATTCACGGAATTCATCAGTGTCAGCTTCATGGAGAGCAACAGCGATAGCCGCGACCTGATTCATATGTGGTCCACCTTGGACACCAGGGAAGACGGAACGGTCGATGAGGGTTGGGATATTTTCGATGGTTTTTTCTGGAGCCTTGAGAGGATTACTGACGATACCCTTTGAGAGGATGAGAGCACCACGAGGACCACGGAGTGTTTTGTGCGTTGTGGTCATCATGACGTGGAATCAGAAATCCAGAGGATTTTTCATAACACCTGCTGCGATAAGTCCTCCAAAGTGTGAGACATCGGCCATCATGATAGCACCGACTTCTTTTCCGATGGCGACAAATTTCTCATAGTCGAGTTCTCGTGGATGGGCAGAATAGCCTGCGATGATGAGTTTTGGTTTGTGTTCGAGCGCCATCTCACGGAGGTTATCATAGTCCATGAAGTTATTATTCGTTGGACTCGTTTTGTACCGTACGAAATTGTAGACCTTGCTCATGAGCGTCACAGGAGAACCATGTGTGAGATGTCCTCCATGACTCAGATCCATACCGAGGATAGTATCACCTGGTTCGAGGAGAGCATTGTAGATACAGACATTGGCAGCAGCACCAGAGAGAGCCTGGACGTTTGCATGATCAGCATGAAAAATCTTCTTCGCCCGTTCGATAGCGATAGTTTCCATCTCATCTGTGAATTCCTGTCCGCCGTAGTAGCGCTTTCCTGGGAAACCTTCTGCATATTTATTCACGAAAATACTTCCAAGCGCTTCTTGTACAGCAGGGGAAGTGTAGTTTTCTGAAGCGATGAGCTCCATACCGTCATTTTCACGGAGGAATTCTCATTCTATTGTGGCAAATATTGCTGGGTCGGTGATTTTGAGGGGGAGATTTTTGAACATAAATTAGTTGATAAGAAATATATGATAACGACTATCGACTTCGCACAACTTCATCTTGCGGTAAAATCATACTGCAGTTTTTTCAGAAACAAGCCAAATTTTTTCCTTACTCTTTTGAGATAAATGATGCATGAGTTGAGAACCAAATCATTTTCCTCTGTATTTCTCAAAGATGAGGAGGTGACTCAAGTATTGTCGATTTTTTCTGATATTCTGAATTTGTTTCTGAAAAGTTCTACTAAAGATTTTTCTCGGATGAAACATGATAGTCGGTATATCAGTCAATGTGAAGCCGCCTACGATGATATTATTGTCTTTGATGAGATAGATTTTTGTCAGTCTCGGAGACCAAAGAAAGGAGAGGAGTATTGAAAAACACCAGCCTATTTTTTCTCTGCACACATTACCTATGTATACAAAAGACGAACCAAAAGTGTTATTGGTACTTATTTTCATTTTCTCAGGCGTAAGCTAATCTATAGCAGTAAAACCAACTTGTCAGAATATATATTTTGGCATAGGTAATTATTCAAAAATATTTTCAAACGGAATACTCTGGAGTATAGTCACTTTTTCGTACAAGTCACGAGCTGTTTCCCAGGAATACTCGGTGTGCTCATGAGAGAGCTGAATGAGTCATTCTTCTCGGAGTTTACAGATATAGACCAGGAGCAATAAACGGGGCAAGGAAGGGTGCGACTTGATATATTTATCGGTCCAGAGAATTTTTCACTCAGAAAGTATCTCGATATTTTCTCACGCTATGCCAGCTTCTTCCGAGAGCTCATTTTTGAGTGTTTCTATAATGTTCTCTCCTTCAGCTATACGTCCACCAGGGAGATCGAAATACCCTTCTGAAGACCTGAGGCACAAATAGAGGTCGTCTTTATTTTGCACGAGTCACTTTACTCCTATCTGGAAGAGTTGTTCTGGTTTTGCTCGATTATTCATATGAGCATTATAGGTATGCTCCTTGGTCTATCAATGCTTGGATTTTGTTTTTTGCTTCGAGACGATCTTCTGGATTGGTCATACCAAACCATTCACTGACAGAACCGATAGCTGAGACGCTTCCTGTTCCAGCATCAATCATGGATTGAACGGCTGTGAGGAGATAGAACTCGCGCTTTATTTCATCGTGATACTCCTGGAGAAAGACATCAAATTCGGCATCAATAACGTCAAATATACTCTTCTGGAATCCAAAGAGGTTCATATTGGCTGGAGTTTCTGGCGTGAGCATTATTTCTCTTCCATCTTCGCATGTATGGATGATTTTACCATCTTTGTAGCCGACTTTTGTATGCTCGACGATATGCGTCATCTTTCCATCGACGACCTCACAGATACCACGCGATACAGTTCCAAACTCTGAGAGCATTTTTGCGAGGGGACATGTGATGATACAGTGTTCTCCTGAGTCAGTATGAGCGAGGAGAAAATCATAGGCCTGCTTCAGAGCATGATGGCCATAATAATCATCAGCATTCATCACGACAAAAGGTCCAGAGATGACATCACGAGCGCACCAGACAGCATGGCCTGTTCACCAAGGCTTCGTACGTTCAGGATTTTTGGTATACCCTCCAGGGAGTGCATCAAGTGTTTGCGTGACGAGAGTGATTTTTATCTGAGATGCATACTTTGACACTATCATAGAGTCAAAATCTGCCCGGATAGATTCACTCACGATAACAATCACTTCTTCCATGCCGATTTTGATAGCATCTTTGAGAGCGAATTCGAGGAGGATTTCTCCGTTGGGCCCGACAGGATCGATTTGTTTCAATCCTCCATAACGGCTTCCGAGGCCAGCCGCCATGATGAGAAGAGTTGGTTTCATGTGTTAGATATTTGATTACATACCACCCATCATCCCGCCGAGATCGATGCCCATGTCTTTTGCGACAGATTGCATCTTTGTCGAAGCGAATTCCTGAGCCTTTTTCATACCTTTATTGGTCGCTTCCATGATAGCTTTTTCGAGTTTCTTTTCATCACCGATGATAGCCTTGTCTTCGAAAACAACAGAAACCACCTTCATCTCTCAGTCGATTGTGATGACGAGACCATCTACTTCCGCTTCGATATGTGTATTTGCGAGTTCTTTTTTGATTTTGCCCATCTCTTGTTGGAGACGCATGAGTTCTTTTGCTTTATTGTAGTCCATAGTGTGGATTAGGATATAACGGGAGGATTGTATGGTTTTTCTCTATTTTGCAAAAAAGAGGTGTATTTGACAAATTATAATTTATAAATATATATAGTTATAGTAAATAAATTAATACTTATGAAACCGAGTCATGAACAGCCATTTAAACTTTCTGTGAATGGAGATACCATTAACTGAAGACCTGCACTTGATATATTGAAAGAAAGACCTGGAATAGATTTACGTCGGATACAGCAGCAGGCAAGAGGAACACTAGGGAAACTCATCGGAGAAAGGAATTTAACGCTTGTAGAGTATCTCAATTTGGAGCACCGTTTCAATGACGTTATACTACGAGCTAATGAACTCGTTCGGGAATTTTCAAACGGAATACTTACTTATTCAGAACTAATTGATTGATTGAGACCATTTTCTCAAGCAAATCTTCAGGTAGCATCGCTTATCGATCCGACCAGCTGATTATACTTTACGGCCATGACCTGGGACATATTTACTTACGAAAAATCCACTCAAAATTCTGCAAATGATTCGAAAGATCAATCAGCTGAAGACTTAGATTCACCTCTTATGGATATTTGGAGAGAAACAAATAATGAAGGCGATATTTGGTCGGAAAGAGCATTAGCTATACCAAAAGGATCACAACGTGATACGCATTTTACGCAAGAAAATATGCTGACACTCCATCCTCTGGAGCTTGATGAGGAATTGTCGCGATGTGTAATTAGGCACGGAGGTAACACCGTGTATGTCGATATCTACGTAAAAGATGGAGAAGACAAAGAAAGACTTAGTGTTAGTACGTATTTTGTGAAAATGGCGGGAGTATTAGTCTGCTCGTAGGAATAATAATTAACAATGCCCACTTCGGTGGGATTTTTTTTATTTTCTCTATAATACCAGGGAATTCCTAAATTGTTCCCTATGTCCCTCGCCCTTCCTCTCCTCTTCTGACTCCTCGCGTGTGTTGCTATTGGTTTTGCCATGTATTACAAATGACAGAATGCACATTCATGAGAAAATCCTGATGAGCTCAGACGTCTCAG
>CAZVRL010000002.1:0-50406 GCA_964630285.1 uncultured Candidatus Peribacteria bacterium | reverse complement strand
GCCTTAGAAGCCGTCGCCGCAAGGCATGGAGGTTCAAGTCCTCTCCTGGGCACCAGAAAAATCAAAAAATCCCCTTTCGGGGATTTTATTATGCAGCTTTATGTCCCCAACGTGCCTTTTTTGTTCATACTTCGTGCAAAATTCATATCAAGCGATCGCCTTCTGTTCTACGGAAAGGTAGGCTACTATTAAAAGGATCATACACTATAAAATTATCTCATCCACCACCATTTATTACCTTGAAAACTGCTCCAGCCTGGAGTTGTTTCTCGCGAACTAAAGTTTCTAATTGACCTTGAGCCACATCGGCAGCTACTTCTATTTGTGATTGTTCCATGTAACTAATTATTTCTATATTTTATTTTTGTCAATTCTTCTCAATAAAATCTTTAATCACCTGTTCATGATCAAAAGCCATTGGTGGCAAATCGTGAATAGGAAACCATGCACATTCTTTTGCATCGTCTGCTGCCTGAAATGATATATCATCAGGTACTTGAGCAGAGTACATGACAGAGACTGTTCGGCCCCGTGGATCACGAGTAGGGTTGTCGTAGATTCAGAAGAATTCTACATTCTCCAAGACAATACCTGTCTCTTCTCGCAATTCTCGGAGGGCACCATGTTTGATAGTTTCATCTGTGTCGACTTTGCCTGCAGGAAAAGCCCACATGTCTCGAAATGGATCATGTCATCGTTTTATGAGCAATATTTCTTGATTTGCTCAGCTTCATCGGGTGATGATATTGTCAGCAGCGAGGATGGTATTAGCGAGCATAAAATTTTTAAAGACTTTTTTCTTCTATTTCCTTCTTTGCCCTCGCAACAAAATCTGCTGCTAATTCTTCTGTCTGTTCCTTTGTCTTGTAATTTCGTACAGCGACACCGTTATTTGCTTCTTCTTTTTCACCGACGACGAGGATGTAGTTAATGTGTGCTTGCTCAGCATTTCGAACCTTTTTATTGAGACCATCAGATGAGAAATCTCCTTCAGCACGGATGCCAGCGTCTTTGAGTGATTTGAGGACTTTCTCAGCGTAGTCGTTGAATTTTTCACCGACTGGTACGACGATAGCCTGACGAGGTGCGAGCCAGAGAGGGAAGATACCTGCAAAGTGTTCGATCATAACGCCCATAAAACGCTCAAGTGACCCAGAAATAGCACGATGGATAACAACTGGACGTTCTTTTTCACCTTGCTCATTCACATAACTCAAATCAAATCTATTTGGGAGATTGAAGTCGAGCTGGATAGTAGCGAGCTGCCATTGACGACCAATCGCATCCTTGAACATGAAATCGAGTTTAGGACCATAAAACGCTGCTTCACCTTCGATTCTCTTGTATGGGAGATTAAATTGTTTCGCTGCTTCTTCGAGTGATGATTCTGCTGTATCCCATACTTCTTTGCCGCCAAGATATTTATCTGGTGTTGCTGGATCGCTGACTGAGAGTGAAACCCAATAATCTTCAACCATTCCAAGTGTCGTATAAAATTCCTTTATGATAGAAACAATTGTTCCTACTTCTTGTTTGATCTGTGAGACACGGAGGAAGAGATGTCCATCGTCTTGAGTAATAGCTCGGACACGAGTGAGTCCTGAGAGTTGTCCTGGTTTCTCGTCACGGTAGACTGTTGCTGGCTCAAAGTAACGAATCGGCATATCACGATAGCTCCACTGATTATCTGCAAAGATTTGCATGTGGTGAGGACAGTTCATCGGTTTCATACAGAAATCCTCTCCATGACCACCCTTCACACGGAAAAGTTCATGTCCAAATTTCGCAGCATGGCCAGAAGTTTCATAGAGTTCGATTTTTGCGATATGTGGAGTCCAGACTCTCTGATAGCCGTGATCCTTGTGGAGTGACCAGAGATAGTCTTCTATTTCCTTACGGATAATCATACCATTTGGCTTGAGGAGGGGTAGTCCAGAACCTACAAGGGGTGAGAGTGTAAAGAGATTGAGTTTCGCACCGAGGATACGGTGATCTCGCTTTTTTGCTTCTGCCATTTGTTTGTTGTACGCGTCGAGCTCTTCGCGAGATTCAAATGCGACACCATAGATTCGTGTGAGCATTTTATTTTTTTCATCACCTCTCCAGTAGGCACCAGCGATTCTGTCGAGTTGAAATGCATTTTCATCAAGCTCTGCTGTCTTCTCTACGTGGGGACCAGCACAGAGGTCATCGTATGTGACAGTACCATTTTGAAGTGTATTTGTGTAGACACCGAATTGTGTTTCTCCTTCAGCTGCTAAATCTGCTATCAGTTCGAGTTTGTATTTATCGCCAGCGAATTTCGTACGAGCTTCTTCAAGTGTCAGGAAGCTCTGAACAAAGAGCTGATTTTGTTTCAAAATATGCTTCATCTTTTTCTCGATGTCCTTGAGATGTGCTTCCGTGAGTTGGAAATCACCGAAATCGTAGTCCTGATAAAAACCATTATCGATAGCAGGACCGACACCACGGAGGATAGTGAGGTCTGGAAATGTCGCGGCAATTGCCTGGGACATAATGTGGGAAAGCGAGTGGCGCTTTGTAGAGAGTTCTGACATAAAAAATTGGTTATAGGGTTAGATTATTCTCATTTGAGTTCTTTGATTTTTGTATCTAATTTTTCTAGATCTAAAATACATTCAAATGGATTATTTTTTGGATCTTCACATTGACTTGTTATTATGGGTTCTTTTGTAAACGCATCTGATATCAAAATGTGTTTTCAATTTGTGTTGATTGTTGATTCTGTCTCAGAAATATATAAACAACTATCCATTTTGGGGCTATAAAATATAGAATTTAATTTCCAAGAAGTGTACCCGGTATCTTTGAGATAGTTTTCGATTTTAACGAACATATTATTACATTCTTGCTTTTTTTTAAATGAGTTATTTTCTTCATTATTAAAACCAATACTACAACCACTGAGGAGTAGGGAAGTGATAATGAGAAGAGGGATATATTTTTTCATAGGTGTTGGGGTAAAAAAAATCTCACCGAAAGGTGAGAGCTTTATAGGAAGTTCTCTAAACGATTAGCATGTAGTTCACAGTCATGTCATAGGTTGGGAAGTGATGGAGATATTATAATACTTTTTTTCAGAGTACAAATGGAATTGTGCCCTTGTTTGTCATTCCCGCGAAGGCGGGAATCTAGGCCCGAAGAATTTACTGAGCACTTCGTGGTAGTTTATTCACCTGGATCCCCGTGTCGCGTTCATTCCTTGCTTCGCAAATGAATTCACTTGCACGAGGATGACGGACAACTGTGCAAAATTATTTCTTCAGTTCCTTTAGCCCCATAGAGTCTTTGAGGATGACGTTTCCTGGTTGGTTCAGAATTCTTCCGATGAGTTTATCACCGAATTTGAGGCGTTCCTGGAATTCTTTTTCTGAGATAACAGCATATTTTATCTTGCGACCAAAGAAGTGCTTCGTCAGAAAGAGATTGAAATTATCCTTATCTATATCGCCGATGACGAGGATATCGATGAGATTATTTGTCGATTCACGAGTCATGTCTTCGAGACCGCCACCGACGACGAGCAGTGAGAGATTGTGTTTCCCGCGGAAATATTCATTGAGTTTTTCGAGAGCATTGAAGCATTTTCCGAAAATCATCTGGAGGTCGGGGAGGATATCACAGGAGAGATTGAGAGAATAATGTTTGGTATTATCTTCCCAACGAGATTTCAAAATTCAGAGGTTTTCGAGGTTTTCGAGTTCACGACGGACAGCATTGATTTGCTCATCTATATCACGACAAAGCTCTCTGATAAAGAAGTCTTTTTTAGGGTTGAATGTATGCTCCAGGAAGAATTTTTCGAGGAGTTTTTTTCGACAATTTGATCAGAAGAGTTTTTCGAGAGCGAGAGACACAGGAGTAATTTGTGGCTAGTATAGAGAAAATATTATTTTCGGAAAGCGAATTATGTATAATCTTGTCTTCCCTTGAGAGCATTCATGAGAGTCAGACTATCTACATAGTCGATATAACCTGCATTTGGGAGGCCACGAGAGAGGCGTGTCATACGAATATTTGTGGGGAGATGCTCACGGAGATAGAGCGCTGTTGCTTCTCCTTCAAAGTTTGGATTTGTCGCGATGATAACTTCTGAAACATCACGGATTCTCGTGAACAAGACATCAAAAGAGAGGTCTCTCGGCCCACGTCCGTGAAGAGGTGAGAGAGAGCCTCAGAGAATATGGTAGAGTCATTTGTAGGCTCCAGTTTGTTCTATCGCTAGGAGGTCAGCATATTCTTCTATAACACAGATAATATTCTTATCTCGTTTGTCGTTGCTACAATAATTGCAGACTGACTCTGATACGTCCTTGAGTGCTCAGCAAGTAGGGCAGACGTCGATATTTTTGTAGACATTGATGAGCTTTTCTGAGAGTTCGAGAGTGAGTTCTTTTTTCTTTGTGAGGATGTGAAATGCCAGCTTCATCGCTGTTTTTTCTCCGACTCCAGGGAGCTTTGCAAAAGCATCGATGAGATATTTGAGTGTTTCTGGCATGTTATTGTTCTATGGATACGTAGCTGGTATTTTCTGGTCGTATATTTACTGTCCTATCATCGTGTTCGTCGAGTTCATTTTTTGATTCTTGTTTTGCTATCTGTGCACGGAGAAAGTGTTTTTCTTGTTGTTTTTCACGACGGACACTCTCGATACGAGTCATCTGATATCCACTGTTGGCGCTGGAGTTGAGCATCCATACGTAGAGAATACCGAGTATGACGATGAGCGCCATGGAGAGTATATACGCACGGTGAAATGAGAGATAGAGGTGTTCTCGTGTTTCCTTTCGGAGTGATTGAAACGTTTTTTGGAGATGTGAGTAGAGGAGGTATTTGTTCATATCTAGCGTTTTGTGGCTACTCGGAGCAGGGCACTTCTGGAGCGAGGATTATTGCTGATTTCTTCATCACTCGGAGTGATAGGTTTTTTTGTGATAGTTTCGAGCGTTCCTGGTGTGACATCTTGTCCAGTGATGGGATTAATGATTGCTTCGGATTTTTCTCGGAAAAAATGTTTCACAATCCTGTCTTCCCCTGAATGAAATGCAATTATAGAAATACTGCCCCCGCTCGCAAGTCGATCGTGCGCGACATGGAGCATTTTTTTGAGTGAACTATATTCATCATTGACGGCTATACGAAGTGCTTGGAATATTCGTGTCGTAGAATCTTTCCAGGCCTTGGTGACTATATCTGCGAGTTCTTTTGTTGTTGTGATAGGTTTTATTTCTCGTGCTTCTATGATTTTCTTTGCGATAAAGCCAGCTCGAGATTCGTCACCGTAGACTCGGAACATCTCTGCCATTTTATCGTAAGGGAGAGTATTTATGAGTTCTGCTGCTGTAATGCCTTTGCTCGTATCGAGACGCATATCGAGTGGGCCATCGAAACGGAAAGAAAAACCACGCTCTGCGGTATCAAAATGCACACTACTGACTCCGAGATCAGCATACAGTGCTGTAATGTGAGATAAGTTTAAATCCTTCAAGACTTCACCTAGCTCACTAAAGTTTCTATGAATAAAGTGCAGTGTTGGACCTTCTTTTTTGGAAATATTTTTCTCTATTCGTTCTCGTGCTGATGCGAGATTATTCTCATCGCAGTCGAGGCCAATAAAAATATCTCATTTTCAGAGCTTTTCTATGACGCCACTCGCATGACCTCAGAGTCCGAGTGTACCATCGACGATGATGTTCTGTCATTTTTCAAAAAAATGGAGAGACTCAATGAGCTCTCCGTATAAAACAGGTATATGTTTTTCTGGAATCGGGGACATTATTTTTTTACTTCAGTAGGTGCAGGAGTAGGAGCAGGAGCAACTGTTTCGAGGTTACATCCATTTTTGAATGCAATTTCTGGATTTTCCTTGAGGATCTTGATGTATGTATCACACTGTTGAGCGATACGATCAGGAGCATCATTCTCGATTTTTCGTTTTGTTTCTTCGAGGATTTTCTCGTGCACTTCTTTTCGAGCTGGAGCAGCTTTATCAAGAGAACATTCGAGGTATTTGATAAATGGAGCACAAACCTTTGCAGCTTGAGCCTTGTTTTCTATAGATGTTTCTGCAGTAATAGGAGCATTTACATCAACAGTACTTGATTTTCCACAAGCAGTAAGCATGAGTCCTGCAGCACAGAGAGCAATAATTGTTTTCTTTTTCATAAAAAATTGATTAGTGGAGAGATGCTACCGAACTAGTCCTCCTTGTCAACGTCACCTACTTGACAGTTTGTGATAGAAATCTCTCTTCATTCTTCTATTTCCTGGAGTTCTATGATTTTTGTTGGAGTTACTGTTCCAAATGCTTTTTCTGGCCATTCTATAACACAAATACTTTCTGGATTATCAAAAATTTCTTCTGCACCGATACGTACGAGATCGTCAGGATGTTCCACACGATAGAGATCAAAATGGTAGAGATTATTTGGATACGATTGGTAATAGGTATATGTTGGAGACGTGATAGTTGCTTCGGGGTTTTTGAGAAAACGTCGGATGAGCGCTTGAGCGAATGTGGTTTTCCCAGCTCAGAGCTGTCCTATAAGAAAAATTCTATCTCCTGGTACGAGATCAAAGAGGATTTCTGGTAGTGTCTCAAGAGTTATTTTCATGGAAAAGAATTTTTGTAGGTTGTTTGATATTGTGAGTGATGTTTCTTGAGTGTGCTCTCAAGTTCTGAGTAATTTGATTCTATTGTATCGATGCTTCCTAGAATATCATCTGCTTTTTCATTACCAGTGTGAGTATATTTCCAGTTTATTTCCTTGAGCAACATGTTTGTTTTCTGGCTGTAGCTGATACCAACGAAGGGGATATGGTGTGTCAGTGCGAGAATCATGCTATGAAGTCGCATAGAGATAATAATGTGACATTTTTTGTAGGCTTCGAGCGTTTGTTCTACGCTCTGTGTGGTCATCACTCCTGGAAGAAGAAAATCCTGGAGATAGTATCCGTCGTGTGATGTCTCATCTGTCGGATGCAGAGAATGGGGGAGGAGGAGTACCTCATATCCACGAGCGAGGAGTTTTTTTATAAGTTCTTTTGTTGTCTCATCGCCCAGAAATCATTTTCTAAGAGCTATTCCAATAATTTTTGAATTTTCTATTTTCTGCCCCTCGTAGATCAGTACTGGATCAGGGAGTATTGTTGATGCGATTGATAAGTTTTTCAGAGTTTCCTGGCTTTTTTTATCACGCACAGTTATCGTCGATTTTTCAAATATTCACTCTGCGTAAGGTTTTAATTCTTGCTCACTGGTGCTGATACCGAGAGAGAGGTAAGTGAGCGGTTTTCTAAAAAAATGTACTATCACAGCGCGCATCCACCAGAGACGGAGAGGGGAATGTCCTTCTTCATTTTTGCTGTAGAGAAGTCCACCACCACCAACATAAACATGATCTGCATTTCTGATGATTTTTGCTGTTTCCCAGAAGAGTTGTATGTTCTTGAATGGATGTTTTCTGACGGCATTTGGGAAATATTCTTTGATAACAATATCTACAAGAGAGATTTTCTGAGACAAGAGAAAACGCCGTGTCCTCTCTGTATCGTGTGAAAAAAGTGTTAACTCTTCACCCATACTTTGAAAATATCTGATTTCACAGAGTGTAATAAGCTCATCGCCGAGATTCTCAGCTCCTGTTGCCGTAAAGAGAACTATCATACTATCTGTGATGGAGGTTTCGTATGCACCAAACAGTTCTGTCGCCAACGCCTGTGAGATTTTCTGGTATTTGTTCGATGAGGCCTTCTACAGCTTTTTTATCATACCCCATACCGACGAGAGATGTTATGATAGACTGATCTATCTCTGAGTAAATTTTACCGTTTTTTTGATTTTTCTTTTGTACTTCTGTGATATTCTGGAGTGTTTCAGTATCGAGAGAACCACGGAGTTCGACGATGATTTTGCTCGCGAGTTTCGGACCGATACCACTGGCTTTTGTTAGACGCTTTGAATCTCCACTTGCGATCGCCTGCATCACTTCATTCTGCCCGAGTTCGAGGAGTGAGAGGGCTCATTTTGGACCGAGGCCATTCACAGAGAGGAGTTTGCTAAAAATCTTCTTGTCCTCCATCGTATCAAAACCGATGAGGCGTGAACCTGCTTCTGTTTGGTGGTGGTAGATCCAGAGCTTCATCGTATCACCGAGGCTTTTTGTACCGATAGTTTTTCATTGTACTGTGACTGTATAGCCTACGCCACCAGTGAGAAGTGTTATATCACTACCATCGATGAGTTCGAGTGTGCCAATAAGGAGAGAAATCATAGATGCACTATAAGAGTTTTTTTCGATTATTCTACTGTCACGCTTTTTGCGAGATTCCGAGGTTTATCAATATTTCTACCGAGTTTGAGGGCTGTATAGTAAGCGATGAGCTGGCATGGAATGACGGTTAAGAAAGGGTAGAGAATGTCGATAGTTTGTGGAATACGAATCGTCGAGTCTGCTCCATCTCCGATAGTAAATACGAGTCATTTTCGGGCCTCGACTTCGTGGATTGCTGAAGCAGTTTTGTCATAGAGAGCATCCGTAGGATTGAGGACTATGCTTGGAAACTTTTCACTGATGAGAGCGAGGGGGCCATGCTTGAGCTCTCCTGCTGGATACGCTTCAGAATGTATATAAGTGATTTCTTTGAGCTTGATAGATCCTTCACAAGCAATCGGTGCCTGATAGTATCGACCGAGGAAGAAACAATGATCGTAGGTTGAGAGTTTGTCTGCGAGTTCTTTTATTTTTGTTGTATCAGCGATGATAGTTCTGATCTGATCTGGTATCAGTCGGAACGCTTTCAAAATTCTTGATTTTGTGAGGACGTCGAGTTCTTTTCTTTCGCCGAGAGCTATCGCCATCATGAGGAGCACCGTGATTTGAGCTGTAAATGCTTTTGTCGATGCAACACCGACTTCTTTGCCAGCATGAGTAAATATTCCTGCATCAGTTTCTTGAGCAATGGTTGAACCAGGGACATTTACAATACCGAGAGTCATGATGCCACGATGCTTCGCTTCACGAAGTGCCGCGAGAGTATCAGCTGTTTCACCTGATTGAGAGATGACGAGGAGCGCTGTGTCTTTGTCCCAGAATTGTTTGCTATAACGGAATTCGCTGGCGATTTCTACACGGCATGCGATACCACCGATTTCTTGGAGAAAATTTTTCCCGACAAGGCCAGCATAATAACTCGTCCCACACGCAACGATGATGATTTCTTTCTTCTTCAAAAGTTCGGGCATGACGTTTCTGATACCACCGAGAGTGACTTGTTCAGTTTCAAAATTTATCCTTCCTCGAATCGTATTTTCGATGACTTCTCATTGCTCCATGATTTCTCCGAGCATCGAGTGAGCGTATTGACTTGAGTCGCTCGTATCTTGAAAAATCTCGAGCTTCAATGCTTCACGAGAGATGAGCTCACCACTGACTGACTCGAGGGAATAAGAGCCATCGAGATTGAGCGTTGCAAATTCACCATCTTCCATTGGTATGACCGTCGGATCTCATTCAGGAAATGCATGAGGATCACTGGCGACCATGATGCCATCCTCGATTGTACTCATCATAAGAGGGGAACCACGACGGACAGCGTAGAGACGAGTTGGGTCAGAAGGGGCTACTATAGCGAGACCATAGGTTCCTGTGACTTGAGAGAGAGCGAGGAGAATAGCTTTTTTGATATCGTGTGTGCTTTTGAGACAGTATTCGATGAGATTGGCGAGGACTTCACTGTCTGTCTGTCCGTAGAAAGTATATCCAGCTTTTGCGAGTTTTTCTGCGAGGATTTTGTAGTTTTCGATGATGCCATTGTGGACCAAATAAACTTCTTTATTCATCGAGTGATGTGGGTGGGTATTTTCCTTGGTTACACCTCCATGAGTTGCCCAACGAGTATGACCTATCCCAACACAAGCTGTAGAGTCTTGATTGATGTGCGGTAGGAGATGACTCACCTCACCGATTTCACGGATGAGACGAGTGGTTTTATTTTCTTCTACGGTCACAAAACCGGCAGAGTCATAACCTCGATATTCGAGATTTTTGAGTCCTTGGTAGAGGAGAGGTTCTGGGTTATTCTTGCCAATAGTGGCGACGATTCAGCACATAGTTTTTAGTTATTACTCGGCCATTATATGATCGATTTCGGAAATTCTAGGGCATTTTCAAAAAGTGAGAATCTTGTACTTCAGAAGTGTTTTTATATACTTGCACCTATGTCTCCGAAAAAAATATCTATTCTTCTCATCGACGATGACCAGTGAATCGTTGATTCACTGGTTCTCTATCTCCGAGAATCGGAGTTTGATGTCCACACGTGCATGCGTGGCGACGAGGCACTTGCTTCTTTTCGTCAGATTCAGCCAGATGCCGTCATCCTCGATATAAATCTCCCTGGTCAGGACGGACTCAGTATCCTCCGAGAGCTCCGTGCGGAATCGAGTGTGCCAGTTCTGATGCTTTCTGCGCGAGATGATCAGAGCAATATTAGCACTTCATTTGAGTTTGAAGCAGACGATTATATCGGTAAGCCTTTTAGTCCAAAAGAAGTCGTCATGCGTATCAAGGCCGTTCTCCGTCGAGGAACTTCACAACCGAGTAAAGAGGGGCTCATCTACCGTGATTTAAGGTTAATAGAATCAGAGCTGACTGTGGTTCGCGGAAGTAAAGAGTCTCTTCTGACAAAATCTGAGTTTCAGCTCCTCAAATATATCATCGCTCGTGAATGAAAAGTAGTGTCTCGTGAAGATCTCATGCGAGAGATTATGGGCTACGCTAACTTTCTCTATGACAGAACGATTGATACACATATCAAAAATATTCGTCACAAAGTAGGAGATGATGTTATTCTCACGGTTCGAGGTATTGGATATAAATCTTTTTAATTTAATTTCTTTTTATGGCAGAATTTTTTATTGGTCTCTTGGTTATCGGTCTCGGTGTCGTGATTTTGAAATATATCCGTCCTACCTATGAATTTGTCGGTTCTTGGGTATGGGCTGAGAAATTTTTTGGAATCGGTGGAACAGTTACAGCATTGAAACTTCTCGGTATAGTCTTTATTGTTTTTGGTGCTTTGTACTCACTCGGTTGGATATAGTAAATAAAATATAATATTTACTTGTCAAAAAATAAAATTTACTACAATTAAAAGGTAAGAATACTATTTCTTACTTTATGCATCCTGGATTGAAAGACATGACTGAATGAATGAACTGGATAGAGAAGCTCGAAGTTCCACGATTTGAAGATGGGGCAAGTCCTCATGAGACGGCTGAATTTTTCAGAAAAATAGGGCAACCAGAAAAAGCCGAAGCGGCTATTCGGGGCGCTGCACAGACTCCAGATAAAGTAGTCTATATACTGACGAAACCAGGGGTAGGGTGATTTAAGAAACCAGGAGTAACATGAGTTTCGTACGTTAATGTAAATACTCTTTGAGAGGACTTCCAACGCGAGGTTATAGTGCATGAAGGTCTCCATAATGCTCATGAAAGTCGGTGGAATAGAATAGATATTCCAGGTTGGGGCACTATGACAGATGAGAGAAGAGAAGTAGTTTTTGGACAACTAGGAATTGATAATTCTTTCTGAGAGATATCTGGTATTGAGGCTTTGACCCAATTTGCGACTCAACAAAAAATAGGAGAAACAAAGAGTGGTTATGATGCGAAAATCGTACCCCAGGGGATTCGTCTCTTTGAGACTCTCGGTGATAAATCTGGACGTTCTACTGTTGGCGGATTTCTCAATATGGCACTGCATGGAAGCACTGGAGGTAAACAGGAATTTGCTGAATGAATGAGAATTGGAACAAATATTATGATGTTTGAGAGGGCACTTTCTGGAAGAGTATTTCAATCAGAAAAAGTAGCACGAGAGATGAGTCGTATTGTGGAATTACAGAAAAAAGATTTTGTCATCCGAGACATGAATCATGCTCAGAAATTTGTTGATTCTTATTTGGAAGCGACTGGATCGCAAAATGAATTGAGCGGAGAATCAGATGAAGAATTGATTGCTCTTCTTTCTTAATTTTTAGATTTTACAATCAATGGAAACTCTTAAAATGTTTCTATGATTGCAAAAGTATATTCTGTCGTGGTCTCATGACTCGACGGACAGCTCGTAGAGGTCGAAGTCGACATCCACAACGGCATGCCAGCTTTTATCATCGTCTGACTTCCTGATACCGCTATTCAGGAAAGTCGGGAACGTGTCCGAAGTGCTATCAAAAATTCCGATCTCCCATTTCCACGTACAAAAATTACGGTCAATCTCGCTCCTGCTGATATCAAAAAAACTGGTCCAAGTTTTGACCTCCCCATTGCCCTCTGAATACTCCAAGAAGAGTGTAAAATAGAACAAACTATTCTGGATGAAACACTTGTTGTTGGTGAACTCGCTCTCGATGGTGCTGTTCGTGAAGTTCAGGCTGTTCTTCCGACGGTGATTTTTGCAAAAGAAAAATGATATAAGCGTGTGATAGTTCCAGAAGAGAATGCTATTGAGGCAGCCCTTATCCCTTGAGTTGAAATTGTTCCTGCGAAAAATATCGCAGAGATTGTTCGTATGCTTTCTGGTTCACTTCCTATTGTCGTACAGCCAGCTTCTTCTATCGCTGATATCGAATCACATAATCCACATGAGCTGGTTGATTTTTCTCAGATAGTTGGACAACAGTATGCAAAACGTGCCATCCTCATCGCTGCGGCTGGTGGGCACAATATACTCATGGAATGACCACCATGATCAGGAAAGACGATGCTCTCAAAAGCCCTCTGAACTATTCTTCCTCCGATGGTGTATGAAGAAATAGTCGAAGTAAGTAAAATCTATTCTGTTGCAGGTAAGCTCTCAAAAGAACATCCACTTATCACGGAAAGACCATTTCGTCGAATACATCACACGGCTTCAGCGATTTCCATTATTGGTGGCGGTCGTGATTCAAAACCTGGAGAGATATCACTCGCTCATAAGGGTGTTCTCTTTCTCGATGAGATGCTCGAATTCCCTCAAACTGTCCTCGAAACACTTCGTCAGCCACTGGAAGACGGAGTGATTAGCGTGAATCGGGTACAAAGTAGCTGTATCTATCCTGCGAGATTTATGCTCGTCTGAGCTATGAATCCGTGCCCGTGTGGATTTATGGGTGACCCCGTGAAGAAGTGTACCTGTCAGCCATTTCAGATAGAGCGCTATCGTTCCAGACTTTCGGGTCCTCTTCTCGATCGTATGGATATATTTATTCATGTACCACGAGTCAATGTCGATGAAATCGCCACCAAATCAGCTCCTACAACCACCTCAGCAGAATTTCGTGAGCAGGTTATGCGCGCTCGAGAAAAACAACTTCTTCGTCTGCGTGAAACAGGGAAGACTTCCAACGCTGAGATGACCAATAAAGATATCGATACATTTTGTGTCCTCGATGCCACAACAAATGAGCTTCTCCAAAAAGCAGTTCAGAGATTAGATTTATCAACTCGTGCCTATTATCGAACACTCAAGCTCGCTCGCACTATTGCTGATCTCGCAGGAAGTGACGATATCGCTTCTGAACATATCACAGAAGCTCTTGGGTATCGAGAAAAAACAAAATAATTAGTTTCCAAAAAGGAGCTTATTCCATTTTTCCGGAATAGTGAGTTCTTGATTAACTCGCTCTTCTTTCTTTGCATCATTGATGGCACTATTCACTGAATATTCTCCTGACATGATTTTCGGCACGAGAACGATAACTCGCTCACCAGGAAGTTTTACATCGTTGTGAAGTTTCTTCAGGTAGACTCGTGCTGCGGCAGTATCACCCCATTTTGCACGAGCTGTGAGTCGTGCTATTTCTATTTCATCACGGATGATTTCATTTTCACGGATTCGGAGTGTCTCTGCACGTTGAGAGTTTCGATAACCGGTTATGATAAACTGTATGACGAGGAAGGCCAAGAAGAAAACCATGAAGATGAATATATAGCGTTTTGGCATAATTTACCAGAGAGAGACTTGGAGAGATTCGTCCATTTTATGAATCGGAAATTGTGCATCCATAGCTTCATTTGCGAGTTCATCTGCGTGTTTATTTCTCTCTCGCAGGACAGACGTAAATGTCACCTTTTTGAAATCTGCTATGATATTTTTTGCTTTTTGGTTCAGTATTTTCAGTCCTGCATCTTTGACCTTGTAGATTCACTGAAGTTGTTTGATAACGAGTTCGCTATCCATCACAAGATGAACTTCTGTGCCTCAGAGTTTTTTCACGGCTGTGAGACCGAGAATGGCCCCCATATATTCTGCTTGATTGTTGGTCGTAGTACCGAGGAAAAATTTACCAGTTTCAATGACCTTACTTCATTGGCTCACCACAAAAGCGCACCCGCTTGGGCCGGGGTTTCCTCGTGATCATCCATCTGTGTGCACGGTGTAGAGCATGGCCAGAGTTTCTCGTTTTTTCTTCGAATTGCAATCTCTGCTTTATAAAAAACCTTGAAAACATCACGAAAAATCATACAGTACAACCATGCAAATCTCATCTTCTCAACTTCGTCAGAAGTACCTCGATTTTTTCCGTTCAAAAAATCACGCCATCATTCCATCAGCTCCGCTCGTTCCTGAAAACGACGCTTCTGTTCTTTTCAACACAGCTGGCATGCAACCACTTGTTCCATATTTATTGGGCGAAAGACACCCTATGGGAACACGTCTTGCTGATGTACAAAAATGCGTACGAACAGGAGATATTGATGATGTAGGGGATGACACACACCATACATTTTTTGAGATGCTCGGTAACTGGTCTCTCGGTGATTATTTCAAACGCGGTTCGATTGAGATGAGTTGGGAATTTCTCACATCACTTGATTGGCTCGGGCTTGATCCAAAGATGATTTCAGTCACAGTTTTTGAAGGTGACGCAAATGCTCCACGTGATGAAGAAAGTGCTGATATTTGGGTCAGTCTCGGCATGCCTCGTGAACGAATTGCTTATCTCCCAGCAGAGGATAATTGGTGGGCTGCTGGTCCCACAGGTCCATGTGGTCCTGATACCGAGATATTTTATTGGGTAGGGGAAGGGCAGCCACAAGGAAACAAAGGAACACACTCAAAACAATGGATGGAAATCTGGAATAATGTCTTCATGCAGTTTAATAAAAAAGCTGATGGGACACTTGAATCCCTCCCAGCACAAAATGTCGATACAGGGATGGGTCTTGAGCGAACACTCGCCGTTATCAATGGTAAAAAAACAACCTACGATACAGATTTTTTCATAAATACACTTGAACATATCAAGCGTATAGTCGGAGAAAATAATTACAATGAAAGAGGCGCTCGTATAATTGCCGATCATCTCCGCACAGCGGTCCATATGATTGCTGATGGAGTGAAACCAAGTAATACTGATCGCGGCTATGTCCTCCGTCGACTCATCCGCCGAGCTATTCGTGAAGCACACAAGATGGGGCATGAAGACGCTTGTCTCGCACAAGTGGCGCGTGACTTTATTCATATCTATCAAGATGTGTATGAGTCTGTAAAAAATAATGAAACAGTGATTATCGATGAAATCACGATGGAAGAGAGTAAGTTTCAGAAGACTATTAAGAATGGACTTCGAGAACTCTCAAAAATTCAAACTATTGATGGCAAAGAAGCTTTTCGTCTTTTTGAAACATACGGTCTCCCTGTGGAGATGATTCGAGAAGAAATAGTTATCAATGGATGAAATTTACCATCAAATTTCCAGACTGATTTTGATGAAGCCATGAAAGCCCACGCAGACCTCTCTCGTACGGCTTCGGCAGGTATGTTCAAGGGTGGACTTGCAGATCATAGCGATGTCACGATTTCTCTTCATACAGCATGTCACCTGATGCTTGCTGGTCTTCGAAAAGTACTTGGAGAACATGTGATGCAAGCAGGTTCAAATATTACTCCTGAGCGACTCCGTTTTGACTTCACGCATCCGGAAAAGATGACACCAGAGCAAATCGTAGCAGTTGAAAACTATGTAAACGGAGCACTCAAAGCTCACCTCACTGTCACCATGGCAGAAGAGCCAAAAGATAACGCAAAAGCTCGTGGTGTTCTCGGTGCTTTCTGGGAAAAATATCCTGAAACAGTGAAAGTGTACAAGATGGTAGGGGATGATGGAGTGACGTATTCTGAGGAACTCTGTGGAGGACCTCACGTCGAAGAGTCTTCGAAAATGGGAACATTTAAGATCCAGAAAGAAGAAGCTTCATCAGCAGGTGTTCGACGAATCAAGGCAATTCTTAATTAATTTTTTATGGCTGGGAAAGATAAAATCATGGTCGAAATTCTTCGTACCACAGCCAATGTAGGCAAACAGGGGGAAACAAAAGAAGTCTCGCTGACTTTCGCCCAAAACAAACTCTTTCCAGAGGGAATTGCTCGTGAATACAAAGCACAGCCGTCAAAAGATGAAAGACGAGCAAAAATTTATACCAACCGTTTTGATATTATCAAACGTCTCCATGAAAAAGTTTTGCAAATGGAAATGCCTCATACATCAGGTCACCTTTCAGAGACTATAGACCAGGATTGGCTCGTTGAAAAAATACGGAGCAAATTTCATGTTACACTTCTTTCTGAAATGATTCGTCTCGATGAAAAACACATCAAAAAAGCAGGGAAGCACACAGTGCATATCGACCTCTCGGCTGATGCGTATGCACAATTAACTCTTGATATTCGCTAGTATGTACCTCGGTATAGATTACTGAACTCGAAATATTGGTGTCGCTATCGCTGAGATAGGCATCGCTATTCCTCATGCAGTGTATGACCATGAAGATTTTTTCTTCGAGCTTCCAGACCTTGTAAAAAAAAGAAAAATAAAGACTATCGTGATAGGAGAAGCTATAGGATATGATGCCTACGGAAAACAAAAAAAAACTTTTCAAAAAGCGATTGAGAGAATCAAAAAAACTGTGCCAGATATTCAAATAGAAATACAGGATGAGGATTTGACGACATTTGAAGCACAGGAGTCTCTCGGTAAGCTCGACTCTGATGAACACCTTGACGATATCGCTGCAAGTATTATACTCCAGCGGTTTATTGATAAGCAATAGTTTTTGTGAAACTAAAATACCACATTGCATGAGCAAAAGATGATTTATGAGTATATCTTAAATGAATGTCCCCTGGTGTTCAAAGTGCACTCAATGAATATAGCGGAAAACTTTTATCTATGTCTATCACTCCAGATGGCAACAGGCGTTTTTCCCGAAATGTGAAAATGCATCATGTTGTTGAGTGACACAAAGAATGAGTTGCAAGAATTGAAGATACACTTCTTCATTTAAGAGAAAAACGCTCTAATGTTGTTGATGAAGTAACATTTTGGTGACTCTCTCGTGAGAACAAAAAAAGACCAGAAGATGAACTAAAAGGTCTCTACGAACTTCTCCGTCAATTCAAACCTCGACTTTTGGATATAGCAAATCAAAATCAGACGCATGTTTTTATGATAGGGGATGCTTCGTTGATGCCTCCGGATATTGGTGAATTGATGGCAGATATTTCTGAAAAAACTCAATGATTTAATTCTATTTTCCGTTGCGCACTAGCCCTTTGATATGATCAGGAATGAGAGACTAGTAGGCAAGCGGATTTACTTGTTTGAGGCGGTTTTGAAGGGAATCAAATTGCTCTTCGTAGGGAAGCGTTTGAAAAGGCACATAACTGATTACGAGAACCAGATGTTATGATTCGTGCTGGTTCTAACGGGAGACATCGTACAAGCGGTGGCTTTATGTGACCAAATACAGCTCTTCATTTTTTCCGTGCTCATTGGCCAACAATTACCACAAAACATATAGATTTTGCACTTCATTCTGCTATAATGGAGGAAATCAATAATGGTAAATAAAACTAAAAAATCCTCCGAAATCGCGAATAATAAAAAAGCACTCTTTGATTATGAGATAATTGAGGAGCATGAGGCTGGAATTGAGCTTTTTGGTTGGGAAGTCAGAAGTATGCGTGAGATGTGAGCTCAACTGAAGGGAAGTCATGTAACTATACGCGGAGGCGTTGCTCAGATTCTCGGTATGCACGTGAGTCCTTATAAATTCGCAGAAGATGCTGATGTAGGCGTAAAACGTGCGAGAAAACTCTTTCTTCGAAAGAACGTCATGCTCCGACTAGAACAAAAAGTAGGGGAGAAAGGTATGGCGCTCATCGCTACTCGTGTGTATTTTAAATGAAATCTCGTCAAAGTATCTGTGGCCCTAGCTAAAGGTCGCAAAGAATATGATAAACGAGAAGTGATAAAAAAACGCGACACTCAGAGAGCTGTCGCGGTTGAATTAAGTCAAGTTCGTTAACTACTTTTTATGGAGCAATAGCTCCATGTATTTTGTTGAGTTGTTTGGCGGATAGTATGAATCTGCTTTTCTACCGAGTGCATAAAATCTTCCTCAGTTATTTGCGAATCATGCAGGTACCCAAATCGATTGAGATCAGAGTTCAAAATTGTCTTGTAAATCAAGTACTCCTAATGCTGACAGGTATTTATTTCTTTCTGCTTCATCTGGTATAAGTGCGATGACTACTGGATGTGCGTAGAGTTCTAATATAGAGCGGTTTCCTCACTTGGCAGCCATATATACTGATAAAGGTATCCTACTATATATATTACCCATTTTTTCCACATCTCTAAATTGAGCACCCCCATCAACAAGTTTTGAATAATCAAGAGAAGAAGGGTCTTTAAATTTTTTCTCGTCTACATCTACCACTACAACTTCTTCTCATTTTTTTACTGTTGCAGTTCTTGTATTGAATCGCTTTGTCCACACTGGTCACAGCTTACTTACTATGGAGCTAGATTTTTCTCGTACTCTTTCTTTTAATTTTTCACCACTTCATAAATCTCTTAGTTCAATTTGGTTTACTTCAAGGGATTTCTCTAGTGCTGCTATTCTGAACTGTACTAATTCCCGCACTGTTGCAATCGACCACTCTTCTCATACATCTATCTTGTGTAAATCTTTTGCTTCTTCTGTTCTATAAGACGCAAATCATTCGCCTAAATCGCGAAAACCCGTCTCTTCTGGTTCATATCAGAGCGCTCGGCTTACCTCGTGTATGTCGGGAATTCTTGATGTCATTATTTAAATTATAACTCCTTTTCTAAATATTCAAATTGAGCCACGAACGGAAATTGAACCGGAGAAGTGAGCAAAACTCACTTCGAGTGGTAATGGGTTCAGTATTTTTAATTGAACCCGTGACCGGAGACATGCCTTTAATGGCATGACGAGTGGCAGTGGTCAAGGGGTTATCTGGAGCCACGAACGGGAATTGAACCCGTGACCTCATCCTTACCATGGATGCGCTCTACCATCTGAGCTATCGCGGCATGGGGCTGATTATATTGTATGCACTATAATTGCAAAATTTTTTGCGTCTCTCAGTTTTTTTGTACAATGCCGCTTATATGAAACTCTTTGTTTTTGATACCGAAACGACTGGATTTGTGGAGCGAGAAGGGCCTATTGAAGTTCAGCCATATATTGTTCAATTTTCTGGCATTCTCCTCGAATTACAACCCGATAAAACTCTCAAAGAAATCGATCGTATCGATGCATTTGTAAAACCTCCTATCTCTATTCCTTTTGGAGCGAGTCAGGTACATGGCATTTATGACAAAGATGTTGCAGATAAACAAGCAGTAGCAGAACAAATGGATACTTTTCTTTCCTATCTCAATCGTGCTGATATGGTTGTAGGGCACAATATAGAATACGATGAATCTGTAATCAACTATGAGCTTCAACGTCTCGGACGAAGAGGGGATTACCATCCACAAAAGACACTCTGTACCATGAAGTCTACTGTTGATTTTTGTGCTATTCCTGGCCGTGGCATTGGTTTCAAGTTCCCAAAACTCAACGAACTCTATAAAAAACTATTTGGTGAATATTTCGAAGGAGCACATAGTGCTATCTATGATGTAGAAGCAACTGTCAGAGCTCTCCAAAAACTCCTCCAAATGGATGTAATCCAAGTGCAAGAAAATACTGTCATGCGCCTCTTCTAACAGGAGTACCAGAAAAAAGCTACTGAGTCAATAAACTCGGGTTGCGAATTCGTGAAAAAACGTACACTGGCACCAAGTTATTTTTATATTATTTTTATATGCGTTTCATAGCTAATAGAAAAAAGTTTTATCTTATTTCTGGAATTGGGTTTTTGATTTCTTTTTTGGTTTTCTTTTTTGTTCCAAAAAACTACGGTATTGATATGACAGGAGGCCTACAAATAGAATATAGCGTTTCCGCACCAGTTGAATCGGGTAAACTCGATGAAATACGAGAGGATATTTTAAAAAATTATTTATTTGAATCACAATCTGTTGTTTCAGATTTACTCATCTACACTGTTGATAATACCTCACTCCGTATGGATGTCGGCCTTATAGCAGAATCAGATGTTAAAAAAGCTCAAAACCGAACAGAGGATATCCGTGCTGCATTACCAAAATTTTTCCAGAAACATGATATCACTGTTGCGGAATCTTCGTTTATCTCTGTTGGTCAGTCATTTGGTAAATTTGTCATAGATAGAGCCTATTTGACCCTCACGATGTGTCTGATTGCTATCGCGCTCTATCTCATGTATGCTTTCCGTCAGTCTATCGAAGGTACTTCAAGCTTTACTTTCGGTGCGATCACTCTTGTTACCCTCCTCCACGACATAATCATAGCTCCGGGTATATTTATTATTCTTGGTTTATTTTTCCCTGAGCTCAAGGTAGATACATTTTTTGTGACTGCTATTCTCACAACGCTAGGGTATAGCATCAATGATACTATTGTTATTCTTGATCGTATTCGTGCGAGCTATAAAGATAAAAAATCAAGTGACAAAAGACCGATGAAACAAATATTTGAAGACTCTATTCAGGTGAGCCTGAGACGATCTCTCTATACTTCTATGACGCTCGTCATGGTTCTCGTATCGATGCTTTTCTTTGGCCCAAATGCACTTCTTGGTTTTACGACTTTGATGCTCCTCGGTGCTATTATCGGTACATACTCATCTATCTGTATAGCAGCCCCTCTTCTCTACGATATCAACAAAAAAAATATATAATCTATGGACAATCGTTTCCGACGTGAGCAAAACCTCTCGCAATCTTCACATAAAAAAACACCTGTACATAAGCACGCTGATTCTCCAAAAAAAGATCACGAGGACTCTTCTGCGTTTGTTCGGTACTTCCTAGATTCTTATAAAAAAATACGAAAACATCATGTTATTCGTGATACCGTCCTGCTCGCCCTAGTCTTATTCTCTGTTCTTTTGACTATCTCATGGGCATTACCGAGAGTTTTTTCTTTTCAATTCGATGCAAATAGCATTCTCAGTATTTTTAGCCAATCTTCTCCTTCTGAAGAAACTGAAGAGGAGGCGGGAGATGTGAATATTTTGATTCTTGGACGAGGTGGAAGAGAGAATGATGCACCTGATTTAACTGACTCTATTATTCTCGGTCACTACAATAAGGCAGAAAATAGTTTTGTTACCGTTTCTATCCCACGAGATTTACTTGTGCAATCAAAAATTCTCTGACGCGTAAAAATCAACGAACTCTATCCTGGTGCAAAAAAAGCGCTTGGAGAAGAAGCTGCCATGAATCATCTTCTCGAGACAGTAAGTCAGATAACTGGCAAGGAAATACGTCTCTACGGTATGATAGATTTCAATGGCTTCCGTAAACTTGTTGATGCGGTAGGTGGTGTCGACATCGAAGTCCCTGAACGATTGTATGATCCAGAATATCCTACGAAAAATTGGGGATATACTATTGTTGATATCCCTGTCGGTCTTCAGCATTTTGATGGCGACAAGGCTCTCAAATATTCTCGAAGTCGTCATACAACGAGTGACTTTGACCGATCTCGCCGCCAACAACTCGTTATTCAGGCTCTTAAAGAGAAAATGACATCCCTGGATGTGCTTTCTTCTCCGAGCAAGCTCGAAGGTATATATAGCGCTGTCAGTGATTCCGTTCAGACAAATATGTCTCTCAAGGATATATTTAAAATGGCAAAACTTGCTTGAAAAATAGAGAAAGAAAATATTCATAGCTATGCGCTCGATGTTTCATGTTTTGACGCTCTTAGACTCTGTAATCCAGGGGGTCTCATATATAGTCCAGGACGAGAATTATTCTGAGGACTATCAGTTCTCTTGCCCAAGAAAGCAAGCCCCACTGTTATTCATACATATGATACGATTAGGCTCTTCGTTGCTGTTATAACTCAATATCCTGCTCTTTCAAAAAATCCAGGTATTGCCGTGGTGAATGCTTCTGGTAGAACTAATCTCGCTCTTTCTATGGCATTGAAGCTCAAATCAATAGGGATTCCTGTTGATGAAACACAAATAAAAAACCAGAAAGAAAAGGTAGAAAAGACTTTTATTCGATTTAATTCCTCTATAATAAAGCCTGACAATATTGTTCTCAGCGCTCTCACGCTTTGATTTTCGGGGGAAAAACGCCCTGCAACTGATGTGGAAAAAACAGAAATGATTAGTCCTTATGAATTAGTGTTGGGTAGTGATGCTTCTACTTATTTTCAATAATTATGCATTCTCGTCGCAGTCATCTTCGTAGACAACTTCTTGCTGGTACTTCTCGTTGGTATCGTCTCAAGCATATCATGCAGGATCCGCACACTCGACTCTGGTCGGGTATTGTTGTATGAGTCGGTTTCCTTCTTTTTTACGCCATTTTTCTTTTTGGGATGCCATCTATCTCTGATATTGAGACATCGTTCAAAGAAAGTAGTATCATCTATGACAGGGAGGGGAATCAACTCTATACCATTTATGGTGGTGATGAAAATCGCCAATACGTTCCCTATGAAGAGATATCGCCAAATGTCGTCAATGCTCTCGTCGCCATGGAGGATCAGCGATTTTTTACAAATATTGGTTTTGATATTTTCGGTATTACCCGCTCTGCTATTACGTGTGCTATGGGTGGACGATGTTCTGGTTGATCTTCTCTTAGTCAACAGCTTATCAAAAATACTCTCCTCATGAATGAGAGCCTCTACCGTCGTAAAGTCCAAGAAATCATCCTCTCTCTCCAGCTCAATATACGTTTTTCAAAAGAAAAAATCCTGGAACTCTACCTCAATAAAATATCCTTTGGATCAAATTCATATGGTGTAGAACAGGCCTCTCGTCGATTCTTCGGGAAGCCATCAAAAGATGTCACTATACTTGAATCTGCTATTATCGCTTCGCTCCCAAAGACGCCAACAGGCTATAATCCGTATTCCCGTCGTGATCGCCTCATGGGACATATATATTATCATGATGCCAAGGGTACAGAAGAGGCAATTGTAAAAGTTGATCCGCTGAGTAATCCTCAAACATTTGATGCCTTTAAACAAGCATTTTCAAAAATACAATTTACCACTGAGCGATGATTCACTCGAGTATGTGGTTTATCAAGTTTTCAAGGGAAGGATCCTTTTGAAAAAAAGATTGGTATTGATTGTCTCACAGTGGCTAAGAAAGACCTGATGGAATTTCTCAATAGTCTTCAGTTGGCATCAAGTGTTACCCAAGAGGGAAATACGTCGTCTGTCTTTGTCGAATATGAAGCGGGGCGAAAAGATCGTGTGCTTATGCGCATGTATGAAGATGGATATATCAACGATGCTGAATATAGAGAAGCACTTATTCAAGGTCTGGATTATAAGTTCCAAGATCCAAAAGAATCTATCAAATATCCTCATTTTGTATTTTATGTGAAGGATTATCTCGTGAGTCTCTACGGGGAAGATTTCTTTCAACAAGGAGGTTGGAAGATCTACACTACTATTGATCCAAAACTTCAAGATAAGGCAGAAGAGCTGATTGATTCCTATGCACAAACAACATTTAAGAGTTACGGTATCAACAACGGTTCTATGGTCGCTCTCGATACAGTTAACCGTGATGTTGTAGCGATGGTAGGATCACAGGATTATTTTAACAAAGATATCGATGGTGAAGTAAATATTATGACATCTCTGAAACAACCGGGGTCAAGCATGAAACCACTTATCTATGCTCGTGCATTTGAAAAAAATGCACTCAGTACAGATACTCCTATATTTGATGTGGAGATGAATTTTGGCACCTATAAACCAAAAAACTTTGATGGGGAATTCCTCTGACCGATGACTATCCGTACTGCTCTCGATGCTTCACGTAATATTCCAGCTATCAAGATGTATTATATGGCTCTTCAGGGATCTGGAGATGATGGAGTTCAACAAGAACATAACCTTGTTGAATACCTCCAAGGTATGGGACTCTCAACGATTGATAAGCGAGAAAGAAATAATCTCTACGGGCCTCCTATTGCGCTCGGGTCAGCGGAAGTTCGTGGTATCGATTTTGCGTCTGCATATGCTGCTTTTGCTAACAATGGTCAACTCCTCCCCCCAAATCCTATTTTAAAGATTTTTGATCCTCAAGGGAACGAGATAAAAATAGAACCTGCAACACCTAAACAAGTTATTCTCCCCGCTGCAGCATACATGATTACCCACATTCTCTCTGATAATGATGCGAGACCAAGTGGATGGAATTATTTCCTCGCCCTTGCTGGTGGACGTAAGGCTGCTGTCAAAACTGGTACTTCAAGTAAAAAAGTTGGTGAAAATACTCTCCCTCGTGATCTCTGGACTATCGGTTACACTCCTCAATATACTACTGCTGTCTGGACAGGTAACACTGACGGTAAGCCAGCCAGTGGTCGTGCGAGTGGTATGGAATCGAGTGCGCTTATCTGGAAAAAATTCATGGATTTCGCTCATGAGACTCTCCCAAAACAGGATTTTGTTCGGCCAAATGACGTTGTAGGAAGTGGGCAATTTCTCTACATCAACGGTAAAAAACCTGAAGTCCTCAGATGATTCTCTCCTGAAAAAATACAAGTAGATGCTCTGTGTGGAGGACGTGTCAGTGACACAACTCCAAAAGAGGCTATCAAAGATGCTGTCATCCTCGACAAGGCATTCCCTATTGAAGATAGTTACCCGAGCTGGCGAGAACCAGTCGATGCATGGCTCGGAAGTGAGAAGGGGCGACTTTATCTCATAGAAAAATTGGGTCTCACAGAAGATATGATGATGGTTGTCGCGAAGCCAGAAAACATCTGTGAACGTCCAGCTGAAAGCGTGCCACAATTCACTTCTACACTGACTGATAATATGCAACTCTTCTCTGGTATTTATCCAGTAGAGATTGATTACCAGTCAACGAATCCTATGAAAGAAGCTCAGATTCTCATCAATGACAAAGCATACCGTACCATCAATCTCAATAATCAAACACAGGGGAAGGCAAAAGCTGAATTTAGTGTCAGTCTTGCTGATGGGGTAGATCAAATCATTACTCTCCGAGTTGTGGATACTTTTGGATACAGTACCTCACGAAACTATCAAATAAAAATTCTCGATAAGGATGCTGTAAATCCTACAATCAAGACAGATAATCCGACAATCATGAATATCAAATCTGGTCAACAGGTAACCCTATCGGGTACTATCAGTGATGAAAGCGATGTTTCAAAAATCCAGATATTTGTGAACGATGTTATCTACGGAACTCTTCAGGGGGTGAAGAAATATAATTTCACATTGAAAACCCCAGGAGATTTAGCAACAGGAAAACATATTGTCACGATTCAGGTGACAGACTTTCAAAAAAATGTCACTACTCAAGTTCACACGATAAATGTGCAGTAATTAACTCATTTTTGTATTGAGTTTCTGTTCCACGAAACTTCTTTCTTTCGCAAACTTTTCACGAACGAGTGTTTGGAGTTTCTCTGGATTTTGGATACCACTTCTCTCACCAAGGAGGCTAGGATGAAGTAGCTCTCCGTGAGTTACTTTTTTCTTTCCGTTTTCTGTTGTCTTGAGAGTGAAATTATAGAGAGGTTGTTCTACGAGACTTTGAGGTAGGAGGTTGGTATCGATATTTGGTGCAAGCATCTTGGCATCCGTAGATCCGATATGAAATACTGCCATATTACCCACATTCCCCATAATAGCGTCCATGAGTTGTGTCGAAACCTGATTGATGTATTGGTGCGCTATGACAAGCCCGAGTCCATATTTACGAGCTTCAGAAAAGATATCTGAAAAACTATCCGTTGCGAAGTTTTGAAATTCATCGACATAGAGACGAAAAGGTTCTCGTTGTTCTGGCGAGATGGATGCTCGACTCATGACATCGAGTTGGAATTTGCTGACCAAGAGAGATCCGAGCATCTCACTCACATCTTCTCCGATTTTTCCTTTTGAGAGATTTGCGAGAAAAATCTTCTTATTATCCATGATCCATCGTGGAGAAAAACCTGATTGTGGTTGGCTCACGATGTTTCTGATAAGAGGAACAGAGAGAAATTGGCCTACTTTATTCAAAATAGGACTCACAACTTCTGTTTGTTTTGTATTACTGAGAGTATTGAATTCATCAGCCCAAAAACGTCGGAGAAATGGATTAGTGACCTTTGCTATATAGTTGCGACGAAATTCTTCATCTGAGAGGAGGAGGGTGAGGTCGAGAAGAGTGCTGCCATCTCGCTCAAGAAGTGTCAAAGTGGCGTTTCTGAGTACATATTCGAGTCGTGGCCCCCAGCTGTACCCAAATATCTTCTTAAACACACCAACGATAGAGCTGGCTATCAGGGAAGGGAATTGGTGGTGTGTATTTTCGAGAATATTGAATCCAATAGGGTATTCTACATCGGTGAGATCAAATAAAACTACGTCATTGCTACGTGATTTCGGTATCTGGTGAATGATTTTGTCGTAGAGATCTCCATGAGGGTCTATGAGTCCTACGCCTCGTCCTGCATCTATATCCTGGAGTATCATTCTCTCAAGCATTGTTGTTTTACCGCTCCCAGTCATTCCGACAACGAGCATATGGCGTTTCAGTGCTTCTGTATTGACAGAAACTACTTCGTCTTGATTGGGGGTGAGCCCGAGTATTAGCGCGTCTCATGAAGTCTGCTCGATTTCTTTTGGTGCTTTTTTTACAGACTTAACAGACTCGGGAATCACTTCGTTTACTATTTTTTTCTCTTCTATGACGAGAGTTTTTACTATTTCTGCCTTTGGTCATATATCTTCTGGCTGTATAGAAACGGGCACTTCTTTTGTTACAATTGGTGTATTCTCAAGTATGTCTTTCCCTTCTTCATGAGACAATTCACCTCAGAGATCCTTATCTGTGAAGAGAAGAGTGAAAAAACGGTGTATGTTGGATATTTGCTTATTCACAATCTTATATTACATATAATAATAAAAATATGTATATGTCAAATATTTAAATACATAGCCTTTCTTCTTCCACATCAAAAAAACCTCCATTTTCATGGAGGTTTTTAGGAAGAGTAAAACTAGTTTGAAATAGTGTCTCCGCTGAGGATATTGAATACGAGGTTGGTGATAGTCCAAGCAAAGAAGATAACAACGATACCGATAATGGCATTGATGATGATTTTCTTTCCTGCTTCTTTCCCTTCGTCTTCAGCACCAGAAGTGAGGATTTTCCATCCGCCCCAGAGAGCCATAGCGACCATAACGAGACCGAGGAGTGTCAAGAGTCCTTTTACAAATGTCTGAATAGTAGCAATTGGATCGCCTGTATTTGGACCTTTGAGGCCGTCATCGATACGATCAAGACCTGGTTCTATTTCAGCAAGTGTCATGCGAGCAGTGGCAAGAGTACCGATACCGACATACATATACCGTTTGAGTGCATTCATAGGATGCGATTAGTAATTAAATACATTCTCAGTATAGACTAAAGAGCCATTTGATGCAAATTTTCCCTCTAGACAAAAAATGATTATATCATCTTATTATCTGCGGGGCTTTCGTAAGAGGTAGTGCTGTATCATGCTACGTATATTTTTTTTGTCTGCAGGTACCGTTCGGGAGATTGATAAAAGTATCCCTGCGGCCAGAAGCATCATGAGTAGGGAAGAGCCTCCGTAACTCACAAATGGCAGGGTAAGCCCTGTGTTTGGGAATATGCTGAGGTTTACGCTAATATTTACAATCATCTGCCAAAATATCCAAACGGTAATACCAAAAGCAACAAATTTTCCGAAATTTTCTTCACAAAATGATGCTATGATAAATCCACGATAGATAATTGCCAGGTAGATACTGATAATGATAAAGGCTCCTACGAATCAGAGTTCTTCTGTTATCACAGAGAAGATAAAGTCCCCTTGTGGCTCGGGGAGATACCCATATTTTTGTACTGAATCTCAAAACCCTAGACCAAAAAATCATCCACTCCCTATGGCTATCAATGCCTGTTTATTCTGGTGGTGCATAGTGTTATCCTCTATAGCTGTTCTGTTAGACTGAAAAAATGTATTTACGCGGTCATAAATATAGGAAAATTGACCCCTATCTGCAGGGTTATCATATTTTCCGAGTGCGTAGAGGAGTGATGCTCATACAAGGGCGACAGCTCAGAGTATGAGTATGACACGAATATTTCCGCCTGCTATAAAATATATACTCAGTGCTATGGGTACTATGATGAGCAATGCTCAGAGGTCTGGCTGCAAGAGAACGAGAAAACAAGGGAGTCCTATAATCCCCAGAAATGGTATGAATCCTTCGGTCGTGCTTCAGAGAAAGTTTTTATATTTGGTACAAAATGCTGCTGCGGAGAGTATGATTGATAGCTTGAGAAATTCTGTTGGCTGGAGAGAAAACGGTATTCATGGTATATCAAACCATCATCGAGCCCCATTGATTTTGATTCAGAAAATTAACACCAATAGTAGGAGAGCTATAACTATGACGCTGATGACTTTGACGTTCTTTTTCCACCAGAGATAGGGCATTTTTATGGCTGCTACCATAGCAAAAAGTCCTATTCCTGCTTGGAGAATATTTCTGAGGATAAAACGCCAATTGTTTGGCTCTGCGATGCTTCCAGTCTCGACCAGTCGTTTTGTGATCCTGTATGAATCGTAGACACTCACTGAACTAATCATGACAGATCAGAAGAGCACGAGAAAGAGTACCAGAAAAAGAAGAGGATAGTCTATGTCTTTATGTTCCATGCCTCTACTCTAATGTCTTTTTGAGAGAGGGAAGAGGTCGTCTATTGCTCTCGATGTATATTTATTTCTTATACATCTTTTTCAGTTCCTGCATTTCGTGTGAATCACTGTTTTTCATACATCAGGAGAGCAGCGCGAGAGAGTCTAAAACCTGTCTTATTCCCTACGTATTTTCCTTTGATGGCCGACATACATTTGATGATATTTTCATGCCAGTTTGTTTGAGATGAGGCATAGATGGGGCCGATAGGATTTCCCCAGCCTGAGAGCTGGTCAACGGTTGTATATCATCCGAGCCATGTATTATTGACGACAGAGCTGATTGCCCGTACGCCACTTCGAGCATCTGAATAGTCTCTTCGTGCACCACTGTCAGTATTTCAGACATTTCCTATGTTACCATCTGTGGTGAGATTTTTACCGAGAGTACTTTCTGCGAGTCCCACACAGAGAACAAAAGTTGGGTCGATACTTTCGGCTATACTTTCCTCTACCCATAGCGCACGTTCCTGAAAGTCATTACTTGCATATGTTTGGAGGAGTTTTTCCTGTCTTTCTGGTTCTGATTCTCCTGAGAGATAAAAGAAACCAATAATTTTTTGTAATGCTGGAATATCTATATTCTTTTTTGCTTTTTTACTGTCATCGACGTATTTCCAACCATAACGAGCAGGAACTATTTCAGCATTGAGCTCACTCATATCTATTTTTTCTAGCGGATCAGTGAGGGTTCCGTTTTCGTAGAGTTCTATATGGACGTTATTTTTTCCACTATGTTCCATATATTCTCGAGATGTTGCGATGATATCACCGGCTTTTACTGGAGAAAAAAGAGCCGTATCGGTTGGCACAACTCAGATATACATAGACATAAAGCCTGCAGGATGTTTCACAATGACGATACCTGGAAAATTGCTCGCGGGATGCTGCTTCATGAGTACGTACCCGTTTGCTATTGATTTTACAGGCATGCCAGCCTCGACGAGGATATCAAGACCCTCATGATGAGTATTGGTTGCATGATAGTATTTTTGATCACGGAAGTGGTATCAGAAACCTTTTTGAGGCTGTACCGGCCATGCCCAAGTATCTATGATTGTTCCGTTTGATATGAGCTCTTTTTCAGCTTTTATATATCCACGAATCCAGATACACACTGCACTTTTTTGTGAATCACAGTTATATTGCGCTATTTTTGTCTGGAGGTTTTTTTCATATTCAGCAAATTTTGTTTCAATTTTTGTCGCTATGGATTTTTTCTTTATTGTGACTTTTTCTATTTTTCTCTGAAGACTCTGTTCTGCAATTGTTTGAGAAAGAACTTCTTTTTTCATTTCCTCTGTATCTCTGAGCTCTTCTTGATAATTTTCAAGACGTGAGAGTATGCGTGTCTTTGCCTGTATTTTCTGGTTTTTTGAAGCACTGAGTTTCCCTAGTTGTTCTTCTATTGATTTCTGCCTTTCGAGTAGCTGAGAAGCACTGTCCTGGAGAGAATTAAGCGTGTCTTTTTGTGACATTTGTGTTCCAAATGTTTTTTCAAAAATAACTCCATAAAATGATATATTTGCTGTTTCTTCCATTTGCATCTTATATTCGTCGACCAACATTTTTCTAATATAGGATTTTGTTTCCTCTTGTCGTTTTTTTATCTGCTGTATTTCTCTGTCGAGTAGTGCTATCTCTTCTTCGAGCTCTTTCTTTTGATCGTTGCTTGTAGATATGTTGTTCTCCACATCCATCTGCATTTGCTCTATGCGAGCTACATATTCTTCGAGATCTTGACGCGTCTGTGAGAGAAGAGTCTTTGATTCGAGGAATGTTTCTTCCATATCGGCAAATCTTTTTTCTGAATAGGCGAGCTCATAGAGATCTTGCTGCACGGCATTTATATCAGTGATGATTGAGGCCTCTGGCATGTTTTTCATCCACCATGATTGAGTTTTATCTCCTGTGGTGGTTTCTACGTCTGAAAATGTGATATGACCTAAACAAGCGGAAAGCGCAAGGAAAAGAATCGAAAAATATTTGTACTTCATATAGAACCAGATTATCATATTGTTATATTTTTAGCAACTTTTTCTTCCATTTTTTACTATGTTCAAGAACTTCACACCAGAGTACAAAGGTTATCTTCTCACTGCGGAAAACACAGCAAAACAACAATGATTCTCAACATTGGAATCTGTTGACATTATCATGGAAATACTTCGTTCCAAAAAATGACACATGTATGCCATCTTCAATGATTTTGGCATCAATGAAAAAGTATTTCTCGATGTCATGACACATCCAAAATTTGCCCCTCTCGTCAATCGCAGTGGTGAATACACTGGTATTTCCGAGCTCCTCCGAAACGTCATAGTAGCGAGTGTCAAAGTTGCTGCCAGCTTTGAAAAGAAGTCTATAGGTATCGAAGATTTCCTTCTTGCTCTCATCAAGCAGAGTAATTCGTGGTTTCTCGATTTCCTCGACTTCATACGTATCAATGTCCGTGATTTTGAAGGAGCTTTGGTTGATTTTAACCGTTCTCAGACGGGAACGACAGGTGGTACACCTGATCTCGGGAAAATCATGAATGTTCTCGAACAAGGACTTCTCAGTGGTGTAGCTATGGAAGACGTGGAACAAAATCCTGTGTTTTCTCAAATGAGTCAAAATAACGATCAAAATCAAAAACGTCAGGATAGTCAGACTCCGGCCCTTGATTTTTTCTGTACTGATATCACAAAAGAGGCATCAGAAGGAAAGATAGACCCTATTATCGGACGCGAAAAAGAAATCGACCGACTCATATCTATCCTCAATCGTAAAACAAAGAATAATCCTGTTTTGACTGGTGATCCAGGTGTTGGTAAAACTGCCGTCGTGGAAGGACTTGCTCGCCGTATTTCTGCTGGTGAAGTGCCTTTTGCGATGCAGCATAAGAGACTACTCGTTCTCGATATGACTTCTCTCGTCGCTGGTACGAAATACCGTGGTGAGTTTGAGATTCGTATGAAACAGGTTATCGAGGAGGCGACAAAACTCGAAAACGAAGTTATCCTCTTCATAGATGAAATACATACTATTATAGGGGCAGGCGGATCAGAAGGTATGCTCGATGCTGCCAATATTCTCAAACCTGCGATGGGCCGAGGAAAGATACGTATTATTGGCGCAACAACGCTCTCTGAATACCAGAAATATATCGAAAAGGATGCCGCTCTTGAGCGACGATTCCAAAAAATAGAAGTCGATGAACCATCAAAAGCTGTCGCAGCAGAAATTATTCGAGGTCTCCGTGGAACATTTGAAGATTATCATAATCTCGTCATCGAGGACGATGCCATCGATGAAGCAGTTGAACTCTCTGTCCGTTATATGACAGAGCGCTTCCTCCCAGATAAAGCTATCGACCTCATCGACGAAGCCTGTAGTGCGAAGAGTATGACCTATGTCCATGGTGAGGATGAGATAAAAACTCTCAAACTCGAAGCAGAAAAACTCCAGAAAAATATCACAGATTTTGTCACGTCACAACAATATCACAAAGCTTCTCGAGCGAAGGATCAACTCTCTGAAATCGAGAGTACTATTCGAGAAAAACGTCGGAAAATCACCATTCCTCGAGAAAAACGTCATCATATCCACTCAGCCGATATTCAAAAAGTAGTTCACGATATCACAGGCGTACCAATGAAGACACTCTCGGCTGAAGATATCAAAAAACTTCAAGATCTGGAAAAACACATGGGGACAAAAATAATAGGTCAGGATGACGCGATAAAGGCCATTGTTTCCACTATTAAACGATCTCAGGCTGGTATCTCCGATCAGCGTCGTCCTCTCGGGAGTTTTCTCTTCTTGTGACCAACGGGTGTCGGTAAAACGGAACTGGTGAAAGTCCTCGCTCGTGAATACTACGGAGATGAAAAGGCTCTCGTCAAAATCGATATGTCAGAATTTTCTGAGCGACACTCTGGTTCAAAACTCATTGGTACGACAGCAGGATTCGTCGGGTATGAAGAAGGTGGTATGCTCACTGAAAAAGTCCGAAGAAAGCCCTATTCAGTCGTACTATTCGATGAGATTGAGAAAGGAAATACGGAGATTTTTAATCTCCTCCTTCAAATCATGGAAGACGGCGTTATTAGTGACGGAAAGGGGAGAAAGGTGAACTTCAAAAACACCATTATTGTGATGACATCTAATATCTGATCTGAAGAGTTTACAACGAGTGCGACGAAAATCGGTTTTGATGTCGCTGAAGCAACAAAAGATAGAATTATTGATGACTTCGAACAAATCGAAGGGAAAGTCGTCAAAAGTCTCGATGAATACTTCTCGCCCGAGTTTATCAATCGTATTGATAAAGTCGTCGTTTTCCGACCTCTCGATACCAAAGTCATCAAGAAAATTATCACTCTCCAACTCACTGAACTTCAGAAACGACTCGCCGGTCTCAATGTAAAACTCGAATGGGCAGCTCCAGTCGTTGAGCGAATACTCAAAGATACCTACAATCCAGAATTTGGTGCCAGGCCAGTTCGCCGCTATATCCAGACAAAGATCGAAGATGAAATTGCCGACCGTATGATTGGCGCAAAAGTCACTTCTGTGAAAGTCACTAATGCGAAAAAGGAGGGATTTGAGTTTGTAATTAATTAATAACCTTTAGTACTCTAACTTTTTCCTGAATTTGGGAGATCATTTCATCGTGTATCAAACGAACTCTTCACTGAATTAATAATAACGAATCAATTTTTTGTTTTGGGATTGTATTCTGATTAATATCTTTTGATCGATACAAGTGTTGAGCCAATTCATCCATGCGCCAATGCCAACTTTGTCTAGGTGCATCAAAGCATTCTGGATAAGATGCCCAAATTGGATAAACCCTTGCTTCATTTTTTTGACCTTTTTCTGAAGTTGAAATGCCTAAACGAGAATGGAATTTATATCAATCACGATCGCTCTCCAATATATACTCTACGTCCCAAAAATGTTTTCTTTCTAAAATACGAATACCATCATCAGGATATTCTGCCTGCACGGATTCCAATATGATTCTATCTACACTATCGCTATTATGAGAAATGAAGGCCTCGGTTCTATTCAGTACATCAGCCTGCTCTGCAGTGAAGCCATTTCATGGTTTATACGTATGCATAAATAGTATTTTAATTTATTTCGTACTTTGTCAATTCTTCAAATAACTATTCCTTTCAAAAAATTAAAAAACTTCATACAATAGCCATAATCTATAACTTTTATGACTTCTCCAGACCCACACGACGAGCGTTCAGTTCGTCTTCAAAAACTCCATGCACTTCGAGCCCTCGGAGTCAAGCTGTATCCTGATAGATTTCATAAAAAACAGGATATAGGCGTTATTCGCAAAAAATCAGAAAAACAGACATTTCGATCTATTGATGAGATTATTCCCGAGCCGGGAAACGAAATACATACTGCTGGACGTATCATGCTCGTTCGTAGCTTCGGGAAGCTCATATTTGGTACACTTCAGGACTTTTCTGGGCAGATTCAGTTTGCTCTTTCGAAGGATTTTTGTCTTCTATCACAAGATGGTGGGGAATTGCGTGAAATAGGAAAGGAAGCCGCGGAACCATTTAAAATTTTTGAAAAATATATCGACCGAGGAGATATTATCGGTATTCATGGTGAGTTATTTATGACGCATAAAGGTGAATTGACTGTCTTTGTTCGCTCGTTTCAGCTTCTCTCAAAAGCATTTCTCCCACTTCCAGAAAAATTTCACGGACTCGCTGATGAGGAAACTATCTACCGAAAACGGTATCTCGACATGATTACTGAGAAAACTTCATATGATCGCATGGTATTCCGTTCTCGATTTGTCCAGAAACTTCGTGAATTTTATTACCGCGAGGGATTTATCGAAGTAGAGACTCCTACTCTTGGAAATAGTGCTTCTGGGGCCCTCGCTCATCCATTTACAACACACCATGAGGCAACTGATTCAGATCTGTACCTCCGTATCGCACCTGAAACATCACTCAAAAAGTGTACAGTTGGTGGTATGGAAAAAGTCTTTGAAATAGGGAAGTCTTTCCGCAATGAAGGCCTCGACCCATCTCATCTTCCAGAGTTTACCTCCGTTGAGCACTATGCTGTGTACTGGAACTATGAGGATAATATGGATTTCACGGAGCGCATGTTTGGTTACATTATAGATGAACTCATGGACGGAAACAAGAAAGTCGAAATCATTAATTCAAAAGGGGAGAAGCATACGGTGGATTTTTCAGGGAAATGGCCACGACGCTCTATTTGTGATTTAATTCAAGAACATTCTGATATCAATATCTACGAGGAAAATACGCTTGAAAAACTCCAGAAAGCTATCCAAAAAGCTGGTATTCAGATAGATGGTATGATGAAACTCTCGCACGGAACGCTTATCGATAAGCTCTATAAGAAAATAGCTCGACCGCATATCATCAATCCGACTTTCGTTATCCATCAGCCCCTGGTCCTCTCACCACTCGCCCGTCTCAATGACACAAATCCGAGCATAGTAGACCGATTTCAGCTCTGCATCAATGGTTGGGAAGTGACCAATGCTTACTCTGAGCTTGTAGACCCTGTTGATCAAGAAGAACGTTTTTCAAAACAACTCGATGCAAAGAAGGCGGGAGATGATGAAATAGCTATGCCAGATGATGATTTCGTCGCTGCCATGGAGCATGGCATGCCACCTCAGTCTGGTTTTGGTATGGGTATCGATCGTATCGTCGCGCTCCTCACAGCACAGCCAAACCTCCGAGATGTTGTCTTGTTTCCACTCGTGAAAGATAAGAATCCAAAAATTGAACCTTCAGTCAGTGTTAAGACTCCAGGAAAAAAGGCTGTATCATCTGAAGAAAATGACCTACACTCTCATATCAATATTGATTTGCCAATAGTAGAAGCCACGCTTGCAAAATATTCTACGACGACAAAAGATCATAATCTCACAGTGGGTCGATGTATGCGTTATTTTGGTCAGAAACTCGGCAAAAATGCTGATTATTGGTATGCTGTCGGTGTGCTCCATGATGTCGATTGGGATGTTGTCGAAAAAGATGCTGAGCGTCATTGTGGTGAGTCACTTACCCAAATTCTCGAAGAAATGAATGCTCCAAAGTGAATGCTTGAGGATATTCGTTCGCACTATGAGGAAAAATTCCCAGAGCATGGGCTGGATACGGATTTACGTAAATACCTCGCCTCTGCTGATGAGCTTTCAGGATTTATCTGGGCATGCTCTAGAATGACACCAAATAAATCCCTCGACGAGGTTAAGGTTACTTCAGTACTCAAAAAACTCAAAGACAAAGGCTTTGCAGCTGGTGTAAGCCGTGAACACTGCAGACGTTGCGAGACGCTTCTCTGAATCAGTCTCGAAGACTTTATTCCGCAGATGATTGAGGGAATGAAGAATTAGTTTATTATTTGTATAATTTTCATATGGTCCACATGCCTTTGGTGAATATGAAATGAACTCAATTCATAGTTCTGTTGTTGATTTCATGATTTTTTACGCTTGCAGTAACAAGAGGTAATGAATCCTGACTTCCTGGTGTATTTTTTGCGATTTTTTTTATTTTAGGGATTATTTGGAATGTTTTTCAATGAATTCTTTATTTAATGGAAAAAACAGATGATAGCTGAAGGTGAATAAATAATGTATACCGGGAAAATGAGTTTGATTTTAATAAATCACAGATAGAGCCTATTGGTATTTCAGTAAAAATATGAGATTCAATAGAACATACATTATTTTGAAAATGAATTATTAAATATATAGACAGAAATACTGTTGTAATCGAATTTCCCAATTGAATAGAGAGAACTTTTTTAAACAGCAAAAAACTTCCTATTAAAAAAATAGAAAGTATAATTATAAATCCTACTTGATATAAAACAGCAAAAAATCCTGAATCAGAATGACAAAAAATATTAAATGAGATAATAGAACAAGAAATGCCATGGTTGAATGAAGTTTATTCAATTGGCGATAGAGTTGAATATTATGATTTTTCTCAATATGATGGGTCACCTAACTCTGTTGTTACTAAAATATGTAAAGTTGTGGAAGTGATAAATCATCAAAATATAATAATTGAGTTTCCAGATGGTACGAAAAAACATGAAAATTTAGTACTTTCTGTCTGAAGTATTAAGAAAATAACTTATTAGATATTTTTAGGATAGCTGAAAATTACTCTATTTGTCATATTAGAAAAATCTCTACAATCATCGCATATGAAATACGAAATAGTTATCGGTCTTGAGACCCATGTCCGTGTTGGTTCGATTACCAAGATGTTTGGTGGCGAACCAAATGCTGTCGCTCTCGAACGTGATCCAAATATCAATATCTGACCAGTTTCTTTTGGTCTTCCTGGGGCTCTCCCCATTCTCTCTGAGGGTGTGGTAGACCTCGCAGTTCGGGCTTCTCACGGTCTCCGTATGACGGTGAATACTTTTTCTCAGTTCGATCGAAAGAGCTATTTCTATCCTGATCTCCCAATGGGATATCAGATTACGCAACTCTTTCATCCGATTTCTGAGCACGGCCATCTCGATGCTTTTGTTGGAGAAGAATTGAAACGTTTCAAAATCCGACGCATTCATATCGAGGCTGATGCAGGCGGATCCAAACACTCTGTGACGAAGTCTCTCATAGACTTTAATCGTGCAGGAAGTCCACTCATGGAGATAGTGACAGAACCTGATTTCCGAGGCAAAGATGACGTCCTCGATTATCTCAAAGAACTCCAAAAAATCATGCGATTTACTGGTGCGAGTGATGCTGATATGGAAAAGGGGCAACTTCGTTGTGATGTAAATATCTCACTTCGACCAGAGGGGAGTCATGAACTCCGAAATCGTGTAGAACTCAAGAATTTGAACTCATTTCAGCAGATTGGTCGCGCTATCGATACTGAAGTAAAGCGCCAAATCGAAATCTATGATGAAAATGGTACGGTCGACCAGGAAACTCGTGGTTGGGATGATGATGCAGGGGAGAGTCATTCACTTCGTTCAAAAGAAGACGCGATGGATTACCGATATTTTCCAGAGCCTGATTTACCACCTCTTATCATCACTCAAGAGTACATCGATGAGCGCAAAATCGCAGAACTCCCGATGGATCGTCGCCAGAAATATCTGAATGAATGGAAGCTCCTCCCAGACGATGCTCGCATCCTCAGTTCTGAGCGAGCTATGTCTGATTTCTTTGAAAAAACAGTTTCTCTTACGAATGAACCAAAAAAATCCGCTTCACTCATCCTCACAGTTATCTTGTGAATTCTCAAAAAAGGTGATGAAGAAATCGATTTCTCGACCCTCAAAATCACTCCAGAAGCCCTTGCTCGTGTGGTGAATATGCTCAAAAATGACGAACTGTCCTCTACAAACGCTCAGGAAGTTGTAAAAACTCTCTTGAATGAGGGTTGAGATCCGGATAAAATCGTCGATGAAAAAGGCCTCCGTCAGGTTAATGATTCTGGCGCTATGGAAGTCATTGTTGACACCGTTCTTGCCGCCAATGCCTCACAAGTCGAGGAGTATAAGTCGGGGAAAGTAAATCTTTTTGGGTTTTTCGTTGGCGTCTGTATGAAAGAAAGCAAAGGGCAAGGTAATCCAAAAATATTTACCGAAATATTGACCAGAAAATTGACAACAAAATAAGAGAGGAGTAAGATGCATGAGTATGAGAAAAACCCTCTTACTTACTTTACTGCTCCTGTATCAGGGGGGTTTTGTTTTCTCTCTCAAGGATTGTAGTGATTTGGAGGCTCAGTATGAGGATGTAAAGAATGAAGTTCGTTCTTCTATGGAAACATGGGAACTTATCCCAGAAAATTCTCCTCAGAGAATCAAGTTTTCAGAATCACTCTCGGGGCTCCTCTCAAAATGAGTCAAATTGGAAGCTTCTTACAACGAATGTGTCAAAAATATAGCTAACATAAATCAGACGATAAAACGATATTTCGATATCGGTAATGGTTATTTTTCAGAAGGACAATGGGATCAGGCTATCGAACAATACAAAAAAATTATCGAACTCGATAATGCCTCGTACCATGCGTATTACAATGCGGGTTCTGCTTATCTCAATAAAAAGGATTACAGCAATGCTCTTGAGTACTACGAACAAGCTCAGCACTATGCACGAGGCAGGTATCAGGTCAAAGAATCCCGTTCTGTCATCAGTAAGCTTCAATCTAAAATCAACAAACAGCGTGAAATCGAACAAGCACCGAGTGATGATACTTTCTCTCATCTACAGTATTATCTCAAAATGCTCAATGTCCCAGCAGCGTGGAAAAAGGTGACAAAATCAAACGAGGTTATAGTGGCGGTCATAGATGACGGTATAAATATCAATCATCCCGACCTCACAAATAACATTTGGGTCAGTCCAGATGCACAATATGGAGCTAATAAAATCAAAAACTTTGCTGGAGATGAGATTCCTGATAACTTCCCAACAGGCGAACATGGTACCATGATATCAGGTATTATTGCGGCTGAGATAGACAATAAAAAGGGGATTGCTGGTATAGCGAAAAATGCAAAAATCATGCCTTTGAGAGTTTTTGATTTCAAGGGAAACGCAAGAGAAGACAATATTATCAAGGCTATTCGGTATGCTGTAGATAATAAGGCAAATATCATCAATCTCAGTCTTGGTCAGAGTCAATTTACTTATAGTCGTCGGTATGATGAACTCATGAAATATGCGTATGAAAAATGAGTCATTGTTGTTATCGCTGCAGGTAACGGAGATGTTCTTTCGTATAAAAATACCGGAGTAAATACTACCATCAATCCTATCTCGCCTGTTTGTAATAATGGCTGAAGTAAGCATTACTCTCTCGGTATCGAATCGCTTGATAAAAAATGAGCAAAAGCGCCGTGGTCAAACTATGGTGCATGTATATCTTTTTCTGCACCAGGAGAAAGTATTTTTTCTACCTCTGTTTCTGTTTTTAATAAGGAAAATGGTGTTGATTACAGAACTGACAGTGGTACATCCTTTTCTGCACCTATGATAGCTGGTATCATCGCTCTCGGATATAACCAGTATGGCTACGTCTCTCCAGATACTGTTTATGCAAGTCTCAATGAAAGTGTGCGTCTCAATAGCGAATGAAATTCTGTTGTCGATGCTGCTCTCTACCTTGATGTCTTGGCTCAGAAACAAAAAATTATTCAGCTCGAGCAAAACCTCATGCGTCTCACTGGTAAAAACTCTGCTGTCAGCAATGAAAAACTCCCATCAGGTATGACCGAAGCTCAGCTCACAAAACTCTCCGACGGTGATTATTTAGCTGCTTTTGGTTACATAACAAAGAAGCCTTCTCTTGCTGCTTATAAGCTCCAAGAATACGTCCTCCGACAAGAAGTCGTCGCTCTAGCAACGAGAATAGGAGACGTAGAGATTCCAGATTATTACCAGTGTAGAAATATTTTTGCTGATGTTTCTGCGAGTAAACCAAATTCTTGGGCATGCCGTGTCATAGAAAATGCGTATGATGAATGAATAGTCACCAAGGATAGTAATTATTTTGGGCCTGAGGCAAAAATTAGTCTCGTTGAGGCCGTTGGTATGTTACTCCGGGCTGGTGATATAAAAATACAAAAATATAGTGGTGGTGAGATAGAGCCCTGGAAGATAAATATCATTGGTACTGCTTTTAACCTCGGTATTGTAGAGCGAGATTTTGATTTTTCACCTGACCGGTCTGCTACTCGTGGAGTGGTTTTTAGTATCGCCCGAAAAATATCTGAATTACAGAAATCGAGTTTTTAGTTTTTCATTGATTTTTTTGCTGTTTCTATACCATACTCTTGTATGGCAAATAAGCACTGACTCAAATGATCTGTTGTAAAAGCTCAAGCGAAGGCTCGTCGTTTAGCAAAGAATGTAAAAAAAACTGTTTATCAGGTGTACATGGGGAGTGAAAATGCTCAGACACGAAGTAATCAGTCTTTCAAAAAGCGTAAACATTATTACGAAAATAAACAAAATTGGCCAAAGAAAAAACTCCCGTCAAAGAGTTTTCAGTCTCTCCTGGAAATAGGCATAGTTGATGAGCGTGGGTTTTTTAAAAAAGGAAAAAAGAAGAATTTTCACACCAAATCTATGGTGGATCAGAAAGGCCTCGATTTTTATGGTATGCCGAGAGGTAAATAATTTACTATGGTGACTCCTTTTCAGCAAAAAGTGTACGGAGCACTTGTTCTCATTCCAAAAGGGAAAGTGACAACATATAAAATCCTCTGAGACTTTATAGGTTGTAAAAGTGCTCAGGCTATTGGACAAGCCCTCACCAGAAATCCTCATGCACCACAGGTACCGTGTCATCGTGTCATAAAAACAGATGGCACTATCGGGGGGTATGCTTTTTGAGTTTCAGAGAAACAACGTATACTTGCAGAAGAGTGAGTTTATTTCGACACAAAAAATACACTCGTTGATTCAAAAAACCTTTATTTCTTTACTCAATAATTATGGACCATTCTCTCCCTACACTTGGCTATTCATACGATGCGCTTGAGCCTCATATTGACTCACTTACCATGGAGATTCACCACAGCAAGCATCATCAGACATATATCACTAATTATACCAATTTACTCAAAGATACTGGCTTACTAGAGAAATATTCACCCCTCGAAATTCTCCAGCATTTGGATGAAGTTCCAGCGGATAAAAAACAAGGGGTTATCAATAATCTCGGAGGTCATATCAATCATAGTTTCTTCTGGACGATTCTCGCTCTCAATAATGGAGATAAACCGACAGGAACTATCGCCCCTGCGATTGATGCTGCTTTTGGTAGCTTTGAATCATTCCAAGAGACTTTTTCTGCGAAAGCACTCAGCGTATTTGGATCTGGGTGGGCATGGCTCTGTCGAGATGCAAATAATACCCTCGTTATAACTTCTACTCCTGGTCAAAATTCACCACTGAGTGAGTGATTGACTCCTATTTTAGGACTCGATGTCTGGGAACATGCTTATTATCTCAAACATCAGAATAAGAGAGTTGAATACATAAAATCATTTTGGAATGTCATCAATTGGGCTCAGGTAGAAGCAAATTTTACTGCTTAATTTGCAGATTTTCTAGCATCTTTTCAAGTACCTCTGGACTCGTTCCTGGTGCTATATTTATTCTGCTCAGTTCGAGGTTTCTTGTTCCGAGCTTTGCATAGCCTTGATGCGTTGTGAAGCCATATTTGTAGTCTGCTTCCACTACCTTCTTGAGTGTTTCTGAATCATAAAATCCACCGGGATACACAAATGTGCTGATGGATTCTCAGAACCATTTTTCGAGATCGTGTTTGCTTTTCTCGATTTCTGTTCCTAGTTTTTCGATTGGCGTTTTCGTGAGAATCGGATGGTTCCATGTGTGGCTCGCGATTGTCCAATTATCTCGGAGCAATTCTCTTATTTGATCTCCAGAGATGTAATCAGATTCATCAATATGTGCTGGGATGAGACTGATTATGCCTGTATATCTGTATTTTTTGAGAATAGGAGCTGCATATTTGTATATGTCATGATATCAGTCATCAAATGTTATGAGAAAACTGTTACAAGGTACTGTGTTGCCTTTTATATCTCTCATGCTGAGAGTACGCCATCACTTGTCTTGGAAATACTGCATTTGCTCTTCAAATTCTTCTGGTGATACGGAGAGATTTCGTGCAGAGGCATTTGTGAAATCTGCATAAGGGCGTATGTGATGATACATGAGTATAGGAAATTCTGATGTATAGCACTCGCTTGCTATCTTCCTTATATCCCCAGTCTCTCATTTTGTAGGAATACTAAAAAACACTGAAAAAAACACAGTAAGAGAGGCTATAGTTATGTATGTCCGATATCAAAACACAGGGAATAAGTAATTGGTATGGTTCATGGCGGAGAGTAGGGGATTCGAACCCCTGAAGCCTTTCAGCTTACACGCTTTCCAAGCGTGCGCACTAGACCGCTATGCGAACTCTCCTTCTTAATGAAAAAGAGCCCTGAGAGCTCTTTTTATATGCGAATGGTGACCCCACGGAGAGTCGAACTCCGATTTACTGGATGAAAACCAGCTGTCCTAACCGCTAGACGATGGGGCCGTGTTCCCAAAATTACATTTTCAGTAATAATTGGGATGTAATAGTATCTGGTCGGGAAGACAAGACTCGAACTTGCAACCCCTGCGTCCCAAACGCAGTGCGCTAGCCAATTGCGCCACTTCCCGACACTAACTAAAACAATGGTGGGTGTGCCTGGATTTGAACCAGGGACCTCTTCCTTATCAGAGAAGCGCTCTAACCAACTGAGCTACACACCCATACTAATTGTACGGTGATTATAAAAGCAAAAAACAAAATGCAACAGAATTTATGAAGATAAATTAAATATTATCTTCAAATATTTGTGTTTTTACTCCGTAGAGGATGACATCTCCTTTTCCGAGGTGTGCCATGTCGAGATTTATTTTCTTGATGAGATGGTGGTAGACTTCTTCTCCAGATAGTGCTGATTTGAACATGTGGGGAAGTATGATACCTACTTTTTCTTGTTTTTGGCAGAGGAGAATCATACCTTCTTGCTCGCTTTCTAATTCATCGGGGTGATGAAGTATGCGTCTATCCTGATCATGAAATGTGTCGACTCTGTAAGTGAGTTTTCTTGTTTTCTCTGGATTGTCGATGTAGGGCTGAAAACGTGGATCCGACGTGAGGAGTATAACATTATTTATTAATTCCTCTCCGATACTATCATGAGCAGGATAAATCCTCCCCGTGCTTCCTACGATAGTTTCACCATCCCTGACAGTGATAAATACAGGTCCCTTTTCCTTTTGGAGTGGTTGTATTTTTTGGAGTTCTGCTACTGAGAGTGTTTTTTTCTCAAAAAGAAATGATTCGAGGATGATACGTGCGAGATTTTGCATAGAATGGGATAATTATTGGTGAGTAGTGAGATGCACTATTTCCGGTGTGCTTTTTTTCTTTTTCCACTGTATGAAACGTATGATATTATCAGCACATTCACCTATGAGTGGTATGTAGCTATTTTTCTGAAAATGACACTGATTATATCACCAGAATCATGCAAATACAGCAAGCCAGAAAATAGAGAAGCTGCCGAATAAGAGACCATAGAGAGCCATGATACTTAGTATCAATCATTGTGTCCTGGTATTTTCTGTTCATTCTTCTTTTCTGAATCTGAACAGATGAACGAGATTTATCACAGGCACATAAACAATTGGCGAGCATTTTTCTTGCGATTTTTTTCTGTAATTTTTTTCCACTTCTTCGTGTATGTTTGAAAACGATGGCATATTTTTCTCATGCTGGAAGAGGGCAATGGTATAGCTGATAATACTCTGAGTATAGATATGGATTTTTTCACCATTCCAGAGTTTATCACCTAGGAGATGTACTGTGGTATCTTTTTCTGTTCCGATTCACTGATATACGAGCCAAAATATGACTAAAATAATCATGATAATGAAGAGAGTCAGACTCGGATCAATCATGATAGCAGAGATAAGTGCTACAAATAACCAGTTACCAAACTTTTCTCCTTCTGCAAGCTTTCATCCATATTTTGCTGAGAGATATATGCCCAGAAATGGTATATGGGAGAGTATGAGAGGTGTTTTTTCTTCTATACTGACTGTTATCTCAGTTGAAAACTCTTTTTCAAAGCTTTTAATTGAAAAAGCATTGAGTGCTATTCGTGGCCTTTCTCCTTTGAGCGCGCTGTATATACCGCTACCGAGGAGAAATAAGAGTATAAAAAAGAGTACAAACAGTATTCCGTGTACCCATGTTGTATCGTAGATGATGGTAGAAGAGAAATTTCTCGAACGAATAAAAGAAACTATGAGAATGAGAAAGCCTATATGCAGAATACTTCCGTAGCGCGCATGACTACGGACAAAATTGCTACGAAATTGTTCTTGTCCAGAGAGGAGCATAAAAGGTGCGAGAAAGCAGTAACTGATCATCGCATTATGCTTTTCTGTGAGAGAGGGGATTTGATTTGGAGTATCCATACCACTAATCTATCATATTCTCTCTTTGATTACAAGTATTTGAACATAAAAAAACCAGCTCTGTAGTTGAGCTGGTTTTCTGAGTTTTTAACTCTTATTTGCCTATAACGTAGCGATAGAGCCATGCTGCACTAAATGTACCAACGAGCTGACCACCGAGGATGGCTATAACGGCATTTGTTGGTATACCAAAGAGTCCAACTCAGAGAAGTACTGCAGGATTGAAGAATCCTCCAGAGATTTTCCCGACAGCAGCACCACCAACGATGACTATCGCACCGATAGCGAGGCCAAAGTAACTATTGCCTGCTGTGAGTCGATTGACGGCTGTATGAAGTACTGTTGTTACGAGAGCAAAAGTGAAAATCAATTCTGCGATAAAGAAGCTTTTTGTGTCTCCGAATAATCCTACTGGAGGGAGAGAGATGTTCAGGCCTTTTGTCATCACGAGGAAAGCAATAACGGCACCGAGGAGCTGACTCACGATGTAACCAACAGCATCTCGAGCACCTATCTTTTTATTGAGAAATACACCAAACGTTACAGCAGGATTGTAGTGCGCTCCTGAAATAGCTCATCCCATATAGACGAGAGCTGTGAGAGCGAGACCAATATGGATTGCGACGAGTGCTGAAGCGTTGTATACGATGCCGATAATACTGACGACAAAGAGGAATGTACCGACAAACTCAATAGAGTATCTTTTCATATAGAGAATAAAAGAAATAAATTATGCCTCGTTGTTGATGATTTTATCAATGAGGCCGTATTTGAGTGCCTGCTTGGCATCCATGAAATTATCGCGATCGCAGTCTTTTTCTACTTGTTCTACTGGTTGTCCTGTGTGTTTTGCGAGTATCTTGTAGAGTATTGAACCAGTTTTCAAAATATGTTCTGCTGCGAGTCGGATCTCTGTTGCCTGACCTTCTGCACCACCGAGAGGCTGATGAATCATGATTTCTGTATGAGGGAGGGCATAGCGCTTTCCTTTTGCTCCACCCGCGAGGATGACAGATCCCATGCTCGCTGCCATACCGACGGCTACGGTGATGACATCTGGCTTGATGTATTGCATGGTGTCGTAGATAGCGAGACCAGCAGTGACGTGACCACCAGGACTATTGATATACATGGTGATAGGTGCTTTTGCATCTTGTTTTTCGAGGAAGAGAAGTTGTGCAATAACTGTATTTGCAACCATAGAGTCGATAGCTTCTCCGAGGAAAATCACGCGATCTTCGAGGAGGCGAGAATAGATATCATAGACACGCTCTCCAGAAGGAGTTTTGTCTATAACAGTTGGGATGAGTGAACTCAGTACGGGTAGACGCTTTCTTTTTACCATAGAAACTTGTTAAGGAATAATAATATGTATATGCTATCTGGAAAAGCCCATAAGCAAGAGGTTATACGGCACTTTACTCTTCCCAAATTTGTCTATGATGGTGTTATCAATATTTCATGCTTATCCGTCTCGACAAACATACTTGTGCCGATTTCCTCTCTCAATGAGTAGTCGATGTAAACGTAGATATTATCACAGCTGGTTGTGCTGGCTCAAAGATTTCGATTACTCCACGTACCACTCAGGATGCACGCATAGTATCAGATGAGCATAATGGGATGCATTTTTGGGTTTTGCCAGAATTTGCACAGAAGCTCGATGGTGCACAAATCGCAAAAGCAAAAGGGAAATATTACCTTGTTTCCGAGAGTATAGAGTCTCGTTGTGGATGTGGTACGTCATTTTCTTTTGAAAAAAAAACTATTTCAACCAATCTGGCAAAGATTCATCGCCTCCAGAATGCTCTCAAACTGAGTCCAGAAATACAAAAAATACAGAAAATCATCCAAACTGCGTCGAAAAAGTAACTTGATTCGTGGCTATATTTCTCATAATACCTGTATGATAAAACAGTTTCAAAACCTCCTCACCAAGTGAGTTTCTCGGATTATCGATGAAAAAAATCTCACAAAACGCCTCGAAAGTGGCAAAAAACTTCGAATCAAGTTTGGTATCGACCCTACAGCTCCAATTGTGCACATAGGACACGCTGTACCTATCTTGAAACTTCGAGAATTTCAAAAACTCGGCCATGAGATAATCGTTCTTATCTGAGATGCGACCGCGCAAGTAGGGGATAGTAGCGATAAAGATGCAGAACGTCCGATGCTCAGACGTGAAGAAACACTCAAAAATGCAGAGAAATATCTCTCATACTTTGGTAAAATTCTCGATCTCAAAAAAGTCGAAGTCTACTACAATAGTGAATGACTCGATGCTGTGAATTTCTGTGGAGTAGGGGAACTCGCGAAGCATTTCTCAGTGGCTGAGATGCTCGATCGTGATAACTTCTCAAAACGCTACAAAGCTGGTATCCGTATCAGTCTCCAGGAATTTCTCTATCCGATGATGCAGGGGTACGATAGTGTCGCAATTGCGAAAAAATATGGTTCATGCGATGTGGAGCTCGGAGGAAATGATCAATATTTCAATCTCCTGGCTGGTCGTACTCTCATGGAAGCTCATGGTATGGAAAAACAGGATATCATGATGTTTGACCTTATTATGGGAACCGATGGTGAGAAAATGAGCAAAACAAAAGGGAACTATATCTCTCTCGATATGTCAGCAAATGATATGTTTGTGAAAGTGATGGAAATCCCTGATGACCAAATCATTCCTTATTTTCAGAGCTGTACGACTGTCGATATGGAGGATATTGTCGGTATAGAGAAAGAGCTCAAAACAGCTCATCCTCGAGATGTGAAGAAAAAACTCGCTCGCGAGATTGTCGGACTCTACCATGATTCAGACGCTGTCGATTCTGCGGAGAAGTATTTCGAAGCAACTATCGCTGGTGGAGCACGTCCAGAAGATAAGGATATCAAAATCTACGAGCATCCAGCGGGAGAATATCCTATTGTGACCCTTATTCGCGAAATTGGCATGGTCGGAAATTCGACCGAAGCACGCAATGCTCTCAGTTCCAATGGTGTAAAACTTGATGAAGTCGTCGTCACTGATCCAAAGATGATGATTCAGGTGAACGCGGAAAAGAAGCTTGTGCAGGTCGGAAAGAAGAAATTTGGGTATATCGTGGAGAAAAATTTGAAATAATAAAATATTTTCTATACTCTCCCTTGTTAGGTGGAGTAGTGCGGGGGTAGCTTAAATGAGCGAGAGCACTAAGGCTTCAACCCTTGGAGGTACCGGTTCGAACCCGGCCCCCCGCTCCAATCCTATCAGATACGCAGACATAGCTCAATTGGCTAGAGCGCCGCCTTGCCATGGCGGAGGTTGTGGGTTCGAGTCCCATTGTCTGCTCCATTAATAATCTAGAATCCATCAAGCAATTGATGGATTTTTTGTAACTTTTTGTTTTTTCTTATACTTCGCCTATGAAGTTTCTGATTTTCTGAGACATTTATGGGAAAGTAGGACGTCGAGTATTGGCAAAATACTTGCCAGATTTACGTGCGAAATATATCCCAGATGTCGTCATCGCCAATAACGAGAATATCTCTCACGGAAAGGGCCCACGGATGAATCAGATTGAATGGCTCAATACTCAGAAGGTTGATATTTTTACTGGTGGAAATCATACACTGGATTCTCGCGAAGATATCCGTGATTATCTTAATCAAGAGAATTCAAATCAACTACGACCAGATAATATCATAGGGGAAGATGTGCCAGGTACAGGACACCGAGAGTTTGTCTTTGGTGATAAGAAAATACTGGTTATCAATCTCATCGGTACTGTATTTATGGGTGATAAATGTCCGTGTGACAACCCATATCAGAGAGTAGATCATATCCTCAAGGAGAAAGATATTTCTGAGTATGAAGCAATACTCGTAGATTTTCACAAAGAAACAACGTCTGAAGGCTATGCTATGGCAAATCATCTCGATGGTCGAGCCTCACTTCTCTGGGGAACTCATACACATGTGCAGACAGCGGACGCCGATATATGGCCAAAAGGACTCGGATTTATCAATGATCTTGGCTTCGCTGGTGCACGAAGAAGTATCATCGGTGTCGAGTGGGAAGCGGTGAAACATAGATTTATAGATGATCTCCAAAAGTGACTCATGTCTCCAGATGACCACGGGGCAGGAGTGCTCTCTGGTATGTACGTAGAAATCATAAATAGAAAGTGTACCATCATCGAACCATTTAGAATCTGTGAATAATATGCCAATAACTATCACCATAGATTGACCTGCTGGAAGTGGTAAATGAACGACTGCGAAAAAACTCGCTGAAAAGCTCTGATTCAAATATCTCGATTCTGGTTCCATGTATCGAGCAACAGGAGTCTACCTCGATGAACGAAAAAAAGATCTCGAACATCTCACTGATGCTGATGTGGAGGGTATTGAGCTTTCTTTTTCTCACTTCGGTGCTGTGCAAATAAATGGCATAGATTATGAATCTCGTATTCGTACAGCAGAGGCAGGAGTGTATGCTTCGCTCATATCATCTCAAAAACCAGCACGAAATGTCGTGATAGAGTCAGGAAAGAAACTTCTCCAAAAAGATAATTATGTTCTCGAAGGGAGAGATACTGGTACTGTTTGGGCTCCAAATGCACAAGTAAAAATATATCTCATAGCCAACGCCTCTATACGAGCGCATCGTCGATGGCTCGAACTTCAGAAAAAATGAGATACGATTACCGAAGAAGAAGTCTTGAAGCAGATTTGTGAACGAGATAATCGTGATATGACTCGTGCTGATGGCCCACTCAGAAAACCAGAATGAGCCTATGAGATAGATACCACATATATCACTATCGATGAGCAGGTCGAGAGAATATATGATATTGTGCAGGAAGTTTTGCAAAAATAGAAAAACATCTCATAATACAAAAACCCAAGGAGATATGTGCTGTAGAGCAATCTACAGAGGAAAGTCCGGACACTATAGGGGAGTAATCCCCATAAAACCGAACAGCTAACGGCTGCCTCCTGAGCAATCAGGACGGGAAAGTGCCACAGAGACTATACCGCCTACTTCGGTAGGTAAGGGTGAAAAGAGTGAGGTAAGAGCTCACAATTGTGCATGGTAACATACGCAAGTGGAAAACCCTCGGCGGTGCAAGTGAGTTGGCCCTCGCAAGAGGAGGCTCATGCTTGAGGCG
>CAZVRL010000001.1:8030-54191 GCA_964630285.1 uncultured Candidatus Peribacteria bacterium | reverse complement strand
AGTGCCCATATAGTATAGATGAACTCACGACGCTCTACCACTTCCCTGACGTCAATTACAACAAATCTCCTATCATCTATTGGCTCGGTTACAAAAAGGTCGCACCGCCATCAAATCTCAAAACTCCAAAGGAAAAACTCATACTCACAGACTACGTCCGTGATGGAGAATTCGTCCTTACAGAGGATGGCTCAAAACTCAAAACAGATAAGTTTGGAAATATCGCTCGTGGAGAAAATGATGGGTTCCTCCTCGAAAATGGAGAAGAAATCCTCCTGCTCACCGAGGGTGATAAACGTGGTCAACCTGCTGATGCTGGGAAACTTCCGCGCTCAGAAGAAAAAGAACGACTCCTCGGTGGATTCCCTGTCTGCAAGGGCGCAGTTCTCCTCGGGTGGAATGAATACCGAAACAAAAAACAACCTATCTATTTTGATAACAAAGATCGAGGTCGTCACCACTATATCATCGGTAAATCATGAGGAGGTAAATCTGTCCTCATTGGTTATCTCGCACGACAAGACCTCTGGAATGGTGAAGGTATCGGTGTTATCGATCCTCACGGAGATCTCATCGAGGACATTCTCGCCTTTACGCCAAAAGATCGAGCAAAAGACATGGTCATTTTTGATCCTTCGGATTATGAGAGACCAATGGGTATGAATATGCTCGAGGTTATCTCAACTGACCCAGATTTACGAGCTATTGAGAAAGATCGCGCAGCTCTCGATGCAACAGCAATATTTATCAAAATCTTTGATGAAGAAATATTTGGACCTCGTATCCAGCACTATTTCCGAAATGGTGCTCTCACACTCATGGATGATGAGGAAGATGGCGGTACGCTCATCGATGTTCCTCGTCTCTTTGTCGATGAAGCCTTCATGAAGTACAAAGTCAGCAAAGTCCAAAATCCTGTCGTCAAAGCATTCTGGGAACATGAATATGCACAAACTGGTGACCGTGAAAAACAGGAAATGATTCCTTACTTCTCGGCAAAATTTGGACCGTTTATTACCAATACAACAATTCGTAATATTATCGGGCAGCCAAAATCAGCATTCAATATTCGTGAGATTATGGACAACCGTCGTTGTCTTCTCGTAAACCTCTCAAAAGGTAAAATCGGTGAACTCAATGCTCAGCTTCTCGGTCTCATCTTTGTCTCAAAAGTAAATATGGCAGCCATGAGTCGTGCTGATATACCAGAAAAGGATCGTCGTGATTTCTATTTCTACGTCGATGAGTTCCAGAACTTTGCAACAGATACATTTGGTGATATTCTCTCAGAAGCTCGTAAGTACAAACTCGCGCTCATCATGGCTCACCAATACATCGCACAAATCGGCGGTGCACAGAAATCAGCAAAATCAGACAAGCCATCTATCAAAGATGCTGTGTTTGGTAACGTCGGGACGATGATGTCATTTAAGGTTGGTGCTGAAGACGCCGAGTATCTCGAAAAAGAATACGCCCCTACCCTCTCTCAACAAGATATCATCGGTATCGCCAACTTCACTACGTACTGCAAACTGAATATCGACAACGCATCTACCAGACCATTTGATATCAAAACTATCTGGGATAATTTTTACAGAAATGATCGCGCAGCAAAAATAATCAAAGAATACTCTCGCAAGATGTACGCTCGAAAGAAACAATACGTCGATATGGAAATCGAGGCACGTCTCGGTATCAATAAGGAGGCAGAAGCACCAAGTACTGATACTCCCCCTAGTGAATCAAATACACCACAATAAAACACATCCTACTATGTCACACCTTCTTCGCTACACAAAAATATTTCTCTTCTTCGCAGGCATAGCAGGATGCCTCTGGGCAAGTGCTGATCTCCCTGGTCTCCGCGAGATATATGAAGGAGATAAATACTACAATTATAGTAGCGGGACGACAGATGGAACAGGAATCAGAAATGTCCTGATACAGATTTTTAAAAGTCTCGCAATTGTTGTATTTATTCTCGCTGTTATTATTGCTTTTATATCAGTGATACGACTGCTCACCTCTGGAAATAGTGAAGAGGACTTTGGTACTTGGTGAGCCACACTTGTTTGGAGTCTTGCTGGTCTCTTTTTAATATCGATTGCCTACACCGTCATACGACAGTTTGAAACACGAGTATTTAGCGAACAAACCATCAACGCTGAAACCGTCTACGATGCTGTCATCAATATCATCTATCCTATTCTCAATTTCCTCCGCTATATTGCAGCAACAGTATTCTTTTTGACCGCTATATGGGCATTTTATCGTATTGTCACCTCTGCCGGCAATGAAGAAGGTTTTGAGGCTGGTAAAAAAATATTTATCGGCTCTATCATCGGTTTTGTTATCATGATGATAGCAGAGCCCCTTGTTCGTCTTGCCTATGGAGGAGGTAGCTGTGGAGGGAACAAGATATTTGGAGTCTCGACAGATTGTACAAATAGAGTTTTCGATGCTACTGGCGTACTCGGAACCATAGCAAAGATTATTGTATTCCTCAATGGTTTTATCGCTCTCGTCGTGATTATCATGATCATCTATGCTGGCTTTCTTGTGCTCACAGGAGCATGAGACGAAGAGAAAAATGACAAAGCAAAAAAGACCATTACCTATGCTCTCATTGGTGTCGTTATTTTGATATTCAGTTACGTGATCTATCGTTTTATGATTCTCCAGTCGTAATTAGAAACAGTATTTCTTTGGAGTGATAATAGGACATGGTCTCTCTCGACCATCCTTGATAACTTTCTCACAGACACGTGCAGAGATCTCATCTGCTCCATCTGGACGAGTCTTGATGCGGTATTGGAAGTATTCTGTAACCGGTTGTGGATTGAGATCAGCCTTGAGGGTATATGTATACTCAACACAATAGATAGCTTCTGTTGGCTTTTGTTCTGCTGCAAGAGATATATTTTTGACCGTGTAACCTCCATTTGTTTTACCGAGGAATTGAGAGAATGAATAGATATCTCGGCGAGCATTACAGAGTGTGTTTGAGAGAAGAGAACATGCTGTCTGGTAGTCAGCAGACTGAATAGATGAGAAATACTTATCGAGAAGTTGTCGGCCACGAAGCTGGAGAGTGTCGACAGTTCGAGGATTGTATCGAGCAGGATCAAATGTTGTTGGCGTTGTCGATGTAGGCGCAGGTGTTGTCGTATTCACTGGAGCTAGTTCCCCACCAGTACGAACTGTATCTATCGTGTCAGTCGCGACTGGTGTTTGCTCCACAGGAACATTTGTACGGACAAATTGCTTTTGGCCATACACAAAATAAATAAGGAAGGCGAAAAACAATACAACAAAAATAAGAGCAAAAAGAATGAAAATGTAGCGTGCGTCAGAAGGAGCAGGACGATGAGGAGAAGGAACCATACAAAAAATAATTATATGGAATCTAGTATACAAAAGTCTCCTCTACTTCGAAATTTTTTCTCTTGCGAAGAGCGTTTTTTATTCTGACGCATGTATTGCAAAGGCAAATTGCTTTGCACGATCTTCATAATCACGGAACATGTCAAAACTCGCACATCATGGAGAAAGGAGGATAATATCCCCTTCCACAGTGTTCGCAGACATAAAATCAACAGCTTCCTGCATCGTTGCAACAGAAGTCGCAGGAACAAAAGCGTCATGAGCTGCTTGGAGAAAAATAGTTTTTGTTTCACCAATAACCACACACTGAGCACAGTGTTTCTTGAGCTCAAATCCGAGTCATTCAAATGGATCGCCTTTATCTTTTCCTCCTGCTATCAAGTGGACCTTCTGTGGTGCAAATGAGCGAAGTGCAGCATAGAGAGACTGTGCTGTTGTTGACTTGCTGTCATCGATCCATATTTTTCCATCCTTGATAGATATCCTCTGGAGACGATGAGGAAGGGCTGGAATAAGGGGCAATGTAGCAGAGAGAACTTTCACAGGTATACCAAGTCTAAAAGCGAGAGACGCTGCAAAAAATATATTTGCGACATTATGCTCACCAAAAAGTTGTCTATCTGAGAGGTCAACAAACGCTTCTTTTGTAATAGGTAGGAGATCATTTTCGATCACAAAATTTTCTGGCATAACGACAGCCTCTATTGGGAAATGTGGAAGTTCTGGTAAAAGAGCTACTGCAGATGCTGGATAGAAGATCCTATTTTTTGCATGACCGAGAAGATTTTGTTTCGCATTATAATATTCACTCACATCATGATGCCAATCGAGATGATCTGGGTGGAGATTGGTAAGGATAGCGTTGTCAGCATAAAAAGTACGGAGTTGATACGCCATAAAACTCGATACCTCGAGAACGATGTGTCATTCTTTTTCTCATTTTCCATCTATTTCCAAGAGTACATCAGCGAGAGCAGTACCGAAATTACCACCGAGATATACGGGAACATCTGGGAAACCAGCGTGAAGAAAATGATACAAAATAGATGAAGTGGTCGACTTACCATCTGTCCCTGTGATAGCATGTATCTGAAATCATTTCGGTATAAACCGGGAAAGAAAATCAAGTTCTGAGATAACCTTATCGCTCTGATAGACTCTATGGGCAGATGAGAGGCCTGGCGATGGAATAATAGATGTATATGCATCAAAGTTTTCTGGTGCATCTGATTCATCACAGAGAGTGTATTCCTGTGATATGTGCTGACAAAATCGAGCTAATGATTGACCAACTCGTCCTTTACCGTAGATAAGAATATGAGACATAATAAGCCTATTATAAGAATTTTATTGTTCCTGTCTTCTCTATTTTTTCGAGAAGATGAGGATGTTCTGTGAGATAGCTCCCGAGCTTTATAGCGGATTCCTCAGATGGATCAATAATAAGGGAATTTGGAAAGAGACGCTGGAGAGGTGTACGAAGATACGAATAATGAGTACAACCGAGGATAATACCTGTTGGATCGTGTTTTTCAGATTCACCATCAGTAGAGAGGAAGAGCGGTGTTTTTGGCGAGAGGCACGCATGAGAAAGAGAAGAACATGCTGCATTGTTTTGGCAATCATGAATACATCCGAAATATGTATCAACTAATTCTCTCCAAGGAGGAGTATCACAATCCCAACCAAGAGGACCATAGAGTGCAAATATTTTCTGAAAATCTTCCTCAGTGTGACATTGTTTTACGGGCAATAGTGACTCGATAGAACGGACGAGGTCTCCCGAGAGGGCTATTTCATCTACCACGGTATTTGCATCGAGAATACGTACACGTTCTGCATAGGTACGGGATTTAACCGTCTGTTCCGTTGCAAAAACTGTGACATTTTTGAGCCCCAATTCCACGACTTTTTCTGCCCCAGGAATAGTGACTCAGAGGACTTTTCTGTCAGGAAATATCTCTGTTTGAATTTTTCGAAGTGTCCATGCGGAAGCAGTATTACAAGCCAAGATAACAACCGTGGCACCAGCATCAAACAGTTTTTGAACACCGGCGATAGTAAAAGACTGTATTTCTTCTGGTGTTTTCTCACCAAAAGGACAATGCTCATAGTCCGCATAATACATATATGACCAGTCTGGAAACCTCTTCTTCATAGCAGCGAGAAAAGTGAGACCTCCAGAACCTGAATCAAATACACCTATCATATGATATGTTTAGAGCGAAAAATTCTCTGGAAACGACGAAATTCTGACCAATTGAGAGCAAGGAAGACAACGCCATAAATAACTATCACTCACATAATGCCACCAAAGAGTGCTAGACGACCTTCGAGGAAATTTTCCAGATGCAGTGTAGAGAGTGCCCAGGTAAGGAGACTGATTCAAACGATATTTTCCCAGAAGACTGGCCATCGAAAACCAGCTGCAAACTTGCGAGTCTGGCGGAAAGACAATATCCAGATAAATAACCATCCTATACCGCTCGCAAAGGCAGAACCAACAACTCCCCAGAGATTCAGAAAGATATAGTTTGTAACGAGATTCAGGGCGACACCGGCAAGTAAAATAAACATTTTTGTACGAGGTCGACCACTCGCAGAAAGGATTTGAAAATCTATCTGAAGAAGGAAATTAAAGAGGAGGAACGGTGCAGAATAAACAAGAATAGCTCCTGAGATTTCATAGCCAGGTCCAAATAGAGTTGTCGTGAGGGTGGTACCAAATAGGATGAAAAAACTCGTCATCATCATCGCTACTATAGAAAATAGCTCATAACAGAAGGCATGAATAGCAATGACTTTTCTCTCCTCATTCCGTTTCAATAAATCTGAAAAAACAGGAAAAAGAAAATACACACCTGGGAGCAGAAAGAGAAATGGTATGCGAATCAGAGAGAGGTAGTTGGTATAGTACCCCGCGGCCTCAGTACCGAGCATATAGACAACCATTTGCATATCTATCTGAGAGAGAAGCATGCCGACATTGGCTGAAAGCATGACCCAGAAAGCATATTTAAAAATACGCTTGTACTCAGCAAAAGAAAATCTCCACCCAGAGAGCGTGAAGTAGCGATGATATTTGAGTGTGATAAATACGAGAGAGGCGAGAGAGCCAAAAGCAATAGCTGATGACCAAGCCCATGCATAATACTCTATAGTATGCATATCAAAAAACCACAATCCACACACTATACACATCAAGAGAAACATTCTCAAAAAATCCATCGATTTCTGTAATCGCGTATCCTGAATAGCGCTAAAAAATGTACCAATGGTGCGAAAAATGTTTTCGGCAAAAAATTGCAGCACAAGAATCTTCAAAATCATTTCTGCTTGAGGAGATTCAAAATAATGCGTCGCAAGGAAGTCAGCAAAAAAGTAGAGACCAGTAGCGATAATAATACTGGTAATCATCTGGGTTACGAGCGCTATTGAGAAAGTATTTGTAATTTTCTTTGCATCCTTGTCGTGGATATGTTTTGGAAGAAAATAATTCAGGCTCTCGGTCATGCCTACATCATTGTATGAGCCCAAGATCGTCATCAAGCTCATCACGCTATAGAGAACTCAGAGCTCCTCCACAGAAACAGAGTTTGAAATAACAATTTTGACTATATACCCGGTTGGAGCAATCAAAAACGAAAAAAAATAAATCCAGATATTTTTTCTGAGCAGTCGAGAGAAATAATGATTATCGGAATTCATACAGATTATATCTTCATAACTTCTTCTTCCTTCACTTTTGCTGCTTCATCAATCTGTTTATTGGTAGCATCTATGGCCTTTTGTAGATCTTCTTCGTATCCCTTGAGAACATCCTCTGATTCAGTCTTATCAGTTTTTGCTTTCTGGATATTTTTGTGAAATTCTGCACGGATACTACGGACAGACACCTTTGCATCTTCAGACATATCACGAGCAATTTTTTGGAGATTACGGCGATTTTCTTCTGTCATCATCGGAATTGTAATGAGGATGCTATCACCCCTGTCCTGTGGGTTAAGTCAGACATTTGCTCCTGCAATACCCCGACAAATATCAGCGCCAGTCGTACGATCAAATGGCGTGATGGTGAGAGTGCGCTGATCCATTACTGACACAGTAGCTACATTTTTGACAGGCATAGCAGAACCGTAGACCGGAACGAGGATATCCTCGACAAGCTCAGGCTTTGCCCGGCCAGCTTGGAGTTTGCTATATTCAGATTTGAGATGTTCAATAGCCTTATTGAGCTGTGGTTGGAGGTCTGAGAGCATAAAAACAAGAGTTATAAAGAAAGAATACATGGATTATAGCGAGAAAAATATTTTTCCAAGCACGACCAGAGTGACAAAGATTTTTTTTCGATAGAATCGTCGCATGCTGAACGCCGAACAACTCCGTGCTGTCCAAATTATTGATGGCCCCCTCCTCATCCTCGCAGGGGCTGGTTCAGGAAAGACGCACACCCTCACGGAAAGGGTCTACACGATGATACATGATATTGGAATCGCACCCACTTCGATTCTCTGTGTGACATTTACCAACAAGGCTGCCAGAGAAATGCGCGAGAGAATAGCAAAAAAACTCGGACGAGATATGCCCATGTCATTTGGTATACCTCGTGACTTCCCTCTTGTATCAACATTTCACTCTATGGGGGTTATGTTTCTCCGTCTTTTCATAGACAGAATTGGGTATGCGAGAAATTTCTCAATATACGATACTGATGACACACTTTCTCTCATAAAAGACATCCTCGAAGAAAAACGCATCGACCTCAAAGAAGCACCGCCACGACAAGTACAATACGAAATATCACTCGCAAAAAATAGTGGACTCTCCCCTGATCAATACTCCATGAGCGTTGAGAGTCATTTTCAGGGGCTTGTGGCTGAAATATATCCGGATTATCAGAAAAAAATGAAAGCCAATAATGCGCTCGATTTTGATGATATTCTCCTCAAAACCAGAGATATCCTCCATCTCCCCTCCGTACTCGAGCACTTTCATGATACTTTTCAATATTTTTGTGTCGATGAATATCAAGACACTAATACAATTCAATACGAAATAATCCAACTCCTCGCAAGTAAATCAAAGAATCTCTGCGTCGTAGGAGATGACTGGCAAGGTATCTATTCATGGCGTGGGGCAAATATACAAAATATTCTCAATTTCAAGCATGATTTTCCAGCCGCAGAAGTCGTCAAGCTCGAACAAAATTATCGCTCTACGAGCAATATCATCAATGCAGCAAATGTTGTCATAAAAAATAACCGAACTGCTCTCGATAAACGTATGTGGACAGAGGCAGAAGAAGGCGATAAAATAGAGATACACGAGTGTTCCAGCGAACGAGAAGAAGCTGATAAAATCGGAAATTTTGTGGAAAAAAATCCTGCTGAATGGGCGATACTCTATCGTACAAATGGGCAATCACGTGTGATAGAAGAAGCTCTCATCCGACGAGGAGTCCCCTATGAGATTATTGGTGGACTCAAATTCTACGATCGAAAAGAAATAAAAGACATCATCGCCTACCTCAAAGTCATCATGACACCGACAGATGGCATCGCCTGGAAAAGGATAGTCAATACTCCATCTCGGAAAATCGGACCAACAACCGTCGAGCGTACTATGAGATACGTCGAAATGACAGGCATCGACTATATGTCTCTCGATTTACCTCTCTCTAAATGAAATCAGAGTACGATAGAAACCCTCGAAGGAGCAACCCATATCGATCATATACCTGAGATGAAAAATGCTGCAAAGACAGCAATGACAGCTTTTACACAGATTATGCGAGAGGTACAAAAAACCGCACAAGAACTCCCGGCAAGACTCTTGATTGATAAAGTCCTTCAGCTCATAAAATATCAGGATTATTTAGAAGAAAATTTCTCACCTCCAGAGGTGGAAGCAAAAGTCGACACCATCAATGAACTCAAAAATCTAGCATCTCGTTATGATGATTTACCACCCGCAGAATCGCTGATGCATTTCCTGGAAGATATCGCTCTCATCACAGCAGAACAAAACAGTGATGACAAAGTAGAAAAGGTTCTCCTTATGACAACACACAGTGCAAAATGACTCGAATTTAATCATGTGATTATAGCTGGAGCAGAAGAGTGAATATTCCCACACTCGAGGACACTTTTTGAGCCAGATCAACTCGAGGAAGAGCGTCGCCTCTGGTACGTCGCGATGACCAGAGCCAAGAAAAAACTCATCGTCACTCGTGCCAATGAGCGATACAGCTTTGGGACTTACTCGAGTAATATTGCGAGTCGTTTTATCAGTGAAATACCAAAAGAATACACAGAAATACACCAACCAAGAAAACTCTTTATGACAGATTTCCTGGGGACATCTGGCGAATCAACCCTCGAGTGAGACTGGTCACAGATACAACCAAAAGAAAAAACACTCTGACTCGGAGCACAAGTCCGAAAAGAAATACAAGAATTTTCCCTCGGTGACAGAGTAGAGCACAAAAAATTTGGAGTCGGAACAATAGTCTCACTAACAGGTGACGTAGCGCAGATAGCCTTCTCAAGTGGAATAAAGAGTCTCAACATCCGTATCGCACCTCTCTCAAAGAGATAATTCTATCGAGTGAGATCTTGGATTATTTTCTCAATATTTTCTATTTTATCTCTGAGGTATTGTATTTTTTCTACTACCTCAGACGAAGAACTAGTAGTTTGCGATTCGAGATCGTGGAGCTCTTTTTGATAACGTAAAAGAAGTGTTGTATATCGCATTCTCTTAGCTGTTGTTGTATCGGGTTCTATCTTTTCCGTCACAAGTACTTCCTGACTGATTTGTACCTCTCATGAGACGATTGCTTGAGAATTGAGGTATTTCGAAGTATCAAAATTAAATGGAGTATAAAGGTAGGCTAATAATCCAACAAATAATATACTCCCTGTGAGGAAAACTAAATACGCCTTGAGATGATGATATGAATGGTGCATGATGGTACTATTCTACTGAAGAAAATTCGGAATCCAGAGATACCTCCGATGAGATACCGTCGGGAATAGAGAGAGTACTAGAGCCGAGTTGGCGTTTAATGGCTCACTGGGAGATATACACCAACGAGACAAATGCGATTAACATGAGTAAAAAAAGAACCCATTTCATACATAAAATAGTATATACAAAAATATATTGTCAATTATTTGCAGTGGTATGAAAAATATGCTAATGTGTGTATATAACTCGTTTTATGTCTCTATTTTCCCTCATCAGTAAGCAGAACAAAAAGATATGGATAGCCAATCTCCTCTTGCTCTGTACGTACGTACTCATACAGACTCCTGGCCACGTATGGCTCATGGCAATTTCCCAAGGAAACAGCGCAAAATCATTTAATGGAGCGATGATGCCAATAGCTTTTGTGCCTGATTGGAAGAAGGCAGACTATATCGACCAGAGAGCAACCCTCGACTATTCAGCCGTCAATCAGTATGACCTCATCCCTATTCCTCGTGTGGATGATATAAAGACAGATTTCAATAGTATATTTACCTATCTCACAGTATTCCGGGGTCGATATATGGACGAAGATCGCACACCGAACACTGGTTCTCACGATGGTGTCGATATACGTGCACCTATTGGTACACCCATTTTCGCTATTGGACATGGAAAAGTCGTTCGAACAAAGGATGATCCCAATAACAAATACATCACTATTGAGCATAAAAATGTAAAATATCAGGGAAAAGTTGGCAAATACTATTCGAGTTATCTCCATCTCTCTCAAGTACTCGTACAGCCAGGTGACGTAGTGGACAAAGGTACTCTTATCGGACGTGTCGGTCTCACAGGCTTTACAACCACACCGCATCTCCATATACAGGTAGATAACGAAGAGGCTCCTTTTTATCCCTATTGGCCTTTTACACTCTCAGAAGCAGCAGAAGCTGGATATTCATTCTTTGAAGGTGTCGATGCAGGACTTAATCAGGATCTCATAGAGAAGTATAGTGTTGATCCGATTGATTTTATCAGAAATGCAACGGGAGTAGACGGGAACACTTCTTCAAACAACACAAATACAACACAAACAGCCCCAACCCCTGCGCCAACTCCAGTAGTCACAAAACCAACAGTAACACCATGAGTATTTAGTGATGTTCCCTACAATCATAAATTCTATACTTCTATTAGCTATTTTGCTCGTCAGGGTATTATAAAATGATTCGAAGATGGGGCATTTAAACACGAGAAAAATGTCACTCGTTCAGAACTACTCGGTATAGTCCTCAAAGCCCTCGATATAGCTCCTCACGGAGAAATCGTGACTGGTATTTTCCACGATGTACCAAAAGAACACTGGGTCAATCCCCTCATCTCAGAAGCAGTGAAGAGAAAAATTGTCTCAACCGAACGCGAGGTATTTGAACCAAACAGAGCCGTTACTCGTGTTGAATTTCTCGCCATACTCGCCCTCGCGTCAGGAGAAACTCTCACGCCTGGAGTCACAAAATCATGGACAGATTTGACTTGGAGTCATTGGTCACATAAATATGCACAGTTTGCTCTCAAGTATAATCTCATAGATGGTATTAGTGGAGATACATTTAAACCAAATCAAGCTATCACTCGATGAGAAATCGCAGAAGCAGTCTATCGATATCTCGTTATCAAAAACCGCTTGAAGTAATTGTTGCATTCCAGAAAAATAGACTAGAATAGATGAGTTATTTAACTCATCTTTTTTATGAAAAAATTACTCATATTCATGGGATACCTGGCTGGATTTGTTGTTGGCGCAAAATACGCAAAAAAACCAGACAAGAAATGAGGAAAATGAAATAAAAAAATGGCTGACAGCACTCTCGAAACAGGAAAAGATTTTATTGAAAGTCATAAAAAGGCTTTTGCTGAACTCAAAAAAGAATACTGGACAGCAGAAAATAAAAAACTCATCCTCTCAAAAAAGAAAGATCTCGAGAAATTTTTCGAGCTCGCAAAAGCGGAACTTACCGAAGCTCAAGAAGTTCTCAAGAAACATGGCGTCGATACTGATGCAATTGGTGAAAAAATAGAATCTATCTACACTGAAAAAAAGAGTTTTATCGAAAAGCTCGGTAAAACACCAACAGCAAAAACAGCAAAAAAGAAACTCAGCACTCTGGTTACAAAAATCAAAAAAAGCATATAGTTCACAGTCTCATTAACTCTCTAATATAACCGTGTATGACACAGGATACTTCCGATATTCTCACAAACCCAGAAACACCTCTCGCTGAAAATCAAACAGATACGCCTCAAGCAGACTCAAGTGCAACTCAGGATGAGACCGAACAACTCCGAGCTGAGATAGCACAACTCCGAGAGCAGCTCGCACGATCTCAGGCAGATTATAACAATCTCGTTCGCCGCAGTCGTGAAGAGCTCTCACAAGTAGGAGAATGGTCAGAAAATAAAACTATACTCAAATTTCTCACGATTCTGGATAACCTAGAGCGCGCGCTCGAGCATACTCCTGAAGAATTCAAATCACACGCTTGGACAGAAGGTCTCACGTCAATTATTCGAGCGATGCAAAAAACAGTCTCTGACTTTGGAATTTCCCGCATGAATACTCTCGGGCAAGAAGTAAATCCTGATCTCCATGAAGTAATCAGCCAAATACCTCATGCCTCAACTACAATACAAGCCGAGATAGAAGCATGATATATGCGTGGAGAGAAGGCTCTTCGCCATGCAAAAGTCATCGTTGGAGACGGTGCAACTCAAGCATAAATAATGAAACATTCTTTTCCTTCCATAGACTATGTCATGTCTCTCACGCCAGGTGGCATGAAGGATGGGCGAGATAATGTTCTAAAACTCATGAAAATCCTCGGAAATCCTCAGGACACTCTGAGGGTTTTTCATGTGACAGGAAGTAATGGAAAGTGAAGTGTCTGTCAGATGCTATCACAAGTCCTCTGGAAAGCTTTTTGAAAAAAAATAGGACTCTTCACCTCTCCTCACTTTATAGATATAAATGAACGGTTGCAGATAAATGGAAAAATGATTCCGGACGATACTCTGGAGAGATATTATACACACGTTCTTGAGCTCTCCTCTACCTATTGAATTCCTCTCTCTTTTTTTGAAATACAAGTGGTCGTCATGGTTCTCTACTTCGTGGATGAAAAAGTAGATTATGCCGTAGTAGAAGTTGGACTCGGTGGAACGTATGATGGAACAAATATTTTTAGCCATCCTATCGCCTGTTTTATTACATCAATAACACTTGAGCACACACACGTGCTTGGGAGATCCCGCACAACCATACTCAAAAATAAACTCGGTATAGTAAAACCAGGAACGCATCTCTATACCCCCCTAAACAATAAACAGATACAAAAAACATGTCAGGAACGAAGTACATATCTCCATGCGGTAAATGAAAATGCTCAAATCAAAACGAACCTGCCTGGAAAACATCAAGAAAAAAATGCGCAGATGGTATTTGAAGCTCTCAGAGATATAGGAATGGATACAGAAAAAATCCGTATTGGGCTTATGGATATATACAATCCTGGTCGTTTTGAATGGCTCAATGCACATACTCTCGTCGATACAGCCAATAATGAAGAAAATATCAAAATATTTAAAGACATGATAAAGAAACTCAAATTAAATAAAGAAGTGGTCATTCTTTTTGGAACAACACAAACAGAAAAAAATTACGCACAAAAACTTTCAAGGATGATTCCAGGAAATAATGTGATACTCGTAGATGATTTTTGTGATCGATCCCTTCCCTGCTCTGAGTATCTCTGACAAAGAGAAAACGTGGAAATATTACACTATTTTTCAGACAGAGAAAAAATACAGAAAATACTCCAAGATTCTTCTAAAATAAAAATAATCTATGGTAGTTTATATTTAATAGGTGAAATAATGAGAGTGTCAAGATACAAGCCTTTTGCATAGGGTAAAAAAGTATGAGAGAATGAAGAGGAATTAATTTTCTTTTTATGGCTCGATCACAAGAAATACCTGCTTACCTTCAATCAGAAGAAGCACTCAAAAGCGTCGCTAGCTACGCTCAACGAAAAGAATTCGTTAAGGGAAATGAGAGGGCTTACGGCATCTCTCGAGAATACAAATGAGATACTGGGCAAAACTCAGAACTCATACGTTTTCTCCAAGATAATCCTCGAGCACGAGAACAGTTTGAGCGAGAAATTGGCATAACAAAAGAAAAACTCGCTACTCTGAAGCAAGAGTATGAGTCAACAAAGAGAAAAGGATTTTTTGGGAGACTCTTTACACGTACAGAAAAGCCAACGAGTGTACGTGAAGCGGCTTCAAAATGAAATTTCTTTAAAAAAGAAGACAAAAATGTCGGACAAATAAATGAACAAGGCGGACGAGCTATCAACGCTTCTGAAAAGGAGCGAGTGTTCATGGATATAAATAATGAGATGGTACGAGCTTGGAGAAAGGATATAGGTGGTCGACTTATTACTGGCGGTCTTCTCGGTCTTCTCCAGAGCAGAACGAGTAATCTCAATAAAGCTATCCGAAGCATAGACGCGAAATATCCTGGAAAAGGATATGGTAATGCCCTCACGAGTCAGCTTCAGGCATATTTTTCAAACATAAACGAGCTCACGAAAGCTTATGGAGCAGGACCTCTCACTCGAGGTGGCAAAGAACTACTCAAATGAGTTCTTACACCTTTTGGGGCTGAAAGAGAAAGAGTACTCCAAAAAATTCAATCAGACCCAGGCTTCACTGGCCGACTCGGAGCATTCCTCCAAGTAGCAATTGGCTTTGCCGTCTCTTCTGCTATGGGATCTCCATCTATCTATCTTGGTTCTCTCAATACAGGAATCAAAATAGCTGATGTGCGCAATCCAAACAAAGATGCACTTTCAAAAATTCTCTTCGGTACAACATATAATAACATCTTAACAGATAACGATCGAGAACACGGACGATACAATCGTATGCTCGGGGATAATGGAGTACGTGGTGAAACACGTGCTGCCCTCGAAGAATACAAAAAATCTGTTCAGGGCACCGCATCAGAATACGAAGAAGCAACAAATGAGTGATTCAAAGCAACAGGAGGCTTCTGGCTTTTCAGAACCATCCGAGAAGTATTCACAGAAACAGAAAGAGAAGTAATCACTGGTAACCAACCCTTAGAGAAGAAATTTGCAGCAATCGATAAAGCAATTACAAAACTGGGGGACAAAAAACAAACAGATAATGTACGTGCTCAAATTGCCCAACTCCAACGTCTCAAAACACTCTACGGTCGACGAGCTCAGCTCCAAGAACACGATGACAAAGCAGGTCTTCCAAGTCAATATAAAGAGGCTCAACGCGTTATGAATCGTTTTGCAGATTATGACGAGATAAAAGATTTCCTCATGCCTGCAAGTACAAAAAAGTGGATGAAAGTATACCTCGAAGGAGGCGAAGGCTATTCTGCGAGAAATGAAGTACTCTTGAAATATCTCTGGGACAGTGCTGCAACACCATGATTTCAACGTTTTATCAAGGCTATGGCAAGTGGTAATACTCGTGAATATAACAATTGGGTACTACAACAAGAAGGAGCTGCCGGTGGAAGAAAAACAGAGAAATACGGTCGTGATATATCAAAAATACAAGACGGTGGCGAACTCTCTCGTTACCTGGATTCAACTGAACCAGGGCAAGGAAGATTGGCGAGCATATATGCTGCTCAGATAAATAATCTCGGCAAAAACATCTACGCCGATCCTGATACAATAGTTGCAGCTGCAAGAAGTGCAACAAGAGCACAAGAAGGACTCCTCAACACAGGTAGAAATTCAAATAATATTAATAAGCTCAAAGCATACACGGGTGGAGGTTTCTACTTTGATGTGCCAGTTACTTATACAGGTAACGGTTATCCAGAAAAAGTACTGCTCCGTATCGGTGTGAAACCAAACTGTTCAAATCTCCAAATCGGTGATATAGTTGGAGGTCAATTTTATGACAGCACCAATATCCCAACTCAGATCAACTGGCGAATACCTCTCTCATATCAAATAAAAAAAGAAGGAAACGCCCCAAAGAAAACAGAAAAACCAGACAAGCCAACGAAAGAACCAAATGACCCTACTTCAACACCCGGTGGTACAACAACTGGTACTAGTAGTGAATCAGTTCCGGGCGGAAGTACTGGGGCTGAAGTTTATACAGGATGAACTGTAGCTGGAACTGCTGATAATGCAGCAACCAATCTTCCGGCAGCAGCAGTACCAGGAGCAGATGTAACAGTAAATGTTAATCCGTATAATGTTCCTTAAAAGAAAAAGAAAAATACAATTTAAAAAAAAATTATGAAAAAAATTATACTCATTTTCGGCTCGCTCATATGTACATACGGATTTGCTCTTACCAGCATATCATGTCCATCGTCGTATAGCAGCACGCCCATAGGTACATGTACGTCATGTTTTAAAGAAGAACTTTATTCTGGGCAGTCTTATGGAAATCTTTATGACACATTTGGTGTCACGGGAACTGGTCAGAGATTGATGTACTTCGACGAAACAGGAGTGAATTGGGCTCTTTTAAATTCAAATTTCAGCCTCACGTCTTCCCTTAGTGAAGATAGAACTGCTGCAAATGGCTTTAAAAGATCAGTACTCACTGTACCAACAAGAATGGGGTGGTTTACTAGTGGTTCTGGAAGAAAATATGCAGTTTTTCAAGCAGGAGATTCAGGTATAAAATATGTAGAATCAGCTGGCGGTATTACATTTGTAGGGCCAAATACAGGAGCCACTCCAGCTATGAGATCAACTCCTATGTGGAGAATTACCTATGATGCAGCTTCTCGCGATTTCACAAACAATGTTCTTAGTACAACTCTACGACATCACGTACAATGTCTCTATATTTATCCAAAATGGTGTGGTGACGGTGTAAGGGAATGAGCAGAACAGTGTGATGATGGAAATATGAATTCTGGAGATGGGTGTAGCAACGTATGTCAGACAGAAGTAACCCCTATATGTAACAACCTAACTGTCACACCCACAAGTGTAACAAACGGTGGAACAGTAACCTATACATGTAATGGTACAAATACTACGAGTTACTCTATCGTCGCAAAAAGACCAGATGGAACTACTCTCACATCATCAACAAGTGCAGCAGGAAGTATCATACTTCCAGCGACACCAACAGGCACCTATACAGTATCATGTTACGTCAATGGTCAGGTAACAACTCCTGCGAGTTGTGAAAAAACTGTCACAAATAACACAACAGTTACTCCAGTATGTACAGGACTCTCTGTTTCTCCTACGAGTCTCACAGACGGAGGAAATGTAGGCTATACATGTACTGGTACAAATGTGTCATCTTATTCAGTGGTTTTCAGTAAACCTGATGGAACTACGCTCCAATCATTTTCGACAGCAACTGGATCAGCGACTGTACCAGCAACACCAACAGGTACCTATACTGCTCGATGTTATGTCAATGGACAGACTTCAACTCCAGCTATTTGTGAAAAAACAATTACAAACAACGGAACAACAGTCACACCAGCAGTACTCATCACAAAAACAGATGCAAACAATGCAGATCTCGATGGAAACATAGGAGGAAATGATAGCCAAACTGTCCTCACCGGGAACAACGCTGTCTTCAGAATCAGAGTAACAAATACGGGTACAGAAGATTTAAAAAATATCAATCTTACAGATAGCATCGCTCCGAGCTGTTCTGGTGGTGTTGTACTCCCCGGCACGTATCCATCATCATGGTCGAGCTTCACAACTGGTGGATCAGGAAATCACGGAGATGCCCTCCTCCAACCAGGTGAATATTTCGAATACATCTGTGACAAAGGAAATACAACAAGTAATTATACAAATGTGGCTCGAGTAGACGCTCAGGGTAATACATCAAATACTCCAGTCTTTGATGACGATCCAACAGTAGTAATTATTCAGACAACAACTGTGACTACTTGTAATGATCTCTCTCTCAGCGCATCAGGAAATACTGTATACTACAGCTGTACAGGAAGTGGTAATATCGCTGGATACACTATAAATCAAAATGGAACATTTATAAGTAATAATTCCTCTGGCTCTCTCAATGTAGCCAATGGAACACATACTTTTACTTGTTATATCAATAATTCTATCACTTCTGCAAGCTGTCAAAAAACTATCACTATCAATCCAAATCCTACACAACCTCAAATCCAGGTGGTGAAAGATGATAATGATAATCATGATGATTCACAATTTCTCCAAAATGGTGCCACAGCACAATTCACTGTCGTCGTTCGAAATTCTGGGTCAGAACCTCTCGATACAGTGACTCTCTCTGATCCATACGCACCCGAATGTAATAGAGGAAGTGCTGAAACTCTCAATATGATTGTAAACGTCGGGAACAGAGATGCTCGTTTAGATCCTGGGGAAAGCTTTAGTTACGTCTGTACACGTGCCAACGCAGATCCATCAACATTCCCAAACAATGAAAACAGAGTCTGTGTCAATGGTCGTGGTGTAACATCAGGCATAGCGGTCAATAGTTGCGATACGACTCGTATAGGATTTGGCACGCCTACGAGTGTATGTCAGAACATGCAAGTCACTCAAAATGGAAATCAGACAAATGTGTACTGTTCTCCAAATGGTGGGTATAAACTCTTTGTTCTCCAAGGAAAACAAGTCATCAATACCCTCCAGAATCCTACTGGTCAATTCAATCTCACGCTCAATGATGGAACATACAAAGTTGTCTGTCTTCGTGACGGGGAGCAGTCTGTCCAACCAGCTTGTCAAAAAACAGTCACTATCAATCCAAAACAGGATTATTGTACTCTCAACAGTGCAGTCAGTTACGGAGGTGCACCTCTCAGAACATCACTTAGCTGTAGTTCACCAACATATGCACAATGTGCCATAAAAATCTGGAAAGATGGTAAGCCATGGAGAAGTGTCGCTGGCTGTAATGCAGATATGATTTTCACAGAACGTGGCGTCTATGATGCACGATGTGTAGTATGAGGTGAAGAAACTCAAGCATGTAGCACTCGTGTCCAAGTAGACATCATGACTATTATCAAAACAGGACCATTCCTCCCAGTGATTGTACTTATGGCACTCGGTATGGCAGGATACATCACCTACCGTCGTCGCAAAACAGTATAAATATCACTTATTTGAAAGCCCTTTTGTGAGAGCTTTCAGAGAACTTGCTCTTGAGAATACTTCTTTAGTAACTCAGGAGCTTTTTTTTGCAGAATGACTAAATCGTCATAATCCATCAAAAACTCATCGATCAGAGGGCGAGCATCTGGGTATTTCATAGATAGTTCATACGAGCATGCTCTTTTAGAGACTCATTTTTGGATACTCTTCTGGATATATTTCTCTACCTGATTGCGGTATGTTTCTGGATTTTCCAGTATATCACTTTGTGCTCACAAAAAAGCCTCAACCATATCTTTATCAAATTTCTTTTGAGTCATTTTTGTACGAATGTATCGAGCTGTCTTTCCTGCTCATATATAGGCATGTATACGACTTTCGATCACCTTATCTTCCACGATTAAACTTTCTAAATCAGTCATAACACGATCTATCAGTTCCCTTTCCTCCGAACGAGAAAGCAATTTTTCATGGAGCATTCGTTTTGAGGGGAAGTACTTGGTATAATACCATTCAGCATAATTTCGGAGTTGTATGTAGCCCATAGATACATCATACTCAGTATGCATACTTCTCAAAAAAAAGAAATTTTTACCGAGAGCCTATGGTGAGTTATATTTTTTAACTACAATAGCATAATCTTGTATAAAAAGTATGCTCTCTGTAACAGAACGAAAAACACCACAGAACGAAAAACACAATTGGAAAATATGCCCCAAATGTGATGGGGTCGGCAAGAAGACACAAAAACTTTCCAATAAAGCAAAACGCTGGTATGAAAAAGAATTAATAAGATACGAAAAATCTGGTAACACACGACCACTACCAACTCGACCAGAAGGACATATAGGTATATGCGATAATTGTGCAGGCTCTGGACTTATTCCCTCCGATAAGCCTTCGCCCGTAGATGTAGATAATTATCCCCATATTGCCATTATTGGTGGTGGCATTGGTTGAGTAGCTCTGGCCGTAGCCTGTTTTCATCGGGGTATTCCTTTTACTCTCTACGAACGAGATATGAGTTTTGACGCTCGGTCTCAAGGATACGGACTCACCCTCCAGCAAGCCAATAAAGCGATAGGAAGCTTTGGGATTTCTTGACTCAGAGACGAAATCAGGACAACAAGACATCTAGTACACACCCCTGACGGGAAAGTGATTGGTGAATGGGGTAAGAAAAAAGAAACAATCAGTAATGGCAAACCGAAACAAAAAAATGTGCATATTCCGCGTCAATCTCTCAGAATGCAATTACTGGAACAGCTCAGTGATTGCCATTCGTTAAAATGGGGATATCGATTGATAAATTTTTCAGGCAATAATGACGGTAGTATAGACCTTGTTTTTCAGGCAAATGCAAAAATAGAGAAAGCAAAAGCGAATTTGGTGGTGGGGGCTGATGGTATTCGAAGTGTAGTGCGAGGATTACTAATGAATGAAGACAGTACACCGCTGCACTATACAGGATATATCGTCATTTTAGGTATTTGTCATCTCGAAGAAATCGCAGATACAGAGAGCTCTTTGCTAGACTGAGAAACAGTTTTCCAGACCGTAAATGGTCATGAGAGAATATATATGATGCCCTATTCACAGGATGAGATTATGTGGCAAATGAGTTTCCCGATGCCAGAAGACGAAGCTCGTGCATTGAGCCACCGAGGTCCAGATGCACTCAAGGAAGAAGCAATTCGCCGAGCTCCATGGCATGCTCCAATTCCCCAGATTCTCTCAGCTACTCCCTCATCAAAAATAACAGGATACCCTGTTTACGATAGAGAGATACTCTCCGTAGAGCTGCTAAAAAATGCAGGAAATGCCACACTCATCGGTGATGCAGCACACCCCATGAGTCCATTCAAAGGACAAGGGGCCAATCGGGCACTCCTGGATGCTCTTGCGTTAGCTCGCGAGATTTACACTCAATGCAAACCTGGATCCGAATGGCAAAAGAAGTGACTCAGAAAAACTGTACTCGAAAAATTTGAATCTGAAATGATGCAACAGAGTGCTTCAAAAGTTCAGGGATCAAGAGAAGCAGCACAACTACTCCATTCTGAGGCAGTACTCCATGATGGAGATACGCCGAGAGGGCGATGAATAAAACCTAAGAGATAAAAACAACAAAAACTCAGGCTTACGCCTGAGTTTTTAGGAATTTATATGGTGCACTCGGCAGGGGAGATTTGCCTTGAATGGCAAATCGAGTCAACCCTTTAGGGTTCGAGACCTGTTTAATAAAATATGGTGCACTCGGCAGGGCTCGAACCTGCGACCCTCGGTTTCGAAGACCGGTACTCTTCCAGCTGAGCTACGAGTGCACAAAAGATGTCCTAACACAAGAGCACAGCGAAGGGCGGTCTGAGAAACCGGTTTCGAAGACTGTGGAGCGCCGGATGAGAAATACCTGAATGATATTTCGAATCAAGCGTAACTGACAGCGAGCTACGAGTGCATTTTATGTGACGAACAGAGGGATTATAGGGAAAAGAGGAATAGTGCAAAATTTTTTGAATTTCCTTGAAACAAGATATACTCATGGATGTAAACAAATACTATGAAAAAAATCCTCCTCTTACTTATCCCGATAGCGCTCAGTGCATGTATTTCAAAACCAACACCAATAGTTGAAACACCTGAGCCAAATCCCGTTATAAATAATGAAGCAACTCAGCCAGCTACGATTCCTCCTGAAAAACCGTCAACAAAGCCAGCCCTCAATAAGCCTACCGCCACAAAACCAACAACAGAAACAAAACCTGACCCAAAAACAGATGATATGACCGAAGAATTAGATAGTCTGATAGATGACATGATATCTGGCCTTTAATACACTTCCATGATTCGCGATTTTAGAATAGAGAATCATCTTTTTTCTCCACATCTCCGTAACGGTTCTTATGGGGCTTTTTTTGAACAAGCAACCGAATATACCATCGATATACATCAAACAGCTACTCTCGCTTCGTCTCTGTGGCATATAGATGTCCTCCCTTCTTCTCATCCAATTCTCGAGCTAGAATCAGAGGTTTCTCGTGTACTAGCAGCTATGGAAGTACGCGGTGTCTATGTTGACCGTGAGATATTGGAAAGTCTGGAACAGGAACTCACGAAAACAATACAAAATATCGAATCAAAAGTAAGCACTCAAACAGGTGACACTTCGGTCAATCTCGCCTCCCCTCTTCAGCTCCAAAAACTCCTTTTTGAGACCATGTGAATCAAACCTCTGAAAAAAACAAAGACTGGCTGGAGTGTCGATGAAGAAACACTCACCATGCTCGCCGAAGAGCACGAAATATGCCGAGAGATACTGACACACCGACATGCGAGCAAACTGCTCTGAACCTACGTCCGCTGACTCACAAAGTATATCAATCCATCGACGCACCGTATTCACACGAGTTATGACACACTCGGAGCGAGTACAGGCCGAATGAGCTCAAACGACCCAAATCTCCAAAATATACCAGCATGAGACGTCTGGAGTGATGAAATAAAAAAAGCATTTAGACCAGAACAAAAAGACTGGTCATACGTGGTAGCCGACTACTCTCAAATCGAAATACGTATTCTAGCCTGTCTCTCCGGGGATGAAAAAATGATAGCAACGCTCAAAGAAAAAAAAGATCTCCATCTCGAAACAGCAAAAATACTCTTTGAAAAAGAAAATATCTCAAAGGCTGAGCGAAGTATGGCAAAGACAGTGAATTTTGGTGTGATGTACGGCATCACGCCTTTTGGGCTCTCGAAAATGCTCGGAAAAACACCTGCAGAATGCGCTGTCTATATTGATAGATTTTTTGGGCTCTACCCTGCTACCCGAGAATACTTCGATCATATAGTGACAGAGACTCTCAAAGTAGGCTACGCAGAGACATTTTTCGGACGTCGTAGGACTATCAAAGGACTCTGAGATAAAAACTCCATTGTCCGTGAACAAGCCAAACGCGAGGCTATGAATATGCCAATCCAGGGGACCTGTGCTGATATCCTCAAGTACGCCATGGTAAAAATAGCAGAAGAATTCGCAGCAAAAAAACTAGAAGCAAAACTCATCATGCAAGTCCACGACGAACTCGTGGTCGAATGCCCTGATACAGAGACAGAAACAGTCACAAAAATACTCCATGAAATCATGGAGCATATTGTCAGCTGGGATATACCTATGGCCGTTGAAGTTGGGGTCGGAAAAAACTGGCTGGAAGCGAAGAAATAGTTTCTAGAAACGAACTCTTATACCCGCACCTCATACAACTCATAATTCACGGTTATTATCAAGAGGAATAAGACCTTCTCAGAAAAGCGTAAAAAAGACTTTATCATGAAAAATCTTACGAAAAACAGGAGTTTCAGCGTGGAAACTTGGTCGTAAAAAAGTCGCATTAGGTTCATTTTTATTGCCATGAGAGTGTGCCAACATAATACGAGAAGCTAGATGCAAATCAGAAATATGGCCATGAATATCAAAGCCTGCATACGTAAGATGGGTCTCATCCTGTCCAACATCCTGTTCTATTCATAAATCCCATTCAGTTCCTGCAAACACAGTAAGATGGTCACCAAAATCATAACCTAATTGAAGAAGGGCGGCCATATATCTCTCACGAACTAATTGCTTCGTTGTTTTTATTTCTTGGGAAATATGCCCGTGTCCGTCATCATGAAGATGAACATGTTGATGCTCATGGAGACCGGAATGATCATAGTGACGAATACCAGCAGCAACATGAAATGGTTTATGGTCATATTTAACAGTAAAGGCAGCAGCCTGTTCGTTATGAAAATCGTCATCGCCATTCATGGGAGAAATATCATGAATACCAAGATGTGCTGATAAATCACCTTTTTGTAAAAATGCATCAACTTCAATAGACGTTACACCCTGCTGAGATGCGAATTCACCATTAGGCAAAATAGCACCCGTTAATATCTCACTTGACAGAACAACATGTCATTGCAGTGTGTCAGAATGGGTCACCCCATGCCCAGAATGTCATGTTTCGATAAGAGTACCGTCAAGTGAAGACTGTAGCGTTGCGTGTCTATTTGATGGAAGCTTCGTAGATTGGCTTAGTTGGTCAGGATTTTGTGCTCAAACTATTTGCGAAGCAGTTAGCAAACCTGTCATAATAAGGTTCCGAAAATAAGCTAATCTGCCACCTAATAAGGGGCTTTTTTTAACAAGAGATAACTGTGGGGATGACGATAATTGCATAAAATATACTTAAAAATAAATTCGCGCAGACTATATCGCGAAAATTTATTTGTCAAGCCCTTCAATACTAGGAATTTTTAGAGAAGCCAGCTCGTATCTTTTCATGAAAATAACGCCGAGCTCATAACTGCACCCATAGCACCAGATTCAACACAGAGAGGAAGTGTTTTTTCTCCTATTCCTCCATCGACAACAATAGGCAATTCTGGTCTTTTATTATGGATATCAGCTATTTTTGAGAGAACTTCTGGGATAAATGGAGTACCAGAGTAGCCACCTTTTACCGTCATAACCAAGACGTAGTCGATTTCAAGAAGATAATTATCAAGATGATCTGCAGGGGTACTATCCAGAAGAGCAAGGCCGACTTTTTTCCCCGCGTTCTTGAGTGTCTGAATGGTTTCGTGGATGTCCTCACTGCATTCAACATGAAAAGCAACAGCCGAAACATGGGGAAATAAGAGAATTTTTTCAAGATACTGTGAAGGATACCGTACCATAAGATGGACATCAATCGACGCATTTCCATGAAGAAAAGATATATGCTCGATTGGAAGCATAAGAGAAGGCACAAAATCGCCATCACCTATATCATAATGAACTCCAGTAATAGCAATTGGAAGAGCGGATATACGAACATCCCAAGACTCTGGCTCATCTTTTATAGCCAAAACAGAGGGGTAAATAAGTGTTTTCATCATAGAAAGAAGTATAAATCTTTTCACATGATTGCAAGAAAGGAGAAAAGCCATTCCTAGTTGCAATTCATGGGTTTTTTTATAGAGTCTGTGGGTGTCATTTGTCCATCTCCATCTCCATACTCACTACTCATTTCTTCAAGGTCTCGGTGACCCCGAAGCTTTTGTCGTACGTGCAAAAGAATTGGGTATGCCAGCACTCGCGATTACTGATACTGATAACCTCCATGGAGCATTCGAATTTTATCTTCTCTGCAAAAAAAAAGGCATTAAACCAATTATAGGAGTTGAAGTATTTATCTGTGAGCAAGGTCAAAAATACGATGCCCGAGATGCAAAAGTGTATAGCCTCATACTCCTGGCAAAAAATTTCAATGGCTACAAGAACCTCATACAGCTCACCACAAAAGCCTATCTCGATGGAAATGTCGGGAGTAAGGCTCAGATAGACTTCCCTCTCCTCGAAAAATATACAACAGACACTATTGCACTCTCAGGAGACCTTACGAGTGAACTTGCTCAGCACGTTGTCTCGGGAAAAGATAATACTTTCCTTCTGGAGAGGATAGCTTATTACCAGAGAATTTTTGGAAAAGAAAATTATTTCCTCGAAATAGGTGAACATCCCGATCGCGGATCTCAAGGTGCCTATAATCAGAGACTCGTTGAGCTCAGCAAACTCTCCTGAGTACCACTCGTAGGCTCAAATGATGTACACTACGCACGTCCAGATGATGCAGAGGCTCAAGACTTTCTCTCTTGTATTGGAAGTGGTCGGCGTCTCGATGATCCCGATAGAAAAACACTCATTGATGGAAATTATTCACTCCGTCCGGCAGAAGAAATGCGCGAACTCTTTGCCTATGCTCCAGAGGCTTGTGAAAAAACGCTCAAAATCGCAGACATGATAGATATAGAAATCCCTCATGGAAAACCTCTCTTACCAGTCTACAAACTCAACGGAAAAGAAGAAGCACGTAAAAAAATCTATCAAGAAAAATATCCAAACGATTTTGAAACACTTACCGACCAAGAATGGCTTCTTCGTTGGACCTGTTATGAGTGATTAAATATTCGATATGATTTTACACTCACAAATGATGATATCGTTGAATGTGTCCACAAAGAAATAAAAGCAGAGATACCAACTCTGAAAGAACTGTCCCCTGCTGACCTACTAGAGCTCCCAAAAACTTGGAGAAATGAGAAAAAAGAAATCATCTACGCAAATTTTTCTGAAGAAAAAAGAGCAATTTTTGATCGTCTCGAATATGAACTCGCTGTCGTCCACCTCATGGGATTTGATGGCTATTTCGTTATCGTCGCAGACTTCATACGCTGGGCACGGGAACATGATATCCCTGTTGGTCCATGACGTGGATCTGCCGCTGGTGCTATCATCGCCTATCTCTCAGGTATAACCAATATCGACCCTCTTCGCTATCAGCTTCTCTTCGAGCGATTTTTGAATCCTGCCCGAGTTTCGATGCCTGATATCGACATCGACTTCTCTGATGAAGGACGTGGCCGAGTCATCGAGTACGTACGAGAAAAATATGGACATGACCAAGTAGGGCAAATCTGTACTTTTGGTACTCTCGCCGCTCGTGCCGCAGTGAAAGATGTCGGCCGTGCACTTGGTATACCATTTGCTGATATGAACCAATTTGCGAAGTTGATACCTGCTCGGCCTGGTATCACCATAGAAGATGCTATCAAGGAAAATCCGGACCTCAAAAGAACTATCGATAACAACCCTCTGCACAACAAACTCATTACCAATGCTCAAAAGCTAGAAGGAACAGTGCGACAACTCGGTGTCCATGCCTGTGCCGTTATTATTGCTCCGAGCCCAATGACAGATTTCTGTCCACTCCAGCATCCGCCGAAAGACGAAACAGCTATTGTGACACAGTTTTCTGCCTATCCTCTTGACGGATTAGGACTTTTGAAAATGGACTTCTTGGGTCTCCGAAATCTCACTATCATCGATCGAGCTCTCCGAATTATCGAAAATAATCACAACGTCAAAATCGATATCAACAAGCTCCCTATGGACGATCAAAAAGTCTTTGATGTCTTTGCAAATGGAGATACAACAGGAATATTTCAATTTGAATCCGCTGGTATGCGTCGATACCTCCAGGAACTGGTGCCAAATAATTTCGAAGATATCATCGTTATGGTGTCCCTGTACCGACCAGGTCCGATGCTCTACATCCCCACATACATCAAACGAAAACACGGCAAAGAAAAAGTAAAATATCCACACGAATCGCTCGCAAAAATCCTCGAACTCACACAGGGTATCGCTGTCTACCAAGAACAAATCATGCAAATCGTGCAAGCATTTGCTGGATTTTCTCTGGGTGAAGCGGATATTCTGCGTCGTGCTATGGGTAAGAAAATCAAAGAACTCATGGACGAGCAAAAGGGAAAATTTATCGAAGCGGCGACAAAGCTCGGACACAGCGAAAAACTCGCCACCTACATCTTTACAGACATTATCGAACCATTTGCAGGATACGGTTTCAATAAGTCACACGCTGCTTGTTATTCGATGATTGCGTACCAAACTGCCTATCTCAAGGCCTACTACCCTACTGAATTTCTCACGGCTCTCATGGTCTCAGATGAAGATGATACTGATAGAATAGTCCTTGAAATCAACGAAGCAAAATCAAAAAATATCCAGGTTCTCGTCCCTGACGTGAATGAATCAAGACGACACTTTACCTATATCGATAGAACCAAAATCCGTTTTGGTCTGAAGGCCATTAAGTGAGTTGGAGATGGCCCGATAGACACTATCCTCAGAGGAAGAGAAGAAGGTGGACCCTATGTATCACTCGAGGATTTCGTCCAGCGGACAGGATCAGATGTGATCAATAAGAAAACACTCGATGCGCTCATAAAAAGTGGAGCCATGGATACGCTCGGAGAACGCGGTCATATGCTCGCAAATATGGAGCGAATGGCTGGGTATCTACGCGAAGTAGAACACAAGACAAGTACTAAACAAATGGATATGTTTGATCTCGGAGGAGAATCAAACAATGGCGGAGGACTCATACTCCAAGAAGCTCCTCCACTCTCATTTGAAGAAAAAATACGAGAAGAAAGAAATGCTATTGGTATGAGTATATCTGGGGATCCTCTCGATGGGCTCAAGCGCTATATTGAGCGAAAATCTCTCGGTCTAGATAAGGTAAAGGAATTCCTCGCAGAACTCGAAGCAAGCATAACAGAAGATCATGTTATGGATGATGAGGTAAGCGATGCCGGAGAAGTAATACAAACAACAGAAAAAGAAGGAGATAATAATGATACTCCACCCGAAGAAGAGGTAAGAAAAGAAAGAAAAGAAAAACCTATCGTCCAAGTTATAGGCTATGTCGAGAGCATCAGAAAAATACAAACAAAAAAAGGTGACAATATGCTCATCGTTTGATGTGCAAGCACTGGATGGAAATTTACATCCATCGTATTCCCAAAAGCCTACAACCAAGTAGCACACCTCTTCAAAGAAGGAGAAATAGTACTCGTCAAAGGGAGACTTAATTGCAAGATTGAGATGAAGGAAATCTCTATCGAAGCTGACCAGGTGAAAAGATCAACCATTTCTGATCTCAGAACTGCTGCTCAAAATGAAAAAATATTTGGTGATGAAGAAGAAAACACAGAAGAAAAGACAATGAAAACTGAGCCACTTTTTACAGAACTACAAAACAAATACAAATGTACTATCGGTGTAGATATGATTACTATCAAACTTGCTTCTGGTACAAAAAAAGAAGTACTCATCGATATAAAGTGAATACTTGAAACGTATCCAATTGGCCTCTATCATGTATGGCTCGATATTGATGGACAGATGATTGATACAAAGAAAAATATCGGGAACTAATTATTATTTTGACCAATACGTAATCATCTCCCCTGCGAGAACAATCTTTCAGAGCTCTTGTCGATCTCTGAGGAGGATAAATACCACGCGATTATTTTCAATTTTGACTGACCATGAAATATTTGGATCGAGAGTTTTGACGATACCAGAATTATCGAGAGTAATAAGAGGACGATACGAACTATCAGTAATATACACACCTCATTTGAGATTTACATCAGTGAGAGTAGCTGGTTCGAGACGAATGCTGGAGCCAATAACAAATATTCCTGCGGTCTTTATCTCGTCATAATTTGCGACTTGTTTATAGACAACATTCTGCCCCTGGTATGCCACTTTGAATCTTTCTTGAGCACCATCGTAGAATGAATAACCGAGAGTTTTTCAGAGTGTAATATCTGGAGTAAGCTTCGTGGTAGTCGATAATGTTGGAATAGCTGTAGCGCGATCGAATGTGGCAACCGGAGTAGCTCATTGCTGAATAGAGAGCTTCGTAGCATTTCTCGTGAGACTACCGCTAAATACACCATTATTGCTCTGGAAATTATTTGCGAGGGTCCAGCTTTGATTATCAATAAATGATTGTATTCACATTGGAAGTGAGCTCGTAGAAGATGAGACATTCCCCGAAAATACTCCTGTCTGATCCACTGTATTTATAGAAAGTTTTGGTGGAGCAGTGACTATACGTGTAGTATAATCTCGCACTCGACCAGATGTGGTGACACGAACAAGAATCTCCCGAGTTTCTTTTTGAGACTCAAAAGCTATCTTTGTACTCGTCACACGGCGCCATTCCGAGGATGGAAGACGGAAAATTTCAACATTTGTCAGAGTATCTGCTGGAAAATATGATTGAAAGTCTATCTCGGTTGGACCAGGAAGAGACAGAGCAATCTGCCGTGGAATCTGAGAAACTGCATCACTCTCAGAGAAGTCCGTATACGCATCAAAGACTGTGGCATGTGGTAGACGATTTTCAGCAAGAGTACGAGCATCTATGATATCACCATAATACCACTCTGCCTCAACTGGAAGAGAAAGTTTTTTCACACCAATACCAGGCGCATATTCAGAAAGGGTCCAATACTGAGAAGCTCATAATTCAGTTTCAGTTCCATCTGGAAATTTGATTGTAGCACCTCCATTTTTATCAGTAATAATCAAATCTTCTGGCAGAAGTGGCATATGTGTATCACGAATAGTGAGAGGGCGCTTTTCTGTTGTATTTCCAAAGAGAATAAGTGATCATTTTCTAACTCTCACACTACTATCTCCAGAGAAAATAATCTGTTGACCTGCTACCAATTTTTTCTCAGTCGTCTTACCATTTGTGGTAACATCCACAGTAGTTGATTCAGAAGTGTAGCCAGACTGTCCAGAGCGAATCACAAAATCATCAGAGAGATACTCTTCCCTGCCTTCCTCGTTGATAAATTTCTGTCATGTAAGAAGTGTTCGATAGACTTTGTTATGTTCTATAAATACGAGACCGTCTATGTCGAGTATGCGCGGAACATTTTGAACCATATGAGTCGTCGAAGTAGTTTTACTTTCAGGAATAATATCTATCTGATATTTTGCTTTGCTCGCATCAGTCTCAAAGAGTGAACGGAAGAGCCTCAACCTTGAATGCCCTTCAGAATTTTTCATGAGCGACTGGTAACGTATTCGATTGGCTGAATGATTCTGGAGTATATCTATCTGCCCTTCTGATGGTATATCAGATATATTTTCTACTCCAAAGAAGTCCTCATAAATATCGAGAGTTGTGTACACTTTTGGTGCATCTTTGATGAAAAACTGAGAAGGAGTTTTACTATAATTTTCTTTACGATAAATAGTCGAACCGAGTGAATAGTACACATCCAAATCACCGTCCCCATCATCATCAACTGTATGAATTTTTGTATTTCCATCGAGATTTTCAGTATAATCAATGAGACGATGAGTTGTCGTGCCGTTTGTCACATAGAGTCACTGAGTTTTGGTGAGACCTTCAGATTCTACCATATTTTCAAAGCTACTACCCTCGCCTGGAGCAGCTACAATATCAGGCGTTGGAGCAACAGCAACTGGAGCAGAAAGAGGAGCTAGGATATTTGGAGCAGAAAAGTTAACAGGGAGATTGGGCTGGGTAATGTTTGGAGAAAGTGCCAGGAGATGGCTTGTCTTTTGTGACGACTCTGCTAGATGAATAGAGCCAGGAATATTTTGAGCGATAAAAGGTATATCTTCAGGCTTCTTTTGCCCACCATTCCAGGCAATCAGATCATCTATATCTTTCCTGTTTTTCTCCACATCCATCTGTACAGCCTGGGCAATTTGAGCAAAACGATTATCGAGTTTATTTTGAATAGAAGAGAAGTCACTTACGGCAACTTGCTGGCTCTCAAAAATTCATGAGAGTTGTTTCTTTCTGAGAGGACTAATATCCAATCTCTGTGTCATTGATGTTATGCTATCGAGGGCTGCTTGAGGGTCGGCATATTGGACAGCTGATGTCGCTACAAAGAGTGTACGAATGAGCTCTGGTATACGTGCTATAGAATCCTCTGAGATAACAGCAGAAGAGGTCTTAACTTCTACTCCAGAATCAGGATTGATATTAAAGTCGACAGTATTAGATCCACCTGAAGATGTTTGCCCAATATTTTTTGGGAAATTGGTAAATGGCTCTAGAGCCTCTTTCAATACATCAATAATAAAATCAACATCGTATTCGAGTTTTACATGCGTTGAAACACGTATTGCTTCGAGCCATTCCATGGTGACTGTTGGGAGACGTGAGTCGAGGAAGTCAAATGGGAGATAACCTTGTCGTTCTGTCTTGTGCGCTACTTTCGTACCCACAACCCACTCTGGAGAGAGAGGAATTTTTCTGTAGAGACACTGTATAAGTACGAGGAGTTTAAATATATCCAGAACCACCTCGATAGCCTGTGATAACTCTGGTATTTTTGGTGGAGGAGGAAGATCTGGTAAATTTGGAAGCTGGATAACAGGTATTTCAAAATCAATATTCAGATCAGGAATTTGAGGCAATTGCGGCATAGGATCAAGTGGGAAACCGCTGATAGTAGGCGCAGGTGCATCTGGGAGGCTAACTGGGTAGAAATTGAGGTCAAACACTGGGTAAGCTATATCAAGTGAGAGATCGATATCGGAGAAATCTAATTCTATATCAGGCCATCGAGGCATTTGAATAATAGGAATAGGCGGAATAATGGCTGATATAATAATCCAGAGCCAGTGCTGGAGGTTCCATCGTTCATTACGACACTCACCGCACTCTACTTCGTAGTCATTGAAGACGTCGAGGAGCACCTGCCAGAGATCGAACAGTTTTGTAATCAGAATAAAAGCCTCTACCCACCCCTTAAATCGCTGACCATTTTCATAGAGCCACCCACCCATGAGGTCCTGTATAGCTTTCACATTTTGTAGGATACCGTAGAGCAATTTTTCTTTGAGGTAGAAAAGAGTCTGGAGTCTTTCTGGAAGCTCAAAATAACTACGAACAGTCTCTATATTTGATTCTATACTTGCAATCAGAGGACCAACATAAACACTATTTGCAGCATCTGCTGGGAGCTTTTTCCAAGCATCAAGTATGGCTTGGTTTCGAGCGATCCAAGCTTGTGCCTCTTGCTTACCAACCCAAGGAATATCAAAGCTAATAGTCTCAGGATGGACGTCTATTATTGGAAGAGTGCCAAGATATTCGAATGCATTTTGGATACCAGCAGCTTTTTGTTGCACTGCGGATGATACAGTATCAGCAGCGGTTTCTACTCATCCCAGGACAGTACCCAGCCCAGAGCTGAGTTCATTGAGTCCAGAATTTACACCACCAAATGCGCTGTTCCAACCAGATTTGACCGTACTTGCTGTATTGCTGATAAAACCTCATGAGTTATTAGTAGATCCGGAAGTGCTATTGTTAGAAACTACCCAAAATTGTTTTGCCCCTCAATTGGAGAGCTGTGAATCACTAATCGTACCGTATCATTTTTGTATATTATTATAATTTGGATCAGAATTTTGGAAAACGTATCCATTACCCGATTGCTGTGAACCAGTAATAGCTGTGATATGTCATCAGTTTGTCAGGCCACTCTGCGGGGTGACAGATGTCAGAACAACATTTCCGCTTTGTACTTGAGAATTGATTTCCGAAGAAGTCATACTCGAGCGTTGATCAACATTTAACCCCAGAGGACTCAACCACTTTTCAGGACTACTCCAACTCATTCATCCCGGATCTTGTGCGGTAAATTGTTGTTCCAATTGCTGGGCATTAGCGCCTGTGAGTTTAGAAGCAGCAATAGAACAGGCTGTAGCCCCACAGTTATTACTCTTATCCTGAGCGTTATAATAATCACTGTTCGTTGTATTATTTAGATTTGCAGAAGTAGAACCAGTCGAAGAGGATGGAGAATTTATTATATTTCCGAGTTGTTGTGTCATGCCAGAACCAAATGAAGACATCCAGCCTGAATCAGCCAAGCTCGATAAATCAGGAAGGAATATTTTGATATCAGGAAGATGCGTCAAGCTCGACATAATTTCATCCATCTGTCTCTGGTACCAATCCATGATAAAGTTTGGGAATCATTTTATGCTCTTGAGATTGATATCGATTACCTTACCGAAATCTTTGAATTTCATAGCACTTGGATCCAACGCAATCTGGATCATTCCTGTACCATTAGTCATCTCATATTCGAGACCATTTTGACCATTGAGCCGCTCATAGGCTGAGCTCGGAGAAGTTGTTGAAAATTCGAGAGCAGTATCAGTAGACTGCGTCTCGTTCACAATATCAGCATTATCGGAAATACTCTGTTGTAAAGCACTCACAGTCGTATCATTTGTCTGTTTAAAGTAGGCATCTGTAGCACTGGCAAGGTCAGTAGGATAAGAAGTAACTGGCTCAAAAAAACTACATTCGTCAGCATTAGTAAATTGATTACTATTACCATCTCCCGAACCATCATCATCACTACCACTATCATCCATCTCATCCGATAGTTCATCAGAAATATCTAATTCCATAACCAATGGTTCATCATCACTCCCATCATCTTCACACTGAAAGAGTGGCTGAGTAGCAAACACACAGTTACCATCAAAACGCAGTGGAAAAAGTCATGGTACATTACTAATAGCGTTATTAGGTCCAAAACAGAAAACTTCAGCAATAGCACCAGTCAAAGTCGCCCCAATAAACAAACGGAACTCACTAATTCATACTCCTGGCATGTATGATCAAGCAGAGACAGCTGAGACAGATCATGATGCATCCGGAGCATCATTAAGACCATTACCTCCAGTAGCGCCTGATCCACCGTAATAATCAAAGGCTCCTCCAGCACCTTCTGAATCAGAAGGCCATGTACACGTAGGGTATCACGTAGACGAACATATGGTAGGATACGCAAAGACGGGATAACCACAGCGCACATCCTTGTGACAAGCAATAGGAGGTTGATTAGCGGCCGGTATGGCGTATCAGAGAGCTGTAATGGTATTTCATGGTATATTTGCTGCCCAGTTAATTGGCATAGAAATACAGCCAGGATCACCAAATCAACAGCTCAGCCCAGATATTATTTCTTTTACGCCCTTTGTAATTTCATCAATTGTATCATCTATTTCTCAGAGACCGATGCTAATCTGAGTTGTGTTACCACTACTACTAATTTCAAATACATCTCCATGATCATCATCATCTTTGTCTGGTATACTATCTGCATCACTGTCAGATTGCCATGTTTCGAGCGCGGATTCTGATTCGGATAATATTTGATCAATATCAACGCTCTCCACAGTATTCGAAGTACCATTACTCGATGAAGTTTCATCATCAAAAGCATCAGTTGGATCTTCTCAGAGTTCACTCGCATTTTCATCTGGATTTGTCACCTCGCGTACAATAACAGTTTTATGATATGTACGGTCATAACTATTATGAGAACGCCAGAGCAAGACTGGACCGCCACATGTCTCATTGGGATTGAAACGTATATCGCCATAGACATCGTGATTGTAGAAATCTTTTTCTGGGATGCTCGCAAGTTTCATAGCTGATTCATTGATACTGCGAATTTTATCCGCACCGATAGATGCACTACTCGTTGGATCATCTTTATCCTCGAGATAACCAACATCAAAACGACCAAAAGAAAATGAACGAAGTGTACCACTATAAACAATAGTAAGTGACGATCATGGCGTGAGTGTTATATCTCTGAGGTCAGCAATGCCAGAGTTCGATTGAGCAGAATCAGCGAGGAAGCTTCGCGTTTCTTTTGCCGTTGCGCGTAGTAAACTGTAACTCATATCTGACACAGAGAGATAATCAGCGAATTTTTCAAGCAATAGGATATTGCTCATATTCTGTTTTGAAACATTCTTGAGAGTAAGAGTCACTTCTATTGGAGAGCCTGATAAGACCTGTCCAGATTCTTCGAGGGATCTATATTTTTTGGTAACAGAGAGATAGCCAGGTATGATAAATGGTGCTCTCAGGAGGTCAAATGTATCGTACGTCTGATCGCCAGAAGAAACAGTAACAGTCTCACCTGCGGTATCTCCCACAGCATCATAACCAAATTGTAGTGAGCTCGAAAGAGTGGTAGCATCACCATCATACATTCGTAGTAATCAGTTTGAATCAACATCAAGTGTATCAGCTACAGTTGTACCAACAGTAGGCGTAGTTACAGTAGAGCTAGTTTTTGCGATACGAATTTGTGTAAATATCATCTGATTTACCTGATCTTGTTTTGATTGAAGTTCAAATGTTGATGCTTTTGCAATATTATCTGGATCAACAAACCCGAGACCATTGTAGCTGATAGCTCCCGTAAAGTACGATGACTTCGCTTCGTCTGAGAGAACAAAATCATAGACATTTTCTATAAGCTGCACTCTGAAAATTCCACTACTGTGTCCATAAAATATATAGAGACTACCGAGGTGGTCCATGACGATAATATCATCTACACCATCGTGATCCATATCAAATACTTCGAGTTGTTCTATCTGTCCGAGAAGAGGAACTTTATCATACTGCATTGGTTTTTCGGTAGGACCATCTACTGTATGGACGACTTGGTGGAGTATTCATTCCTCATCCACGTAAACAATATCAGCATAACCATCTCCTACAAAATCACCAGCACGAACCATATCCTGCTGTGCCGCGCGTACAGACAGTAAGTCACCAACATCTATCATAGAACCATCACCACGAGAAAGCCCCATACCGACTGTGCCATCAGGATGGTAGACAATGAGATCTTTCTTTCCATCGCTATTTGTATCACGGAAAGTAAAATCATCTATGTCTGTTGTCCCCATATATACTGGCTCCCCTATTGTTTGATCGAGCCCAGTAGTGCCATTGACCTGATAATTTGGAAGGTCGATAATAGGATCTCCGAGGTTGATGGTGAGGTAATCAGCATTATCTCGAATAGAGCTCGACCACTTCTGCCCTGCAGCAAATTGAAGAAGTGAAGTATTATCATGAGTCCATCAGAGACCAAATTGTTTCGGATATGAAGACCAGCCTCTATCATGAGCACCTCCGAGGTATGATGTGCTATCACTCGTATTATACATGATGAGACTTGGAGTTTCATACGAGCTCTTATTGCTCCAAGCAAGTTTTGTCGAAAGTGTCGAACGAAGTGGTTCGAGAGTAAATGTATTTGATGTTTGAGTACTTCCCTGTTCAACTGGAACTCGAGATTTCCAACGAAGAGAAAGAGTACCAAGAATAGCACCATTATATGAAACTGTGAATTGTAGATTTTCGCCGGTTTGATGTATGAAACCAAACGAGAGATTAGGAAATGTAAAAATATCCCGAAGTGCAAATAGTTGTTGATTGTTTGAAAATACTTTTCCGTCTTTATAGGTAATCTCAGAATTATCTGGAACAAAATACATGAGGTCACGATCGCAAGAATCTGCACAGGCAACAAATGAAGTATCAGAAGAAATCACAGGATAGCGGATACGCGCTATTCAACCGAGACGTGTGTCATAGACAATAATCGTTAACGCGCCATCAAGATATGATTCTATCTGAGCCTCTATACCAGTACCGTATTGAATATTACCCGTCACGATATTACCTGACGGCATAACAGTAAAAATAGGATTTTGTGGAGTATCAACCAGTGTCGAGAGAGCGAGAGTTTTTGTAGAAGACGAGAAGAGTGTCGATCCTGCAAAATAACCCTGTATAGGTGACTGACCAAACGCAGCACCGAGGAGAACTTGTGTTATATTTTGCCAAGCATTATTCCCTACTTCTTCAGTTGTGATGACTGGAAGAGCATTTGTCTGGGCGACACTTTCGAGAGTACTCACAGTGGATTTAATTCCATCTTTTTCGAGCCAAGCTCGGAATAGAATACGTCCTGGCAAGCCTGTACTAGTAAGATTGGTTTCAAAGACACCAGTACTGAGCTGAACAGGAGCAGGAAGTGCTGAGAGGAGTTGTGGCTTATCAGATTCAATTTTGAGATTATAACCGTGTAATGTTGTGAGGTTACCGAATGAGTCATAGATATACACCTTGAGACCATCTTGAGCTCAGACTTTAGCATGAATAGTTTCTGGTGCAGAAAGTGCAAGACTTGTTGGTGTACCTGGTGATATAGTAAAACTCTCACCTATGATTTTTCATAAACCAGTATCTTTGAGGTATATAACAGCAGAGCCCGTGCGCGTACCTGTTTTGAGAAGTGTGGATGCTCTGCCCTTTGAAAAAGTCAGGTTCTCCTGATCTATTTTTGCATCACCACCGCGTACACCAATTTTCACAGACATATTCCAATCTTCGATGATGCTACCATCTTGTCTCTGAATAGTAAAATTCACTGGTACCTCTTGACCAACTTCCAGTGTAGAACGCCCTGGTATATCAACAACTATAAGGGCGTCAGAAAGTACTGGTCGAGAAATGGTTGCTGTGATTTTTTCGGATCCTTTTGAAGCAGTGAAAGTAAGTGTCGTATTCCCAGCCTCAAGTGGAGTCAGTGTCAGTGGTGATGAAAATTTACCAGACACAGATTGGACTGCTTTCGATGAAAGAGGGGCGAGCAATATATTGCTTGAGCTCTTTACTTCTATATTCCATTCAGAAGTATTAATTGCATTTCACCAGATATCCTTGAGAAGAATCGGCATCTGAATCGGAGTATCTCGTATCAAGAGTGGATCAAGTGTAATATCGAGAGCATGAGCTTTATCAGCTGCAATAGTGAAGTTTGTCTTTCCAGAATAATCACCCACAACAGCAGTCATGGTGTATCGAGAAGCTCGCTTGAGAATAGGATCTATGGCAGGACTTTCGAGACGGATTTTTCCACTGGTAATAGGCACGGCCTTATAGAATCATTTTTGCTCACCCGTAACATAATCACGGAAGGTAAGATCAGCAGTCGTTGGATATTCATCGAGTCATGAAAGGAGGATATTGATACCGTTAGTGTCTCCGGCAGTAATTGTTTCAGAAGTAGTAGAACCAGAGGTACTCAGAACTGTGAGTCCGAGATTTATCGGTCCGATAAGAACTGAACTTTTTTCAGAACGAATAAGTACATTTGCTCCTGAGTAAATACGTGATTCAAAGGTAATTCGTGTACGGTGGTTATTTTTTGATGTAAATACCCATACCGCGTGACCATCTCTGAGAGTATTACCGCCAGAGACACTAAAGTAACGATTTTGGATTCCCTCCCAACCCGTATCACGTGCAGAATAACTCTTTCCTTCATCGAGATCATCTATACGTATTACCTCGAGATCAATACGCGTAACATCATCATTAATTCTATACGTATCATTCTCGAGCGCTGCATCTATTCTGAGACTTTGCGTTGGTTCAATAGTAGTTGAAGAAAGTGTATTTGTGAGAGTAAGCGAACTACTATTTTCTTCAACATAATCTATGACGTTATTATCATTACTATCTGTCTGCTCGACATTTTGAAGCTCTTTTGTTGACCAGATAATATCTCATCAAAAACTCACAGTCAATGATGGGAGTTCTGGGAAACCTATATCATCAATTTCTGGTGTAAACCATTCTGTTTTCATCACCTCACTCAACCAACATTGAATCGCAGAGAGCCATTCCCATATAACTACACCAGTAGGATCGCCACATTCTGAGCTCGATGATTCCGACGACTCACTTTCAGAATCACTTCCTGACTCCTCCTCACTACCCGCATCACCAGAAGACGCAGATGATTCACCGAGGAGTTCTGCAATTTCAGAACTAGAAAGCGAGTATTCAGGATTTGAATTTTCAGAAAATGTACCAAGTGTCGTGACGACATCCCCATGTGCTTCTTGTATATCTGTGAACCATTCTGGTAGATCACTTTTTTCTTCTGGTGAAAATCCAAAAACAAAATTTCGCGCATCACCCTGACCTCCGAGATAACTGATTTCATAAAGATCTTTCTTGTTAGGCAAGAGAAGTTTATTTGATGTTGGGGTGAGCGCTGTTTTGAGAACTTCAGAATATTTCATTTCTATATCGAGATGTTTCCATCGGAGTGCATCAATCAGCCCTGTTTTGATGTCATTATTCGCCAAGAGAACGTCAGCCAGATTCACTGCAGATGTAGAGGTTTTAACAAGTTGGCTCCAGCGATGATTTGATGGGAGATTGACAGCAGGAGTTAATCGAGATTGAGCAGCATTGATGGTCGTACGAATTTTTGCAAGAATCTCATCATCAGTGTCATCGATATCCACATCGATATCAAAAAGATTTGGGTAATCAATACGTGCTTGAGCACCAGTTCTATCCAGATAGAGAAGATATCTGTCTTCATCTATAGGGAGATTTGGAGCTGTATTCCCCTGTAGCTGTTGTCCGTAAACTGCAGTAGTAGGATCACTATGTTTGACCAGAGATGAGATACGCTTATAAGTACCGGAAAGTCCGCTCGCCTGACATAAACCAAGAGAACCTCCGTCTCGATTAAGAAGAGTAATATTTCCTGAGCTGCCGGAACAACTCGTCAAAGCTGAAAGTATATTTTCACTATTTTCAGGAGTAGGATCGAGGAAAAAAGGATTTGGTGTTGGGCTCTGAAGTGGTGTCGCACAAGAATATCTCGTACCACCTGTTTCAGCTGGCCATAGATATTTTCTATTCTCCAAACCATTATGTTGATAGGGGCGGAGAATAAGATCATTGCGGAGACAATCAAGAGGACTATTCACTCCTGTAGTTTTTTTACCAGCTCCGAGATCTAAAACTGGAAGAGAAAAATCATCATAACGATGTCATCCGAGAACCATCTCTCCATTCTTATACGTCGCATTCATCGGACTATTTCCGCCCCAGTATGACTGTGTTGGTGGGGTACATTTTATTCCTGCGTTGGTATCAGTAGTGATAAATTTCGTATCTTCTTGAGCGCCTAATATGTCATAGCCATGATTCATTTCAACGGTTGTGTTTTTCCCACCAAAACTTGTACCCCGTATGAGACTACATTCTGAAGCGCTCGTAATTGCAGAAGCTTTTGTACCGTAAAAATAATTATCGTACACAAAATCGTATGTACGACTCACAAATCTCTCACCACTTCTCTCAGAAATAGTCTTTTGGCCTGGGCGACTCACGAGAATAGGGATATCAAGAGAGAGATTACTATCAGCATAACCATCTATCATTTTTTCTAGAACATCATTGCTTTCTTTGATGACTTGTCCAGCCAGTGCATCTTTTGTGGTGATAAGTTCGGGAAGAGTATCGACACGTACATCTGAGTAACCATTATAATAACGACCAGTATTATGAACCCATCGGTTGAGATCTCCGAGATATTTTTCATTGATTACTTTGAGAAAAGGAGTGATGAGCTCATCTCAAAATACCTTCGTTGTTATATCGCTCGCCTGGGCAAGAAATGAAGAAGAAGAATTTGCATCAGGCTTCCAATCACGGAACGTAGTAATTTTAGCTGTTCATTCAGATTTCATCAAAGCGAGAAAACCTGCATAGAGATACTGGGCAAATTCTTTTGTAAAACGATGGTAGAGGAGATGTTCTTGTTGAGGAATAGAAATTTGTTCATATACAGCAAGGAGTCACTTGCTCGCTGCGCGTGATTCGTTGACACTGTCCATATAGAGAACCTGCGGATCAACTCAGACATTTTGGTATCTTCATTTTTTTTCATCAAATTCGTAGACACGTGTGAAAAATTCACGAATCTTTTGAACATCCGTATCAATGTCCCCAGTATTTGGATCAATAACTGAATGCCAGATATCTGGACGTGGGTCATCTTTTTTCTGATTGAGGTACTCATAACGTGAAGTATCCCAGTTCCAGAAAAAATGAGGCTCTTCAAAATCTGTATAAGGATACAAAGAGAGAAAATCTTTGTTATTTTTATGAACTACTGGGAGTGGAACATGTCCGATCAAAATAGTCCCTACGAGTTTCTGTGTCTTATTACCATGATTTGGAATACCAGAAAAATATAATCGTTCATTTGCAGATGCTACGAGATATGGGTGAGCATCACGGGAATAGGTCAGTATAACAGTTCTCGTTCGAGAAAGTTTATTTTGTATACGACGGGCATAGGCATCGATATCAGAAGACATCTTACGAAAGAGCTCTTCTTCCACGAGAAGTGAAACGACATCTTCATGGTTAGCAGATTCGAGAGCACTCGCATCGGGAAGCAGAAAAGGAACACGAAAAGTGACTTCAAAACAAAGAAGCCCAATCAGAAACCATGCTATGATCTTTTGGAGAGGAATCACGAAGGTAAAATATCTCCATTTATTCTACTGATTTTCTTATCAGAATAAAAGAATTATAGGCATCTTAGGGCTTGCAAAAAAGCTCTAATCTACGTAAATATATCCGATGATGGCGGGATTGTTAAAAGTCTCTCTTCGAGTCGTCACTTCATTGAGCGCGCGATAGTTCATATCTTTGATAATCATATGATCATCATTCACAGCCATAACAATACCAACATGCCCATACGCAGGCGGAAATCCAGGACCATGGTAGACGATAATAGCGCCTGGTTTTGGATCGTTACCCGTAGCAACACCTTGTTTTTTAGCATTTTTAATCCAATCTTTTGCATTTCATCGCCAAGTTACATTTTTATACTTCGCAACAAAACAAGTACAGTTTCACCAAACAAAGTTACGACATCATTTCCCTATTTTGAGGGATAAGGTGTAATCCCCGTATGTAATAGTCTGTGGATCTTTTGCTGGTTCTTTTTTAGCGACTGTTGCTTTTGCTACAGGTTTTGGAGAAGTAGTAGCAGGTTTAGTAGTTGTCGTTGTAACTGGTTTAGTAGCAGCAATAACAGGTTTTTTTGTAGGATCTTTTGTTGGATTTGGGAGGAGAAGTTTGCGACCTATACTGAGAGTCGCTCCTTTATTCATATCATTGGCCAAAAGAATCAAATTCGTATCTTTTATCCCATATTTAGCAGCAATAGTGCTGAGAGTGTCTCATTTTTGAACAGCATATTGAACACCATTGATACGAGGAATAACAATTTTTTGACTGATAGAAAGAATATCGGTACCGAGATTATTCATGGCTCTGAGCGTACCGAGAGGAATATCATATTTTTGAGCAATACTACCGAGAGTATCACCACGAACAACAGTATGCGTGACATACAGAGAACGTTTTGGGTCTTTTGGTGCCTCAACTGGAACTATTGCCTTATCGGTTACTGCAGGAACTGGAATAGGAGCCGATACAGTTTCTGGTGCAATCAAAGTCGTCTCTGGAGGGGTATCTATGAGATCCTGTATAAAATCAGAAGTACTCTCTCCTGTTTCCCAATCGTATGAAGCAAGGATAGTAGATCTATCATATTCTCCTCGCACGACTACACCAGTATAACCCTGCATATAGGAACCAAATGCAGGATATATAGGGACAAGTGCAACGAAAAAGAGAGCAACATTACTGAGAGTTTTCTGACGAAACTGTTTTTGACGACGTAGACGAGTAGAAAACTTGTTGCGCATAGGTCTATTTTTTCTCGTTGTAGATAAATCCTATAATATTCTTATTTTTTATCTTCTCAACTCGAGTCGTCACCTTCCATAGTCCTGCATAATTCATATCTTTGACGACCATAGTTCCTGCCTTGGCATCAACACTCATGACGATACCAACGTGTCAATACGTGAGATTATAGCCTGGACCATACCACACCACGATAGACCCGGGTTTGGCCACTTGGCCCGTTTTATAGCCTGCCGCAGAAGCATTTTTGAACCAATGACGTGCATGTCCTCTCCACTTGACTGGCCAATATTTTGCGACGAAGTATGTACAATGCCCTGGCACGAAACCAGCTCCATTTGCATTGATAACTTTGAGACTAAAAGTACCACCAGATTCACCACTCCTGACGTTGTTATTGATTGTGATAACAGGCTGTTGAGCATCTGGGAGAAAAATAGTCGTTCCCGTAGGTAATATATCACCGAGGAGATTTGCAACTCGTATTTTTTCGCTCGTTGTTTTAAATTTGATAGCAATAGCATCGAGCGTATCACCTTTCTTCGTTGTATAGATAATACCATCCCCTGGAGGCATGATGAGTTTTTGACCAACTCGAAGCGTGTTAGAGGAGAGGTTATTCGCCCAACGGATAGTATTTGGAGAAATTTGAAATGTTTCTGCTATCTCACTCAATGTGTCACCATTCTGAACAACATAGTTTTCGATGGTGGTACGTCGTGCATTATTCGTAGGGAGTTCCGGAGCTATAAACTCACCATCAGTCACATCGGTGTATTCTGTCAAAATAGATGCCTCATCAATGGCCCCTCCGATACCACCTCGTCTCGTACCATCATATAAAACAGCACCAAACACTGGGTAGATTGGGAGAAGTACGACTAAAGAGAGAATAAGAAACGAATTGGACGTTCTAATTCTCTTCATTCGTGCTCGACGAAGAGCACGACGGTCGCGAAGATACTTTGAAAGAATTTTTGGAAACAAGCAAAAGCATTAAAGACAAACTACGCGCTGATCGATGTCACCTCGAGTTTTGTCTGTGCAGCGCGGAAACCTGTTGTTCTGTGGTAGTGTTTTTTTGATTTCATTTTGAAAACACGGACTTTGTCGCCACGTGTGTGTTCTACAACCTTGCATTCTACTTTTGCACCATCAACAGCAGGAGCACCAACTTTGGTACCGCCTTTGTCATCTGCGATGAGAAGTGGTGTAAATGTGTGATTTTCTGTAGATTCATCAAGTCTATCTACTGTAATAACATCGCCCTGTTTGACGATATATTGTTTGCCACCTGTTTCAATAACTGCAATCATAATTTTGGATTAAGATGGCTGTATTGTATATATATTTTTTATCTGGCAAGTTTTTATTTCCTGGAATACCGAGTTTTTATCTTCCAAATCATATTTACCCTTGCCAAAAAAACTCAAATTCCTATACTCCCTCGTGTTTTCACACTATGACTACCAAAAAACACATCATGCTCATGGGCATCCAAGGCTCTGGAAAAGGGACACAAGCAGCCCTGATTAACAAAAATTTCGGATATATCAGCCTCGAAACAGGTGCTATACTGCGTTCTGTACTCGAAAATCCTTCTCACAAACACTATCAAGCTGTATCAGATACAGTTCCTCATGGAAAGATGACGCCAGATGCTGTTATTTTCGACCTCATAAAAGAATTCGTAGAAAACCACCCGAATGATCGTATCCTCATCGATGGAGCCGTCCGAAATATCGCTCAGAGACAGTTTTTCGATGCTATCACGACTGATTACTGTGTTATTCATCTGACACTCACAGAAGAAGAAGCTCTTCGTCGCCTCCAAGGTCGCAAGATGGATTCTGTGACAAAAGAGATATTTGGAGCTGATTTTCAAGGAGATACAAACCCTGAAACAGGTAATACGCTCGTAGTACGAGTAGATGACACAGATGTGGAAAAAATCCACAAACGTTTCGCATGGTACCGTACTGATATAGTCCCTCTCCTCAACAGCTGGAAAGTTGACGGAGTCGAATACTATACTATTAATGGTGAACAATCTCGGGAAGTTGTATGAAATGAGATTGAGAAGATAATTTGACATAGTAATTAAATTAAGTTATTGTACATACATAATCAAAAACTATGTCCGACTCAATAACCATTTCAAAAACTCATATAAAGAAAATATTTTTAGCGATTTTTATCGTAGGATTTATTGCTATATGAACTATAGGATTTTTTATATATAAAGGTTTTCAAGAAAAACCACTAGTGGAAAGTAGTGCTACAGAATTTATCGATGCAGTTGCAAAAAATGAAATTCAAAATGCTTATATTTTTCTCTCAACCGAGTTCAAAAATGAATACACTGTTGAAAAATTACAAGATTTTATTAATTCAAATAAGCTATTATTTGTTTGATTCAAAAGCTTAAGCTTCAATAGCTTTAAGGTAGAGTCTGGTACCCAACATGTAACATATTATAACTACTCTGGTCCCATCAATTACTCAAACGGAGACATAGGGACAATTTTTGTACGTTTCATTAAAGAAGATGGTCAATATAAAATACACTACTTTAACATAACTGTCGGACCAGAAAGAGTGAAATATTTCCAGGGGCAGGAATAATATTTATATTTGCATTAAAACCGCAGCAACAAGCACGCCGACAAAGCTACCAGCAAGAGTTTCAGAAGGGAGATGACCGAGAGATT
>CAZVRL010000001.1:0-7930 GCA_964630285.1 uncultured Candidatus Peribacteria bacterium | reverse complement strand
AGCACGCCGACAAAGCTACCAGCAAGAGTTTCAGAAGGGAGATGACCGAGAGATTCGTTGAGTTTTTTATCACCTTTCATCGTATTGAGAGCATGTGCATGGAGGCCTGACTGATATCGTATATTCATCGCATCGTAGATAACGATAGCTGCGAGGAGGAGAGATAACACGAAGAGGTCAGAGAAAAGACCGTGTTTGATACCTATAGCCGTCGCGAGACTCGCAACGAGTGCTGAATGACCACTTGGCATACCGCCAGTCGAGAGAACACTCTGGAGATTGAGCGTTCACTTCTTTGAGAGAAAAACACCTTTTAGAGCCGTTGCTACGATATACGCAGCAAGGGGGATAAAGAGCAGGTGTGAAGCAAAGAAATAATTCGCCATATAAAACTTATGCTATTTCGAGGATAGGATAGGCAAATGTACCTGATCGAGCAGCGCCAGTAGCGACATCGCCAACAGCTTTGCCCATGACAGATTGCCCGAGAGGTGATTCGTTTGAGATACGGTTTTCGAGAATGTCTGCCTCTGTACTACCGACGAGAGTAAATGTCTTTTTTTCTGCAGTTTTTTCCTCACCCATACGGAGAGTGAACTTGCTACCGATAGTGATAACATGGTTCTTTTTTGCCTTTTTATCAGTATCGAGAACTTCATAGTTTTCGAGAATTTCTTCGATTTCAGAGATACGCATCTCGACAGCAGCCTGTTCATCACGAGCTGATTGATACTCAGAGTTTTCTGAGAGATCACCATAGGCGATAGCGATTTTGAGCTTTTCTGCAATTTCGAGACGTGATGTGTTGCGGAGTTCATCGAGCTCCTGATGGAGTTTTTCGAGACCTTCAGCGGTGAGCTGGTGCTTCTTTGCCATAAAATAATGATTAGAATTATAGAGAGATTATAAAAAATTATTGCAAAAGTAAACCCTTTAATGTCTCGTATTCATCACGTACGAGCTCGAAACCAAAGGTAGTGCCATTAATTTCTGTTATAAAGCGGACAAACTGACCATCGGCATTTTTTTCATTGAGGTACATCGTCTTACCAAAAAAATCAGTCGTATCCTGGAAATTATACAGTGCTCCGAGGAGAAGCATATTTTTCCTGACAAGAGAATATTCTTCTTCAAATTTGTACATACGGAGACTTCCCCCTACTCGACTATCAACAGCAAATTGGAATATAAAAGCTCCAAATATGTCTTTCTCTCGAGAGGTGCGAAATTTATAAGCCCTATCGAGCCGTGCGATAACATCCTGCGCTCGAGAAGTTGTTTCTGTTGGAGTAGCATCTACTCCATTCTCAGTGGTAGTATTAGTCTTTGTGGTGACGAAACTGCTCTGATCACGGAAAAACAAAACAATAAGCGTAAAGGCAAAAATACCTGTACAGAGGAATATAATATAAGCAATCGTTCGAAGCATACTCTGATGATAAGAAGTTGGAGAAATTTGCAAGAGAGAAACTACCCCATCCACGCCTGAATTCTCGGAAACATGACACTCCTGTCGAGTCCATATTTTTTCCAGAGCTCTCTATGCGTCCCTGATTCAGCAAAGGTATCTGGGATACCTATTTTGAGGAGTTTGGTAGGACAATCTTCTGAGAGGACGGAAGCGACGACATCGCCCAGTCCTCACTCGATATTATGTTCTTCCATAACGACTACTTTGCCTGTCTTCTGAGCTGAAGCGATGATGCTCTCACGGTCAATTGGTTTGATAGTATGGATATTGAGAACCTCGACAGACTTCCCTGCCGCGATAAGCATCTGAGCGACCTGGAGAGATTCATATACCATAGAGCCAGTAGCAATGAGGGTGATATCTTTTCCATCAAGCAATTTCTGCGCTTTACCGAGTTCGACAGGAAGGGTTGGATCGAGAAATACAGGAAAATCGGCCCGAGTCACACGGATATAATCAGTATCAGTACCTTCAGCTATAGCCGCAACCATCTGTATCGCCTGATTGTAGTCAGCAGGAGAAAATACGCGTACACGAGGAAGTGCGCGCATCATGGCTATATCTGCCTCCATCTGAGCACTCGCTCCATCAGGACCGACATTGAGACCATAGTGACTCCCTACCACTTTGAGTGGGAGGTGCGACATGGCAGCGAGACGTATCTGACTGAAATTAAGTCCAGGGTTAAATGCTGCAAAAGACGTAATAAATGGGATTTTCCCAGCATGAGCCATACCTGTAGCGATACCTGCCATATTTTGCTCTGCGACACCAACCTGGAAGTATCGTTCTGGAAATTCATGGATAAATCCTTCGAGTTTAAGAGAGCCTGGGAGGTCGGCGTTGAGTACAACGACGTTTGGATTTCGACGAGCCAATTGCACTATCCCCTCTCCCCATCCCGCACGGATAGATTTCTTTGTCAGAGAGGATTCATCGGACCAATTTGGGAGAAGCATAGAAGAAAAATTATTGAATACCAAAAACTATAGGAAGAATTTTTGTTCTGCCAATATTGAGTTCCGGATGGGCACGGTTCACGTGCGCTACAGAGCTACCACCATCGAGATTGAAGATATGAAGTGTATCGTATGAATCGATAAAGCGAGTTTCGCGAAGGACAATATTTCTGACTTCTTTGAGTGTTACATTTTCATTGATGGTGAGGAACCAGAGGTCTTGTTTTCCATTTTTCTCAAAGAGCACTATCACAGTTCTCTTATGTGCTCGACCGATATAATTATTACTCATGAAATTTTCTTCAACAGAAAGGCCAGAGCGAGAATATACCAGCGGTCCTCCTTGAAAAAGAACAGGGCAGGAATCGATGAGAGATTCATGGTAATCAGCATTTTTTATAAAAGAAATCTTCCCTCACGCATCGACACAGACTGTATGGGTGACCTGGGTATTATCTGGAACAAAAGGTGTTTGTCTGACACCATTCAAGGCCAAGAGACCAGCATGATAGAGAGAACCATCAACACGATTAAAGTATCCTCCATTCACCAGGACTGAATATTTTTTTTGTATATCTGATTTTTCAAATCACGCGGTTTCAAAAGGCGTATAGAGGACATCAAATCCATGCGGAGCATGATTCCAAATAACAGAATCGAGCTCATCATAGATGATATTTTCTGCCACAAAAGATCCGATACCAGCAATATTTCTACGGAGATGTTCGAGGAGATAGAGACGATTATAGTCGGCACTCTGCAGATTGTCTACGAGCGTATTTTGGAGTTCGGTGAGTTTATTTCAGGCAGTTTGTACAAAAGAAGACTGAGTACTACTTGGCATACGTGCGATAGCTCTATTCATTTTCTCTGTGATTTTCTGTGTACGATCAAGAAAAGAATTATCGGGGACATACGCCCAGACAGAAGAAGAAAGACACAGAAAAATGAGAATAATTTTCTTCATAAAGTTATACATTGAGCTCGGATAATGCTTTTTCGGCATCGCCAGGCTTCCCTGCCCAGTCATGATAGGCCCAGTTATTTTCCATAAACGAAACCCCCTTACCGAGAGTCGTGTGAGCGATAATCATGGTTGGTTTTGTATTTGTATCAGCCCAAGAAAGTGCTTCGAGAATTTGTGCAAAATCATGTCCGTCTATCTCTCGTACTTCCCAACCGAATGTATGATATTTATCCGCGAGATTTCCAAGAGGCATAATCTCATCCGTCGTCCCCTCGATTTGGAGGCGATTACAGTCCATAATAGCGATGAGATTGCTGAGATTCCATTTATTCGCAGACATAACTGCTTCCCACGTCTGTCCTTCTTGATGTTCTCCATCAGACATACAACAGACAACACGGTTTTTCTTTCCATCTAACTGCAATGCAAGTGCGATTCATACCGCCTGAGAGAGACCATGCCCAAGTGGACCAGAAGAATTTTCCACACCAGGAATAGAGAGTTTTGGATGCCCTTGAAGCAGTGAATCAATCTTGCGAAGTTTTTGCATCTCCTCAATTGGGAAAAATCCACGTCGAGCCAAGGCTGCATAATAAATCGGACAAATATGTCCATTGGAGAGAAGACAATAATCTCGGTTTTCATCAGATGGTTTTTCAGGAGTCGTATTCAGAAACGAGAAATACAGAGCGGCAAAAATATCCGCCATACCAAATGGTCATCCGATATGGCCAGAACCTGCGAGACGAAGCATCTCGAGGACATCGAGACGTAATTGGTGAGCTATTTTTTGAAGCTCAGTAATATCATTTGTTTGAGCGAAAGAAGCCATATTATTTTTGACTATTTTTGAAGTCTTCCATAAATTTCGCGAGACCTTTATCAGTGAGGTCATGATGCAGCATCTCGTCAATCAATTTCGGAGGTAGAGTAACGATATCAGCACCAGCAAGTGCAGAACGATTGACATGATCGACTGAGCGGATACTCGCAGCGAGCACCGCTGTCTCATAGCCATGAATACGATAGAGATTCACTATATCCTCAACAAGCTTTACTCCATCCTGCCCAATATCATCGAGACGACCGATAAATGGACTCACGAGGGTAGCTCCCAATTTCGCAACAGCCCAAGCCTGCGTGACAGAGAAGCACAGTGTCATATTCGTTGGTATCCCCTCTTCTGCGAGTACTTTGAGAGCCTTGAGACCCTCTGGAACTATAGGGAGTTTGACGTAGATATTTTCGCCCCATGAAGCAAATTTTCGTCCTTGCTCAATCATTTCTTCTGCGGTCAATGTAGTTACCTCGCAACTCACAGGTCCAGGGATAAGTTCTGCAATTTCACGAATACGTGTTTCCTGGTCTGCACCTTCTTTGGCGATGATTGAAGGATTTGTCGTCACACCATCCACAATGCCGAGAGCAGCATAATGACGAATAAGAACGAGGTCGGCTGTATCGAGGAAGAGTTTCATATATAAGGTTTATTAATTGACTAAGTCGGTACGTTGAACAATGTTAGATGAATTGTTTCTTTTTACAATCCTCCTTTGCGGATTGGAGATTGATAATTCATGATTTTTAATTCACATCTTCAATAAGTCGATATTCATAATCCCCTTCGGGCAATCGTAAAATACCCAAAAAATCCAGTCTCGTCCGAACATAATCTATATTTTTCTTGAGACAGTACATCTCGATGGCTCGCAGGAGTGTCTTTATTTTTTTAGGAGTCATAGAATCTTCTGGATATCAAAAAGTAGTAGTCTCGCGGTATTTCACTTCAACAAATCTCCACAAATCTCACCTGCGACAGATGATATCCAGCTCACCTCCGAGAAATGTCGCATTGCGCTCCACTATTTCATATCCCGCATGTTCGAGATAGGATACGGCGAGATCTTCGCCCACGTTTCCACGAGATCGATAGTTAAATCACGTCATAGAGAAATTGTATCTCAAAAAAAGGTGATGCAAGTCGAGAAATTTGCATTTTATCGTGTTTTTTATGTCAATAACTTTTGGGTTGCCATTGATTCTCCTGGAATACAATATGGACATAACTTTTTTCTATTATGCGTCGCATTTCTAGCCTCTTGGCACTCATGTTTCTCGGAACACAATTGATACCCACAGCTACCCATGCAGAGGGTGCTTATTATCTTGTATCAGCCTACTATTCTCCCCTCGAAGGACAAGAATTTTATCTTCACGGAAATTACGAAGATGAGGTCAAGATGAACGGAGAAGGGAAAACAACAGCTTCAGGACAACCAGTACGTATCGGTGTTGTCGCAGCTCCTCGAGAGAAACCATACAATACTCGTGTCCACATCAAACAGACTATCAATATAAAAGGTGCTCCATATAACCTCGATTTTCACGGAACTATTCTCGACCGAGGCGGTGCTATCCATTCTGCATCACGTCTTCCTCGCCTCGATATCTATATGGGAAAAGGACAAGAAGGCCTCTGTCGTGCGATCAACTTTGGCGTACAAACGGTCTATGTAGATTTTGATAACAACGTTACCATACCTGATAGTACTTCTTTCGATGGCGTTTCAGCTGACTGTAAAAATCCGAACACAGAAACAGTTCCTCTCGCTTCTGGAGTCAAAAAAACATTTGATCCATTTACTATGCCTATTGGTACAGGAAGTGATGTAGAAGATCTAAAAACAGTTCAGAAGCTCCTTACTCGCGTCGGAGCATATACGGGAGCCATCAATGGTCTCTATAATGAAGCTCTCACCGATGCGATTTTCCGTTTTCAAAAAGCAAATGGTATCGTCAAAGAAAAAACAGACGATGGCGCAGGAACATATGGCCCAAAAACACGCGCCATGCTCAAAGCCCTCCTCTCTGGTGAGCTCAACAAGACAAACAATACTACTGTAGTAAATAATACCGCTACAACTCCAACCACTGATAGCACAGATACTACAACAACCCCAACAACAAATCTCGAACCAAGCCAGACTACGTCGGAGATTGGTGATGTGCGTGATTTACAGACAAAGCTCAAAGACCTCGGTTATTTCAAATTCGAAGTAGATGGTATCTACAATAAGCGTCTCGTTGATTCACTCTACGCATTTCAGCTCGAGAAAAAGATTGTTACTGGAGAAGAAGACCCAGGAGCAGGATTCTATGGACCAGTCACGAAAAGCACACTCGCTGAGTCATACAAATCATACGAAGAGAGAAAAGAGCAAATCGCGAGCCTCGAGTCTGATCTCGAGGAAGCAAAAGATGTTTTGAATAAATCACGAGACAAGAAGAAACTCGAGTTCGTAAACACGCTCAAGAAGATCCCCACTGCAAAACTCAAGCAAGTACATCCAGAAATTCGTACTATCCAAAAAATACTCAAACAAGTTGGTCACCTCGATCACAAGGATACGGCTATCTTTGGAGAACTCACAAAAGCAGCACTTATAAAATACCAACTCGAACTCAAAGTAATAGACAGTGCTACATCTCCTTACGCTGGTGTCCTCGGAGACCAGACACGAGAAGCTATCGCAATTGACCTCTACAATCGTTGGCTCCTCACAGACACTGGTAGTGAAAAGGAAGTAAATCGTATACAGGATGAAATAAGCGCTCTCAGAAAAGTGTAAGGAAAGATAATACCTCTAAAAAAACGCTCCTGAGTAGGAGCGTTTTTTATATACTTTTTTTCCACCAACCATTCTCGAGACTCCAACCGTAAAACATATAGCCCATAATAATCAGAAACAGCGTTATCACCATAGAAAACCCAAGTGACCAATTATAGAGAGCGTGGAAAGCTATAGCAAAAATAAGCCCGAGAAATACTCAGAGGGTACGATTTTTGAGCGATAGAAATATCCAAAAGGCCATAAGCCCCACAAATATATGGAGCGGGAGAGAAAAAAGAGTGCGCCCCATCATCTGAGGAATACTCAAATCATAGCTGTAATAACGGAAATTTTCTAGGAAGGCAAAACCGAGACTCACAAAGGGGCTCAGAACAGCTGGATAACTCATGGTGACAGATTGATACCATTTCCCTATTTCCTCATGAAATGGAGGCCATAGGAGGCTCGTAAATGAATCAGTCGCAAAAGACAGGAGAAACCAAGCAAGGAGAGAGAGAATAATGGGGAAAACAGTAGCAATATGGATTCTCTGCCAAGAAAAAGGAAGTGAAATTATGAAAAAAATAGCTGGGAAGAGTACCCAGTCTCGCTGAATAAAATGCCCCAAGCCTGGTATGTATTGGAAAAGTACAAAAAAACCAGCAACCGCTACTCCTCGAAGTACGCCCATACGAGCTTTTTCTATAAAATCAGCTTTTACCCCTCGATACATCATATAGGAAACGATATACATCCAGAGAAATAAGCCGAAGCCAGCAGCAATGAGAGCAAAAAATGTCTGCATGTATTATTTTTTAGAACCTCACTTCTTCTGGAAGATAATATCATATTTCCCGACAGAATAGGTTTTTTCGAGTACTTTGTTCACTTTGTACCAACCGAGAATCACCCAAGATCAGAG